>DASZRQ010000223.1:0-2319 GCA_035549115.1 Occallatibacter sp. | reverse complement strand
AGTTCGGCGAGCAGGGCGCGGCTGGCGCCGCGGCGGCTGCCGGCGTCCAGCGCGCTGCGCCCGGCGAGGGTGAGCGACCAGCACTCCTCGCCCAGCGGAGGCAGCGGCTTCGCTTCGCGCAGCGCCAGCGGCAGCGCGTTGGCGTAGGCCTCGCCGGGCGCGCCCAGCCAGTAGTCGGCGGCCCAGGCCACGCTGGCGAGCAGTTCGGCGTCCAGCAGCGGCGTCCCGTCCAGCACGCGCAGCAGCGGCTTGAGCCGGGCGGGCTCGACCTCGGCATGGTCGCGCACGTCCGCCACCACCCCGACCAGGCGGCGGCGCCCGAACGGCACCAGCACCCGGCTGCCCGGCGCCGGCGGCACCGGGCCGGGCAGGTAGTCGAACAGGCTGGGCACGGGCACCGGCAGGGCGACGCGGACGACGGCAGGCATGGACACCTCGCGGCGGGCCAGTGTAGCAACCGGCGGCGGCGCCCCCGCGCCGCTGCGCGATTGGCCCGGGACATTCGCGGTCGCGGCGGCCCTGGGCGGGCCATTGCTGCCGGCCGGCTCAGCATCTTCCATTAAGTCCCTCTGCATCGGGGAAATTTTCGTTTATCCACAGATGCTGTGGATAAGTCTGTGGATCGGCCGGGGGCAGGCGGGTGTCAGGCCCGTGATGACGGCCTTCGGCACATACTGGTCAAAATTTAGCCAACCAAAAACTTCATTTCAATTCAACAAGTTGCGTTGACTCGTTGGCGAGGGGTCATGGATTTGCCACCAAGTCCCCGCCCGCCTTGACAGCTCCGTGATGCTGTGCAAAACCCTCGGCGCCGGCGCTCCGCGGGGGCGCGAAGCTGAACGGCCGCGGCGGCTTTTTTTGTGGATAATTGCTAATGAATCTGGATCAAAAGTGGGTGGAGTTCGGAAGTTGGCGTCACCCGCAAGGGCTGGAGGTGTTATCACGAAGCGGTAGCAAACTTCGCCCAGATAAAAGGATGGAAGTGTTTGTGCCGGGCGATGGGCATGGCCTTGACTTGGCCGTTGCGCTTGATGATCCCGGACACCCTCATCTTGCAAGCGGCACCCATCCCCGCCTGCTGTGGCGGGCCCGCCAAACGTGGTTTCGTCACATTCCAGCGCTCCGGTATACGGCTCACGCCAGTGCTCGGCATAGGCGCAACAAGCGCAACGGACGGTAGAACTTCTCGACCGTGGCAGCACTGCACACCGGCTGGAAGCGTTGACGATAGACCGGCACGCCCAGCATGAGGCACTCGATTAAGCGACGCTTCTGGGCCGTGCTCAGTCGCACGACATTCCAGGTGCGCATTCCCGTCAGACTGAACATTGATTCCGGCGAGCACTGAGCAACCTACCGGCGCTAATCGGGTCCTCGCGGACTGGCCGATGGCATATTCCCTAGCCGTAGCGCTGCGGGTCGCTTGCCAAGAATTCGACCTCGCCTCCACGCTTCCCGCATCACGTGCCGAGGGAAGTGGGTACATGCAAGAGTGGAGGCGCTTTGAAGTGCTAGCAGCCATAGCTTTACTGGCCGGTTGCGCTACGTCTTCCCACATGACTCCGGAGCAGCGGGCCGCGGCCATCCGACAGCGAGCCGCCAACCATGACCAGGCCATGGCTCAGTGGACCGGCCGCGACGTCAGCGATCTCATCGTGAGTAAGGGTCAACCACTCAAGGTCGAAGCCCTTCCTAACGGCAAGCAGGTGTACACGTGGGGCGGTGGTATACATGCCTGAGACCCCCGCAATGGTCAGGACATAGGCTATACGTGTCTTGAGCGGTATATCGTGGACCCGACGACTCACATCATCCAGAGCCACGCTACGCCAGGTTGCTAGCCCAGCTTGTTCAATAACAGCGGTGAGCCTCACAACGGCATACTGTTCAGGCCGCACCGTTACGGTGTTCAGCCTTCACCGGAATCCGCACCCAGGCTCGCGCTGCAGGCCGGAAACAGTGCCCGCAGACGCGGCACCTGAGCCAACCATCGGTTAGTGGCCAGAACCTTGCATGATCATGGACAGGACACTCCAGATCCATGGAGTATTACCTAGGGCCTGTCATCAATTGACTGAATAGGCGGAATTGGGTTTTTCTTGCAAGCGCTGCCGTTCAATGACCCGCGGATTCAACTCTGAAGTGCACCACCCGATCGCGTGGAGAGGCCCAGGCGCGCTAGGGCGTGTCATCAATTGAGCAGGATGACGGCGGCAGCGCCGTAGATAGCACCGAGGAAATTACGAGCCGTTTTGTCGTATCGAGTGGCGATGGCGCGGTACTGCTTGAGCTTGGCGAAGAAGTTCTCGATCAGGTGCC
>DASZRQ010000222.1:0-8329 GCA_035549115.1 Occallatibacter sp. | reverse complement strand
CCGCCCAGCTCGTCGATGAACGCCGAGTCGAGCCACGGCTTGTAGACGCGCAGCTCGGGGTTCACCAGCAGGCCGTAGCGGTAGAAGCGCTCGATGTCGTTGCCCTTGTACGTGGAGCCGTCGCCCCAGATGGAGACATCGTCCTCCTTCATGGCGGCGACCAGCATGGTGCCGGTCACGGCGCGGCCGATGGGCGTGGTGTTGAAGTAGGCGACGCCCGCCGTGGTGATGTGGAACGCGCCCGATTGCAGCGCGGCGAGGCCTTCGCGCACGAGCTGTGCGCGGCAGTCGATCAGGCGCGCTTTCTCCGCGCCGTACTCGAGGGCCTTGCGCGGAATCTCGTCGTAGTCCTTCTCGTCGGGCTGGCCCAGGTTGGCCGTGTAGGCATAGGGGCGCGCGCCTTTCTGCTTCATCCAGTGCAGCGCGGCGCTCGTATCCAGCCCGCCGGAGAAGGCGATGCCAACCTTTTCGCCGGTGGGCAGGTGTTCCAGAATGTTCGACATGATCGTGCAGCCCTTTGCGTGAGAGTCGCCGCGGATTGGTTGTGAAAGCAGCGGACTCTCTATTCTACGGTTTGCGGCGGGAGCGTGTGTTCCGCGCAGATGAAGTCTGTGCTGCAATTCGGGATTCTACTTTGTCGAAGTGAAACTGCATTAGAATGGCTGCAAGGATGCCGGAGACAACCATGTCTTCACGATCGATAGCCAGTCTGAAACTCGAACCGCAGCTTGAGGCCCGCGTACAGCGGCTGGCCGCCGCCCGGCAGCGCCCGGCGGATTGGATTCTGCACGAGGCCGTCGAGGAGTATGTCCACCGTGCCGAGCAGCGCGAGCAGTTTCACAAGGACGCGCTCACGGCGTGGTCGGAGTATCAGGCAAATGGCCGCCATTTGACCTCGGAAGAGGCCGACGCCTGGCTTGCCAAACTCGAGAGCGGCGAAGAGGCTGCGGCCCCCGAATGCCACGGCTGAAGTGGTCGCCCAGAGCACTTCAGGACATTGGTCGCCTGCACGCATTTGTCGTCGCTAAAAGCCCCGATGCAGCCCGCCGCGCCATCCAAACGATTCGCCAGGGAGTGCGCGCGCTCGAAAACCACCCGGAAAGTGGAAGGTTAGTTCCTGAACTCGCGGCGGAATTTCGCGAATGGGTGATTGAGTTCGGTCAAAGCGCATATCTCGCTCTGTACCACTTCGACGGCAAGGAAGTGATCATTCTTGCCGTTCGCCATGGCCGCGAAGCGGGTTACTGAAACAGGCTAGCGTGCGGCTGGCCGCACCGCCCGCGCCAGCGCCCACTTCAGCTCCTCGATGCCCTCGCCGGTGACGGCGGAGATGGCGTAGAAGTCGAGCTTGCGCCGTTTGGCGTGCGCTTTCAATTTCTTCAGCTTTTCGGGGTTGGCGGCGTCGATCTTCGTCGCCACTACGACCATCGGCTTCTCGTCGAGCCCGTTGCCGAAGCTGGCCAGCTCTGCGTTGATAACCTTGAAGTCCTCGACGGCATCGGGGCGGCCGGAGGCGTCCGATACATCGACCAGATGCGCCAGCACGCGGGTGCGCTCGATGTGGCGCAGAAACTGCACGCCCAGTCCCTGGCCCAGATGCGCGCCTTCGATGAGCCCCGGCACGTCGGCCACGACAAAGCTCTGCAGCGCCGGCTCCTCGCCCACGGTCACCACGCCGAGGTTCGGCTCCAGCGTGGTGAAGGGGTAGTCGGCAATCTTGGGCTTGGCGGCGGAGATGCGCGCGATCAGCGTGGACTTGCCCGCATTGGGGTAACCGACCAGGCCCACATCGGCCAGCAGCTTCAGTTCCAGCCGGTAGAGGCGCTCCTCACCGGGGCGGCCCAGTTCGTGCTCGCGGGGCGCCTGGTGGGTGCTGGTGGCAAAGTGCTGGTTGCCGCGTCCGCCGCGTCCGCCTTTGGCCACGACCAGCCGCTCGTCCGGCTCCTTGAAGTCGTGGACAAGCTCGCCGGTTTCCTGGTCGTAAACTGCAGTGCCCACAGGCACTTGCAGAATGATCGAGTCGCCGTCCTGGCCGGTGCAGTTCGATCCCATGCCGTGTTCGCCGCGCTGGGCCTTGTGCTCCGGGTTGTAGCGGAAGTGGATCAGGGTATTGTGGCGCTGCGAGGCTTCCATGATCACGTCGCCGCCACGGCCGCCGTCGCCGCCGGAGGGGCCGCCGCGGGGCACGAACTTTTCGCGCCGGAAGGCCATGCAGCCGTTGCCGCCGTCGCCGGCTTTGACGCGGATCTTTGCTTCATCAATGAACATTGGGGTATCCAGCCCGCCTCTCAGGCGGATTTGCGCGGTAACGGGCGTCTTTTCAGTGTACCGGAGGGCGGGTTGGGGCGCACGCTCCGGGGCTGGCGGCTGGCGGGATCAGCCAATTGGAATTTACAGATTACTTTCACCAAGTACAGTACAATGCGGCTCAGCTTCTCTCCATGAGAAACACGGGCGCGCGGCCCAGAGACCGTCATGGCCCCGATGTGAGCTGCCCGGACCCGCCAAGAAGAGCGGGACGGGGCGAGGGAAGCGCTCTGGTTCCCGGTATCTGCCTTGAGCAGGGCTGCCCGAGATGGCGGAAGGCCGCTGGATCAATCCGATCAACTGGTTTGCATGCGCAATGGCGCTGGTCTGCGCGGCCGCGGCCGTGTGGGCGCAGGTGGATGCGGGTTCGCTGGCGGGGCGGATTACCGATCTCTACTCGCACCCGCTGGATGGCGCGACGGTGATTGTGCGCAACCGGGCCACCGGCGCGGAGGCGCGCGCCGTGACCGGGCGCAACGGCGCGTACCGGTTTGACCATCTGGGCGCGGGCGAGTACTCGCTGGTGGCCGAGGCGCGGGCGCTGGGCCGCGGCGAGCTGGATGGCATTGTGGTGGTGGCCGGCCACGAGGCGCGGGTGCAGGCGGCGCTGGCCTTTGCGCCTGCGCCGGCCGAAAGCAGCGTTGCCGAGCCGCAGCCAAAGCCTCTCGCGCCAGCGGCTTTCCAGCCCCCGGCTCCGCTTCTCATTCCGCTCCCGGTTCCGGGCATCGGGCCGGTGGTGGAGCATGCCTCGGCGGACAGCGCAATCCCCAGTGAGGCTCTGGAAGGGATGCGGCCTGCGGTGCGGGCCATTCCTGCACAGCGGGCAGAGTTGAAGCTGCCGGAATTTCCGGCAGAACCGATGCCGGAAACGGCACACGCAACCGCTGTTCCTGCGTTGATGGATGCCGCCGCCGGGCCCGCGCGGCTGCAGGTGCGCGGCACTGCGGCGCCGATGACGCTGCAGCCCGTAGCCGTCATGAAGAGTGCGAGCAGCATGCGCGGCACGGCGCTTGCCCTGGTGCGCGTGGCGGCTCTCACAGTCCGTTCGCAGGCTCTGCGGGCTGTTCTCGCTGCATCCATTGGAGACGGCGCGCCCTGGCAGCCAGTCAGCGCGAAGTTCACGGGCAGGCAGCTTGAGGATCTGCCGCTGGCCGAGGGTGCGTGGACTCCGGCAGTGCTGGATACGCGCACGGCCGCGCCGGACGACAGCCAGGAGGACCGGCCCTCGGGCGGGCGCGAAGCGGCAGCGTTGATTGCCGTGGATGGCGTGACGACGCGGCTGGCCTTCGGCGGCGGGCGCGGCCGGAGTGCGGCGCTGATTGGGCCGGGCGCGGGCACGGCGGTGCTGCGCGAGGTACAGGCTGCGACAGGCAACGCGGAAGAGATGGCGGGCCGCTCGCTGGGCGGCCATGCGCGCGCCACCACGGAGCGTGGCGGCGACCGCGTGCATGGGCAGGCGTTTCTCTTCGACCGGCAAACGGTCTGGTCCGCGCAGAATCCCTTCAGCCAGTGGACGCGGAAGAGCGCGGACGCAGCGCCGGGCGTCGTGCCCACATTTACCTCGGACGCATACACGCCGCCGGATCGCGCGGCGCGGTTCGGCGCAAGCGCGGGCGGACGCATGGGGCGCAGCGATGTCTACTGGTTCGCTTCGGTGGAAGACAGCGGGCGCAACGATCCGGGACTCTCGATTGTGCGCCACCCGGAGAGCTTCTTTGCACAGCCCTCGAACGATGCGATGCAGGTGCTGGCGGCGCGGCTCGACCTTGGCAGCGCCGACCCGGTGGACGAAGGAATCGCGGCTTACTCCACCATGCTGGAGACGCTGGCGGGCCTGCTGGGCCAGACGCCGCGCACCAGCGCGCGCTGGACGGGGTTCGGGCGCGTGGACATGACCGTGCGCCGGGGGCAGCTCACTCTGGAGGGAACAGGCGCAAACACGGATGCGCCGAACGGCGGGCTGACCCGCGTGGCCGAGGCCTTTGGCACGCACAGTTACGGCGCGAGCCACACGAACGAACAGTGGCTGCTGGCGCGCTGGGAGATGCCGCTTGCGCTGAACCTGATCGTGGTCACGCAGGGCTCGTTCGGGCGGCACAATCACACCGAGCTTCCGGCAGCGCCGTCGGCGTTCGAGCAGTCGCTGGATGCGAATGCGTGGGGCAGGCTGCCGCAGATCGCGGTCGACACACGCTATGGATTCACCATCGGCAATCCGGCGCGGTTCGGGCCGGGCAGCGATCCCGATGAACGGCTGTATCGGGCGCAGCAGCAACTGGCGTGGACGCACGGACGGCTGCTGCTGAGCGTGGGCGCGGAGCTGGGGCACACCACGGACACAACCAGCTACCTGCGCAACGAAACCGGCAGCTATTCGTATTCGACCGTGGAGAACTTTGCCTCGGATGCACTGGCGTTTGCGAAGTTCGGGCTCGAAGGGCAGCTCAACCCTGACAACCAGCACAACTGCGATGAGACCGGCCGCGTGTGGCGCGATGGAGACGGCGTGCTGCATGGGCTGGGTTCCCTGCCGTGCTACGCGCACTACACGCAGACCATTGGGCCGGATACCTGGTGGCTGCGCACCAACGACTGGGCTGCCTTTGCGACCATGCAGCGGCGTATGGGCAGGCAGATCACGCTCTCTGCCGCGCTGCGCTGGGAGATGGAGCAGGCGCCGCCGCCCATGGCGCTGACGGCGAATCCCGATCTGCCGCAGGCGGGGCAGATGCCCGCGTTCGGCGGCGAGTGGGGGCCGCGCGCGGGGCTTGCATGGGGCAGCGGGCGCAATCGCATGCCAGTGCTGCGGCTGGGGTATGGCATGTACTTTGCGCGCACGCCCAACGCGGCGCTGGAGACGGCACTGACGCACACGGGCTCGCCCAGGGGCGACCTGAGCTATTTTCTGCGGTCCACGGACAACCTGAACGGAGGCGGCGCGCCGCCGTTTCCCTATGTGCTCGCAGGTCCGCCGGCAACGGCAATCAAGCCGGAGGTCGTGGAGTTCGGGGCCGCCTTCCGCAACGGCGAGGTGCACCAGGCCGTGGCCTCCATTGAGGAGACGATGCCCGGCCGCGTGCAGGTGACGGCCGGCGCGGCGGTGAGCCTGGGCCGGCGTCTGCCGCTCACGCTGGATGCGAACATCGACCCGAACATAAATCCAAAGACCATCACCTATCAGGTCGTGGATGGCAATGGCTCGGGGCCGATCAGGACACCGCAGATCACGGTGCCGTTTTACGCAACGTGGCCCAATGCCGCACATGGCGGGCGGTTGTACGCCAACTACGCACAGATCGCGGAGAGCTTCAGCGGTGCGAACGCGACGTATGAGTCGGCTTTTGCGAATCTCGCACACACGGCGCGCAATGGCCTGACCGTGCGTGCGCGCTACACCTATGCCCACGCGCTCGATTGGAACCCGGATAGCCTGGGCCTTGCCGCGCAGCCCAGCGTGCTGGACCCCGCCGACCTGCACGGGGAGTATGGCACGAGCGACCTGGATGTGCGTCACTCCGCAACTGTGGCGCTGCTGTGGCAGCCGCGCTGGCATGCGGACTCGCGCCTGGGCATGCTGGTGAATGGCTGGGGGCTTTCGGGCATCGGCGCATTTCGCAGCGGGCTGCCTTACACCATGCGCACGGCGGATTCACTGGCCCGCGAGTTTACGTCATCCGGCGCATTGATTGTGGGCCTGGAGCGCGGCATCAACGGCTACGGCGGCGACAATCGCGTCTATGGCGTGGGGCGCAACACGTTTCGCTATCCCAACACGTGGAAGGCGGACCTGCGGCTGGCAAAGCGGTTCAACCTGGGCGAGGTGCGCGAGCTGGAAGTGCTGGTGCAGAGCTTCAATCTCTTCAACCACCAGAACGTGACGCAGTTGGAGACCATTGGCTACGACATGGAGTCGGGTACGAGAACCGGCGGTCTGCCAACGCTCACGTTTCTCACTGGACTCAAGCCTGGAAGCCGGGAGTTCGGACAGCCCATCGACGTGAACGCGACGGATTTTCTGCGGCCCAGGCAGTTCGAGTTCGGCGTGCGTATGCGTTTCTAGCGCGGCAGACCGCAGAAGGGCTCCGCGCTTACGTTTTTCCCGTCGAGACGAAAGCAGGTAGCGCCATCGAGATCGGTGCTGAAGGTGTGGATGCCCGCGGACTCGAGTTCGGCGAGCACGTCTTCGCGGGGATGGCCGTAGCGGTTGTGCAGGCCGCAGGAGATGACGGCCCACTGAGGATGCACGCGCGCCAGGAACTCGGGGCGCGTGGATGTGTTGCTGCCGTGGTGGCCCACTTTGAGCAGCGTGCTGGCCAGGTCGGGCTCGGTAAGCATCGCGTCCTCGATGGGTGCTTCGGCGTCGCCCTCCAGCAGGGCGGAAGTTGAGCCATAGGCCACGCGCAGCACCAGCGAATCGTTGTTGCTGGGCTCCGTGCCCGGCGCATAACCGGCCAAGGGCGCGAATACGCGCACCTGCGCATCGCCCAGCGGAAGCTCATCGCCGGCGCGCAACGTGCGCACGCGCACGCCAAGCGAGCGGGCCTCGTCGATCAGGGCGCGATATGCGGCGACCGATGGATTGTTGCCGACCCAGAGCTCGCGGGGATGAAAGTTGCGCAGCACGGCGGGCAGGCCGCCCATGTGGTCGGAGTGCGCGTGGCTGAGCGCGACAATGTCGAGGTGCCGGATGCCGCGCGCCCACAGCGCCGGCGAGACGATCTCCTCGCCGATGTCGAAATCCTGTGCAGCCTGCCATGGTCCGCCGCCGAAACCTCCGCCATCGACCAGCATGGTGACGCCGTTGGGCGCGATGACCAGCAGCGAATCGCCCTGGCCCACATCGAGGGCCTCGACCAGCAGCGCATTTCGTGGGCGATCCACACTGCGCGGCGCAACTGCCGTGAGCGCGGCCAGAAGCAGCGCGGCCCACGCTGCGCGGCGCTGGCCTTTGCCTCCGCGCGCCAGCACCATGGCCAGCGCCAGCAGTGCGCAAAAGGCGAGGCACTGCGCCAGCGACGGGCCGGGAATGCGAAAGTCGCCCAGTGCAAAAGAACCGAAGAAATGCACCATGCTCGTGCCCGCATGCAGCAGCGCGGCCGCGCATGCGCCGGGCACAACAGCGAGCGGCGGCCACACGGCAAGCGCGGCGAGCGTGAGCAGCGCCGCGGGCATGAGCAGGGTGAGCAGCGGCAGGATCAGCACGTTGACGGGCAGCGCGAAGACCGTGATGCGATGGAAGTAGAGCGCCATGGGAAGCGCCATGGCCAGCTCGATGATGCAGGAGACGAAGACGATCTCGACGCAGCGCAGCGTGAAGCGCACCACCCACGGCAGCACATGCCAGCCTGCGCCGCGAAAGGCAGCGTGCTCCAGCCGCGCGGCCAGCATGCGCAGGACGACGCGAAACTGTGCGATGCGCGGCGCCAGTTTGGGATCGAGGCCGAGGGTGCGCAGGCGGCGCGCTGCGCGCAGATACGGCTGCACCGTGTTTTCGAGCAGCGGCGCGGCAATGCCCGCGATGGCGACGACAGCCAGCAGCGTCATCTGCAGGCCGGAGTCGAAGAGGCTGCGCGGGCTGACGGCAAGCAGGCAGAGCGCGGCAAAGCCAATGGTGTTGAGGGCGCTGCGCTCGCGATAGACAAGGCGGCCGAAGAGATAGAGGGTGACCATCCACAGCGAGCGCTGCACCGGCGTGGCGAAGCCCGTGAAGAGCGCATAAGCAAACGATGCCGCGATGGTGGCAAGCGTCGCCGGCACGCGCGGCAGGCGCAGGCGGCGCGTAATCCAGAAAAAGAAACCCGCGACGATCGCCAGATGCAGCCCGGAGACGACGAGCATGTGGAACGAGCCGGTGCGCTCAAAGCCGGCGCGCATTGCGTGCGTCAGGTAAGTGCGGTCGCCGGTGGTCATGGCGGCAAGCATGGCCGCGTCTTCCGGGCTCAGGCGCAGCCACGGCGGCAGGTTGCGCATGGCGGCGGGCAGGGCCAGCAGGCGTGCGCTGGCTGCGTGCTGCAGCTCCGCA
>DASZRQ010000221.1:0-9986 GCA_035549115.1 Occallatibacter sp. | reverse complement strand
CTCTCCATCGCCAAGCGCGCCGTGCAGTTGCATCACGGCTGCATCGCTGCGGAAAATGCATCGCCGGGCCTGCGTGTTCACATTACGATACCGCTTGCAATGCAATAAACATTGAATTCGCGCAGCTTATCGCCCTCATCTCCATGCTGCACATGCACTTAAGATTTCTTAAGCTTTGAACCACTGGACAGAGCAGTGTAATAGACCTAATGCCTCAGGTAGCCATTGTTGAGGGATGGGGCATTGGAGGAGATTTCCATGAAGCGCTTTCTTGCATACGCCCTTGTACTTGGTTCACTGTCCATTCCTGCCTTCGCCGCAAAGAATTCACAGTCTCTGACTCTCTCCACTCCGGTCACTGTAGGCAGCACGCAGCTTGATGCCGGCAACTACAAGATCACCTGGACCGGTACCGGCGCCAACGTTGAAGTCACCATCGCCCAGAAGGGCAAGACGCCCGTCACCGTCGCCGCCAAGATGGTCGATGCCAAGAATGGCCGCGTCGGCATCATCACCGACACCATCAATGGCAAAACCGTTCTGCAGACCATTCAGCTCGACAAGGCCGACCTTGTGTTGGCAGGTGCATCTTCGCACGGCGAGTAAATCTCTTGTAACCCGCTGTGCCGCGCGCACGCGCCGGCGGTGCATTTACTCAAACGGAGCCGCAATCCTCAATTTTGAGGGCCTTCGTGGCCTTCCTTTTCACCCCGCCTCGTCTTGGGGCGGGGAACTTTTTGCGCGCGGCGCGTGTGCTACGGCTCCACCTGCTTCGCGCGCGCGCCGCGCCAGTAGAGCGCGAGCCCGATGAGCACCGCCACCGCCGTGCCGCCCACCAGCCGCAGCTCGAAGATGAGCTTGCTCGCCGTATCGCCCGGCGGGATCAGCGACACGGCGATGCCGACAAGCACCACAAGAAAGCCCAGCCCGCCGCAGATCCACACGCCCGCCTTGCCGCCCGGCACCAGCACCGCATGCGCATTCGTCTTGCGGTCCGCGCGGCCGGCCAGCTTGATGACCGCCGCAAACATGTAGAGAAATGGAATGAAGTAGAGAATAATGGCCGCATCCACCACAAGCTGGTAGGCCTCGGCCACGCTTGAACTGCGTATCTGGCTGGCCAGCAGAATTGCGCCGGAGAGCCCCGCCTGCACCAGGATCGAGACCCACGGCGTCTTCCACTTCGGATGAATCCTGCCGAAGGCTGCCGGCAGGTAGCGGTCGATGCCCACCACAAACGGCACGCGCGCAATGCCCGCCACCGTGCTGCCCACGCCGCCCGCATTGCCGGCCGTCACCAGCAGCGCGGCCACAATGCCCAGAAAGCCCAGCCCCAGCGCCGCCGAGCCCACGGAGATCGCGTGAAATACGCCGCTCTGTGGATCGATCTGCGCGGCCGGAGCCAGCGCCAGCACCGCAAACGTGCCCGCGATATACATCAGCGCGATCAGCGCGCCCGCGCCGAACACCGCGCGGGGCAGCGTGCGCCGCGGGTCACGCACCTCCTCGCTCATCGCGGAGACCAACTCCAGCCCAGTGAAAGCGAACGCGATCTGCGACCAGAAATTCACCGTATCCCAATTCCATGTGGGCAGCATCGAGCGCACCGTAAAGTGCGTCGCCGAGCCATGCCGCCAGCACACCGCCGCAGCCACCACGCCCAGAATGATCAGCGGCAGATACGTGCCCACACCGCCTGCGTTCTGCAACCACTTGCCGATATTCAGCCCGATGATGTTCAACAGCACCGCGATGGCCAGCAGAGCCAGCGAAACCGTCAGCAGAAACGTGCGGTCCTGTGCCAGCGCCACACCGTGCGCGCCCAGGATGTAGGCGCTCATGGCCGCGCTGGCCAGCAGCAGCCCCGGAAAGTAGAAGACCGTGTAGATCCAGTACGTCCACCCGGCAACGAATCCGTGAAAGGGACCAAAGGCCTCCCGCGACCACACGTAGAGTCCGCCTTCTTCCGGGAACCGCGACGAGAGCTCGTTGATGACGAAGGCCCCCGGCACAAAGAAAAACACCGCCGCCAGCACCCACAGGCTGATCGACGATGTGCCGTTATGCCCTGCCGCCGCAATCCAGCGCGGCCCCAGCACCGTGGCAATGTTGAACAGCAGCACATCCCAGAAGCCCATCGTCTTGCGCAACTGGGACTTTGTCTCTGCCGCCGGAGGCACAGGAAACGACATGACACCGCCCTTCCGTCAGCCAGGGTTGCACAGGGCAATTTGGCTGGAAGTCACGGCAATCATATCGGAGAGCCGCCGCAGTCCGCGGCGCGGCCAGCAATTGTGAGGGATCGGCCAGCGCAGAGGAGATGAGCTGCGCGCCGGAATCGGAAGGAAGGGTGTACTGCCCAGGCAGGCGAGGGCAAACGCATCCGGCCCATGCGTGCACGGGCCGAACGCACGGCTTCAAACCTTAAGCGGTAGCGGCGATTCCCAGAGCCTGGCGAATCGAGTTCTGCAGTGGGTCGCCGGTCTCGCGGGCGGGGCGGTTGTTGCTGGCTGGAATCTCAACCACCTGGCGCGGCGTCGCGGTGAACGGGCGCGGAGCCTCGGCTACGGCGTCCATCTGCCCCATCAGCACCTTCAGCGCCGCCGTGGCCTTGTCAATCGCTTCCTTGCGCGCCTTCAGTTCGGCAATTCGCGCGCAAACCTCATCCAGATCTTCATGCGCTGCCGCCAGCGCGTTTTTATAGGGAGTCTCAAGATATTGGCTGCTCATAGAACGACCTCCACGCCAACCACCTTATGCCAGGTTTCACTCGTATGACATGGCACAAAGGCACCACCCCTCTGGACTTTGGGAGGATTACTTTCAGGGGAGGGCGCTTTGAGCCGGATGCCGGTCTGGCAAGCACGCTGCGTTTGGCTCTTATCCCGTTTCCGGGTATACTGGAGATTCGGCAAGCCGTGGGGATGTTTGTGTATCCGCACCCCGGACGGCCGTTCCGGCCCTGCGCCGGCGCAGGCGAGCCAGCTTTAGGCCCCTCCAAACGGCAGCGGCGGGACGAAACACCAAAAGATTCTGGAGTTTAGGTCATGGCACAGGTATGTGATATTTGCGGCAAGGGGCCGCAGTTCGGCAACAACATCTCCCACGCGCACAACGTTACCCGCCGTCGCTGGAACGTAAACCTGCAGGCGGTCAAGGCGCTGGTCAACGGCGCTCCCAAGCGCATCCGCGTCTGCACAAGCTGCATCAAGTCGGGCAAAATCACCAAGGGCTGATCGCCCCGCAGACCGTACTTCCGGCTCAAAGAAAAACCCCGTCCTCGCCGGACGGGGTTTTGTTGTGTCCGCAATCGGGCTACGGGCTTATTTCTGTTCGTGCTCAAAGGTCAGCGAGGCCGAGTTGATGCAGTAGCGCAGCCCGGTCGGTCCCGGCCCATCGGGAAAGACATGCCCCAGGTGCCCGCCGCAGCGCGCGCAGGTCACCTCGATGCGCCGCATGCCGAAGCTCAGGTCCTCGTGCTCATTCACCGCCTTCGAGTCCGCCGGAATCACAAAGCTCGGCCAGCCGCAGTGAGAATCGAACTTCGCTCCGGAAAGAAACAGCAGCGCTCCGCAGCCCGCACAGTGGTAGTTGCCCGTCTCGTGGTTCTCCGTCAGCGCGCCGGTAAACGGCCGCTCCGTGCCTTTCTCGCGCAGCACATGATACTGCTGGGGCGTCAGCATCGCGCGCCACTCAGCGTCCGTGCGCATCACCTTCTCCGCTCCATCGCTCATCGGTCCTGTCTCCATCGTTTCCATACCTATTAGATACCGAAACTTTCCGAAAGATACGGACCTAGACCTCGGCCATGACCTCGATCTCCACCAGCACGTCTTTGGGCAGGCGGGCTACTTCCACCGTGCTCCGCGCCGGTGCAGCCACCCCCGCCGGGGCAAAGTACTGCCCGTAGACCGCGTTCATCGCGGCAAAGTCGTTGAAGTTTTTCAGGAAGACGGTGGTCTTTACCGCTCGCTCCAGGCTGGAGCCGGCGGCCTCGAGAATCGCTTTCAGGTTTTCGAGCACCCTCTCGGTCTGCTCGGCGATGCCGCCCTCGACCACCTGCCCGGTGGCCGGGTCGAGGGCGATCTGCCCCGCGGTAAAGATCAGGTTGCCGCTGCGAATGGCCTGCGAGTACGGCCCGATCGCCTCAGGCGCTTCATTGGTAAAGACAAGAGTTTTGCTCATGCCCCTGATTGTAGGGCAGCCGCTCCCGGCCTAGCGCCAGATGGCCAGCACGCCGCCCACAATCACCAGGCCCACCAGCCAGTAGCCGCTGTTGATGGCGAAGAGCTTGAACGGACGCCGCTCATACATGCCCTGCGGCAGGTTGATGGCGCCCACAAAGCCGGCCCAGGCAATGAACCCGATCAGCGCGCCCCAGCCGAAGCTGCCTGCGCCGGACCAGATAACCAGGTGCTCCAGAATCAGCGCAATGACAAAGTCGCAGATAAACGACGCCGTCATGGCCAGCAGCATTCCGGGCTTTTTGCCCTCGGTCTTCTCGATGCCGAGGATGGTCATCCACGGCTTGGCAAACAGCATGGGCGAATACCAGAGGGCCCCAAGAACCCACAGAATCGCAGCGCAGACAAGAATGGCCACGGGATTGAGCATATGGTGGATATGCAGCATGCAACTGCCTCCTTGAGACAAGACATGAACCTGCGCCCAAAGGTAACCCATAGGATTGGCGCTGGTATCTCCATGACTCTGGCGGTGTTGCAACTGTACTGTCAAGCGGAATCAGGCCTTCCGCGCACTGAACGTAACCCCTCTCAGCCCGGTATCCTCGCCTTGCTCTGCAGTATTCCGGCCTAACAAAAATCCCATCCCGCCGCGGCATTGCTGCGCGACAAAGATGGGATGTTTTTGCGGTCGGAGAGAACCGCGCTTAGACGAGCTTCGCGTCCAGCGTGATCTCGGTGTTGTTCGCAAAGAGCTTCGAGATGGGGCAGCCCGCCTTGGCGCCAGCCGCGGCGGCGTCAAAGACTTCCTTGGTTGCTCCGGGCACCTTGGCCGTGGTGGTCAGGGCAATCTTGGTCACGGCAAAGCCGCCATCCACCTTGGCCAGCGTCACGGCCGCGTGGGTCTCGATCGACTCCGGCGTCAGTCCCGAGCCGCCCAGTTGCGCGCCCAGCGCCATCGAAAAGCAGCTCGCGTGCGCCGCCGCAATCAGCTCCTCCGGCGTCGTGCCGCTGTCCGCGCCCTCAAAGCGCGTCGCGAACGAGTAGTTCGCATCCTTCAGCACGCCCGTCGCCGTGGAAATGGTGCCCTTGCCTTCCTTCAGTGAACCTGTCCAAACCGCACTAGCCTTGCTTGCCATCGTCCCTCCTCGGGGTTCCGGATTCCGGAGTGTTGGGGGTTGTTCTCAGCGCCGCACCTCAGGGGAAGTCCAGGCGCGCAATCGTGTTGATGGTTCGGGCACCCGCCGCGTTCTCCACGGGAGATGCCCCACTCCTCCATGCTAATCTGTCGGGCATGCTCCCGCAGAGGCCAGCGGCTCTCGACGCCGATTTTGTCGCGAATTTCTCACAGACTGGCACAGTCTGCCCCGCTGACGCTCCGGTCGACCACCACTGCCAGATCTGCCCCACCTGCTCCAGCCGGCTCACCGGCCACCACTGCAAGCTGGTCTGCACCACCTGCGGCTACTACCTGAGCTGCGCCGACTACTACTGATCAAAACTGATTGACAGGCCTCGTTTATAGGTAAAAAGACAGCACTGCGAAAAGAGCCGGCAGCAATGCACCAAACCTGGCCCATTTCAGTTGGGCTATATGATTCGCCCTGGCCCCAACGATCAGAAATCCGACTACTCCCAACAAAACCGCATAAGCAAAGTTGATCATAAGCATGCTTTGCCTACCTTTAGCGCCAATAAGAACCACCGAGCCGATGAGAGAACTACAAAACATCAGAACAAATAAATATTCTTCCCAATTCGGGGGAATCAGCGTTTTTACAATTGGGATGTTATGGGCAACAAGCTCTGTCTTAAAGTCTTGAAAGTCCTCTAAACTTCGCGTTAACGCGGCATAGTTGTAACGGTTTGCGGTTCGGAGATAGAGTCCCGCCCCGATTGATGGTTCTTCCGCCCGCGTAATCTCATGAAATGCATAATGCGCGCTAAAGCCCATTCCGAAATTGATATCGACTCCATCGTTGCTCGTATCAACCTTAAATCCTGTGATTACCGCTTCAAGGCTCTTTGAACTGCCTTGCCGAAACATCGGGCCAAACAAGAGATTGAATAGGAGGACCAAAGGTAAAACGCAGATCATGAGCTTCACATCGTGAGAGACGTGAAGATGACGGGCGGCCCAACCGGTTTCATCGAGCATCAAATACAGGCCTAGAACAACAAATAACGCGCAAAGGCTTGCTCCCCAATAGCGCAACCGCTTCACTCTTCGGTTGGAGGCAGCAATTGCAGTCTCGCTGAAGGCATAGCTCTTCATGCGCGGGATTCTAGCATCTGCGCAGCGGTCTAAAACTAAGAAAGCGACTCACTTCTTCTCGCTTGCCTTCCGCGCCGCCTCAAACTCATCCCCCGGCAGCCACTCGATCGGCTTTGCCTGTGCCCCCGCCAGCCAGCCCAGCACAAACCCGAACCGCGCCAGCTTCGCATTGCCCCTGAAGTCCCAGTCGGCATGAAACTCGTCGGAAGGCTGATGGTAGTGATGCGCGACAAAGTCGTCCATCTGCGCCTTGCCCCAGGCCTCGTCGTGCCCCTCGAACAGCTCGCCCTGGTCCACGGAAAACGCCGGAATCCCCACCCGCGCCAACGAGAAGTGGTCGCTGCGGTAGTAGTGTCCGGCCATCGGCTCCGGATCGGGCAGCAGTTGCAGGTCAAACGCCTTCGCCACCCGCTCCACCGTTGGATAAAAATCGATCCGCTCCGCGCCCGTCAGGTTCACTGACCGCGGAATGCCAAGCGGCACCAGCATGTCGTAGTTCAGGTCAAGCCCGATCTCTTTCGCCGGCACCGGCGTATGCATGCCCAGATACTGCGATCCCAGCAGCCCCTGCTCCTCTGCCGTCACTGCAGCAAAGTACACATCGTGCGGCGGCGGCAGCTTCGCCTGCGCAAAGGCCCGCGCCATCTCCAGCAGAATGCCGCAGCCCGTGCCGTTGTCCGCCGCGCCGTTGTAAATCTTGTCGCCTTTGGCGTTCGGGTCAATGCCGAGATGATCGTAATGCGCGGTATATAGCACCACGTTCCCTCCCGGCGCAGCTCCCGGCACCCGCGCCACCACGTTCGCGCTCACATAACGGCGCACGCGGCTTTCTATATGGCCTCGAAGCTTCACCGAAAGTTCAGTGGCATGGAATGCCCCGCGCTGGCCTGCCCGTGCAATCTCCGCGTCCACATCGCCCAGCCCGGCCATGGTGAACAGCTTCTGCGCCACGTCATGCTGGATCCACGCCGCCGCGCGCAGCGTCGCGCTGGGGTCGCCTTCCAGAAAGCTCTTCTCCACGGCCTGCGAGTTCTGCACCACCTCCCAGCCGTAGCTCGCCAGGTCGCGCCGGTGAATAATCAGCACGCCCACCGCGCCCCGCCGCGCCGCCTCCTCGTACTTGTAGGTCCAGCGGCCGTAGTAGGTCAGCGCCTTGCCCTTGAAGAACTTCTCGTCGTCCGAGGGCGGCTCATTCACGATCACCAGCGCCACCTTGCCGTGCAGGTCGATGTCCTTGCCGTCCGGCCCCGCGTAGTCGTCCCAGTGGTACTCCGGCGCGTCGATGCCGTATCCCACAAACACAATGGGCGCGTCGATATCGGCACTCGTCTGGCCCGTCTCGTCCTTGGCCACAATCTGCGCGCCATAGTCGAGGTCCATCGGCGCACCGCTGGCCGGCACAAAGCTCAGCTTCGTCTTGTCCTCGTCCGTATGCACGGCGTAGAGCTTCACCGGCTGAAAATACGTCCCGTTCGCGCCCGCCGGCTTCAGCCCAGCCAGGGCAAACTGGGTGGCAATATACTCGGCGGCCAGCTCCGCGCCGCGCGTACCCGGGCCGCGCCCTTCGAGCAGGTCCAGCGAAAGGAACCGCACGTGCGCGCTGATCCGCGCCGGATCGATCGACGCCGCGGCCTCCCGCGCCGCTTCCGGAACCCCCGCAATCTGCGGCACGCCCTGCGCCTGCACCCAGCCAGCCGCCAGCAGCGCTCCCATTCCCAGCACGGCCATCGTTGTTTTCGTCATGTTTCCCCCTGAATCTCTCATCGAACCGTTGCCGTCGCCCTTGGCAGCAGATGCGCCCGGTTCAGCACCTTGCGCGCCAGCCCCGTCAGCGCCATCCCGCCGGCCTCTGCCAGTGGAACCCAGCGCCGCGCACCCTCCCTCACGGTCAGCGCATCCACTTCGCTCTCCAGCACAGCGCGCACGCGCACATAGTAGTTCACCTGCATGATGGCGTGGCGCACCGTCATGCGCAGCTCCCGCTCCGGAACCTCCGCCGCGCGCAGCACCGGCAACTGCCACAACCCCGGCATCACGGTATTCGCTTCCGGCCGCTGCTCCAGCAGCACCTCATCCAGATCGTCTCCGCGCAGCGCCAACGCGCAGCCTGTCTCGCGGCTCACCATGCGCGGCCGCTTCACCGTCTTGTGCTCGCCCCGCGTGGCGCAGTCCTGCGCCAGCGGACACATCAGGCACCGCGGCTTGCGCGGCGTGCACAGCGTCGCTCCCAGCTCCATCATGGCCTGGTTAAAGTCCCCCGGATGCCGGGAATCCAGCAGCTCGGCAGCCGCGGCCTCCACGCGCCGGCGCAGTGCGGTCGCTGTCGAGCGCCCGGCATGCCAGCCGCGTACCCGGCACAGCACCCGCTCCACATTGCCATCCACCACGGCCACAGCTTCGCCGTGGGCAATGCTGGCAATCGCCGCCGCCGTATAGTTCCCGATCCCTGGCAGCAGCCGCAGCTCCTCCGCCGTATCCGGAAGGCTTCCGGCCTGGTGCTCCGCCACAAACTGCGCCGCCTTGTGCAGCATCCGCGCCCGCCGGTAGTAGCCCAGCCCACTCCACAGCGCCAGAACCTCCTGCTCCGGGGCCAGCGCCAGCGACACCAGCGTAGGAAACCGCTCCATAAACACCTTGTAGCGCTCCACCACCACGGCTACCCGGGTCTGCTGCAGCATGATCTCCGAAACCCAGATGGCATACGGGTCGCGGCTCCGCCGCCAGGGCAGGTCGCGTTGGCTCACCTCGTACCAACCCAGCAGTTGCCGCCGCATCCGTGCGGCTGTCTCGGTCTCCCAGCGGGGCAGTTGCATGGGCCCAGCTTACGGCATCCGGCCTGATCCGGTCCCCATCCGCCTCTGTATCGGCTTCAGGCAACCTTTTCCCGCCTTCCATGCCCTAAGTAACCATTTCGTGTGACTTCGCGGGTAACACGAAAGTAGCACCGTGGTACTCTCCCCCTAGATTCAGCCTTTATCCGGACGGGGGAGCCGCCAGCAAGACGGCCCGTAAGACCCGATCAGCTCCGCAGGCCATGGCCGGGAGTACGTTGTGCGCTCAATTTTTCGGAGGTTGCCTTGAAACACTGCGTCGCTTTTCTCTCAGTTGCTCTGCTCGCCGGCTCAGCCGCGCTCAGCGCACAGTCCTCTTCCTCACTGAGCCTTATGGGCAATGCGGGCAATGATGCGGGTGGCTCCGGCGGATTCCAGTCTCTGCCGGCCCCCAAAGTCCCCTCGCCCATGGCGCCGTTCTCGCGCTTCGCCTTTGGCGGCGGCATCTCACCCATGGGCATCAACCTGCAGGCTGCCACCAACCTGAACCGCTATATGAATGCCCGCTTCGTGGGCAACATCCTCAATCTCAGCGTCAACGACATCTCCACCAGTGGCTTTGACGTGGATGCCAAGCTGAACATGGCCTCCGCCGGCGCCTCCATCGACTTCTATCCCTTCCCGCGCCACGGCCTGCGCTTCTCGCCCGGCGTGCTCTTCTACAACACCAGCGAGGCCACCGGCCTCTTTACCGCC
>DASZRQ010000220.1:0-9971 GCA_035549115.1 Occallatibacter sp. | reverse complement strand
AAGGCGCGGTAGAGCGCGGCGACCAGCGGGTGGGCAATGGCGCGGCCGAAGAGGTTCGCCGGGATCGCGAAGTCGGAGACGAGCCAGAGCGCGCCGGGCGCGGCGCAGGCTCGGAGACGCGCGGCGAGCGCGGCGACCTCGGCTGTGGAGAGGCAATCGAGAAAGAAGTGCGTGACGATGAGGTCGTAGCGGGCCGCGGGCTGCCAGGTGCGAATGTCCGTGCAGTGGATGGTGACGCGCGCGGCGTGCGGGCCGGCGTTGCGCAGGAGCGCGGCGAGCATCGCGGGGCTGGCGTCGATGGCATCGATGAGGACGGATGGGTTGGCGGCGAGCAGGCGTGCAGTGAAGCGGCCGTCGCCGTCGCCGAGGACGAGAGCGTGTTGCGCAGAGGCCGTTTCGGCGAGAAAGGCGCAGCGGGCGCGCATGAGGAATGGGCCGAAGCTGGCGGCCTCCATCCAGCGGTAGGCGCGGGCAAGCCGGTCGAAGTTGGCGGGAGCGCTCATCGCGCAAGCAGCAGCGCGAGCGGCGTGAGCAGCACGAGGTCAGCGGCGGCGCGCAGCGCGAGCGGCGTGAGGCGCGGGCGCGCATGGTCGAGCGCGGCAATCAGCGCGGCGCTCGCCGAGCCGGCCGCGAGCAGCAGGCCGATGTGGAGACCGGCGAAGGAGCACGCGAAAGCTGCCGCACAGCCGAGTGCGGCGATGACCGCGGCTTTGCCGGCGATATGAGCAGTTGGGGCGGCTTCCCAGCGGTCGATGGAGTGGCAGTTGAGCCAGGCGAGCGCGGCAAAGAAGCTCGCGGCAAGAAGGACCTGCGCGAGATTGGTCCGCGGCAGGCGCGTGAGCGTGGGCAGCACGCATCCGGCGGTAAAGAGCACGCCGACGAGCAGCTCTTTCGAGAGCAGCGGTGCAAGCCAGCGCGGGCTGCGGGGCAGATGCACGCCGGAGAAGTAAGCCAGCGCGGCAGCGGCGAGAACCGAGTCGCGCTCGCGCAGATGCGCGGGCATGAAAACCGCGATGAGCACCAGAGCAGCAAGGGCCGCAATGGCTGCTGCGGGCACGAGTATGCTGCGATGGCGCCAGTGGAAGAAGTGGCGGTCGCGCAGCGCGTCGAACTGGCCGGTGCGCAGGGCCGAGCGCGCGTCGAGCAGGCGGTCGCCGATGTAGACAGCCCACGTGCCGAGCCCGATGAGAACAGGCAGCCATGCGGGCAGGCGGACCGCAGCCGCGTGCGCGAAGGCGAGCGACCAGACGACGGCGACCGTAGGCGCATCGAGGCTGGCCAGGTGCCACAGGCGCAACGGCGCGGGGCACTCAAGCGCGGCAGCGGGCGCGGAGATGCTGTGGCTGGAGCTGGCCCGTTGCGGCTGGCTGGCCTGCGCGAGGGGAAGCGGCATAGATCGATTGTAAAATCTGCAGTCAGGCTGGCGTCAGGCCAGGCTCTGCTGCACCAGAGCGGCGAGGCGGGCATAGACATCGGCGGCGGAGAGAAAGAAGGGCGTCTTGAGCACTTCGAGGGTGAGCTGGCTGGCGTCAGGATCGTAGTTCCAGCGAACCTGCACGCCGTGTTTGGTGGCCGAGCCGGAGTTACCGCTGAGGTTGATGCCGGCGGCGCCGGCCTTGGCGCAGAGAGCGGCAAAGTGCTCGGGTGCGATGCCGGAGAAGACGTGGGGCGGATTCGAACTCATGCATTCAGCTCCTTGAGGAAGAACAGTTCACAGTTCATGGTTCACAGTTCGCCGTTCATGGTTTTCCTGCTGGTTCTATTGTGCGGCGAAGACGGGAAATTCTACGCAAACTGGCTCATTGCTTTTTATCGCATGGAATGAGCCAGTTTGCGGATTTGTCCGCGCTCGGGGGCTTGACAGGCTGCGCTAGACGCTGAGCACCGGGAAGGGAGAGTCGCGGATTACGGCGTAGGTCAGGTCGCGGAGGCGGCCATAGGAGCCCGCATGGGAGCTGCGGCCGATGATGAGTGCGTCCGCGTCCGACTGGCTGGCGGCCTGGAGCAGCGCCCGCTTGACGGGGCCGATGGCGATGCGCGCCGGAAAGTTCGTGCCCGCGGCCTGCTGCAGATCGTGGATGCGCTTGACGGCTTCGTGCATCTCGGCAGATTGGACCGCTTCCTCAAGGTTGAGGGAGATGGGCAGCCTGGGGTCTTCGCTCTGCACGGCGTGGAGGATGGAGAGGTGCGCGCCCGCCTCCGAGGCCGCCTGCGCGGCATAGCGCAGAACCTTCTCCGAGTTGCCGCTGAGGCCCACGGCGCAGAGCCACTCGCGATGATCGAAGGGCCGGGGCGTGGTGTTCTCCGCATGCTTGCTGGTGAGCACGGGGCAGTCGGCGGAGTCGAGCACCTTGGCGGTGGTGGAGCCGAGCAGCATCTGGCGGAAGACGCCGGAGTGGGTGGGCATGATGATGAGGTCGAAGCTGCCCTTCCGCGCGGCCTTCACGATCTCCTCGGCGGGGTCGCCGGCGGTGAGGAGGCGCGGGCACTCGGCGGGCGGAAACTGCGCAGTGAGGAACGTATCGAGCTGCTGGCGCATGAGCGCCTGGTGCTCCTCCCATATCTCCTGGAGCGAGCGCGCGTAGAGATCGAGGGCGTTGTGGCTGGCAAGGTTGGCGACGTGAATGAGCGCGACCTGCGCGCGCATCATGGCGGCTGCGCGGTGGACATACTCGGCCATGGCGGTGGAGGCGGGCGAGAAATCGACAGGAAAGAGGATCTTCGAGATGAGGGCCATATACGTTCTCCCAGTCTGATGGGATTCGCGGCGGCCCTCTTTCGGCGCAAAATCCTCTTTTTGTGTGTCATGCGCAACTGCGGGAACTTCAAGCAGCCGTGGCAGGCGGCTTCCACATATTGACAGGCATGTCGTAGGGGTAGGGGCGGCCTTTGCCAGTTTCGGCAAACTCTTTGAGGCTGAGCAGAAAGATGGCCCAGCCGAAGGAGCAGTGCGCGAACTGCCGTGCGTCCTCGCGCCAGTTGGAGTGGCGAAAATGGAGCATGGTGCGGCCGTCCTCGACGAAGATGCGGAACTCGAGATCAGTCTCGATCCAGTCTTTGGCCTTGCCGCCGGTGACATGCCAGCGGACGAGCTTGCCGGGTTCGAGAGCCGTAATCTCGGCGATGGAGGCACAGTAGTCACCGAACCAGAATTCAAGCTGCTTGCCGAGAGTGGATTCGCCGCGCGCTCCGGTAGTCCACCAGTGGGCGATCTGCGCGGGTCCGGTGACAGCCTGATAGAGCTGTTCGGGAGAGACATTGACGAGCAGCTCGTGCAGGATTTCGCGTGCGGGCATGGGTGTCTCCCTGCAGATTTACAGTTGCGTGGTCCATGTGGCGAGCAGGTCGAGAATCATGGGCCAGCCGGAGTTGCGGGTACGCATGGCCTCACTGATGAGACCTGAGTGCGTGACGCGGACCGTGGTGATGCCGCCGAACTCCTCCAAATCCCAGGTGACGAGCGACTCGGGGTAATCCTCGCCCTCGCGAATCCAGGTATAGGAGAGGCGATGGGGCGGCGCGACCTGACGATAGATGCCGTAGACGATGGTGCAGGAGCGGCTGGTGTCGCAACCGCCTTCAAGACGCATGCGCCACGCGCCGCCGGGGCGCAGGTCGCACTCGGCATGGGTGGTGGCGAATTTGCCGGGCTTGGTCCACCAGCGCAAGAGCTCTTCTGGGCTGCTGATGGCGGCGAAGATGCGCGCGGCGGGGGCGTGGATTTCGACCTGATGCACGATGGTGTCTTCACGGGCGGGGGCGAGGTTCATGGCTTCTCCTCCAGATAGCGTTTGAGGCCGGCGAGCGAGTCGCTCCAGAAGGCCTGGTAGTCGTGGAGCCAGTCATCAACGAGGCGCAGGGGCGCGGGCTGCAAGCTGCAGACGCTGGCCGTGCCCTCCTTGCGCGTGGCGACGAGGCCGGCGGCGTGCAGCAGGCGCAGGTGCTTGGAGATGGCGGGGCGGCTCATGCAGAAGTTGCCGGCGATGGAGCCCACGGTGTGGTGGCCGCGGCGCAGGATGCCGAGGATTTCGCGGCGGGTTGGGTCGGAGAGGGCGCGAAAGACGGCATCGCGCTGCTTCCGCTGATTCGTAACCATGTGGTTACGGTAACCGAAAGGTTTCCATGTGTCAATGGAATTTTTTTGACGGATATTCGGCGGGGGGGCAGGGAAATGCGCTCCGCCAGAATTTATTTGACCTGCCCGCACGCATGGGGCAAGCTCGCAAGCAAGACAAACAACAGGAGAAAGCCAGTGGCAACAGCGCAGGCGGCGCCGATGTGGCACACGCGGGGGGCGTGGAGCGCGCGGGAGGACCGTGCGGCTTCTGCCGTGTGTCTGGCGATTTTGTGGGTGGGCATGGTGGCGGGGTTCGGGCTCGATATGCCGCGCTTTCTTGCCGAGAAGCCGCCGGCTCCGATGGTGGTGCATGTGCACGCCTTTGTGTTCACCGGCTGGCTGCTGCTGGTGACGGCGCAGGTGGGGCTGGTGCTGGGAGACCGCGTGGCATGGCATCGCAGGCTGGGGTGGTTTGCGGCGGGGTGGGCCTGCCTGATGGCGGTGCTGGGGCCCTGGGCGGCCTTTGCGACCCAGGCCATGGTGCTGGCAGATCCTTCGCTGGGGCAGTCGACCGTGCCGCCCACCGGGTTTCTGGCGGTGAACCTGGTGGCCATTCTGGGCTTCGTCTTGCTGCTGGCGTGGGGCATCGCGCTGCGCAAAAATCCGGCGGCGCATCGCAGGATCATGATGCTGGCGACGATCGCTCTCGCCGATCCGGGATTCGGCCGGATCACGGGACATTACCTGCCGGAGCCGAAGCATGTGCCGCTGTGGTTCGTGGAGTCCTTCTATGGCAATGTGCTGCTGGTTGCGCTGCTGCTGCTGTGGGACTGGCGGCGGGGGCGGCTGATGCGGCCCTTCGCGCTTGGCGCATCGGCGCTGCTGGGAGCGGAGTTTCTGGCGTCTGCGCTCTACTTCTGGCCGCCGTGGCAGGCGCTGACCAGGATGTGGGTGGAAGCGTACATGCGGCTTTAGAGCCTTAATGCGGGCGGCCGGGGAGCACGAAGTGCTCGGCGCAGCGGGGCTCGTAGTTGTCGCCGGCCATGATGATGGGGCTCGAGTAGCCGGCGGGCTTGCCATCGATGAGGCGCTGGGGATAGAGGGCGCGCGCGCCGCAACTGCAGTAGGCGACGAGCTCGGTGATGTTGCCGGCGAAGGTGCGGACGAGCCAGGAGAGCTGGATCATTTCGCCGAAGGGCAGGCCGCGGAAGTCGAGCTCGAGGCCGGAGACCATCACGTCGTGGCCGGACTCGAGCAGGCGCTTGGTGAAGAGGAAGAGATCGTTGACGAACTGACCTTCGTCGATGGCGACGCACTCGACGCGCTTGCCGATGCGCTGCTCAGTGGCCGCGAGGATGGGCAGCGCGGACCATGGATCGGTGTTAGGAAATTCGATGGCCTCCATTTTGCCGCAGCCGTTGGTGTTGCGGCTCTCGACCAGGCCAGCGGCGGCCTTGGTGTCCGCGCTGGGCTTGAGCAGCAGCACGTGCTGCTTGGCATACTGGCGGCGAATCTCGACGCGGCGCAGCAGTTCGGCGGTCTTGTTGCTGCGCATCGGCCCGACGATGAGCTCCAGCTTGCCTGTCACGATGATCTCCGCCATGTCTGGAGATTATTTTCGCCGGACAGGGCGCGGAGGCCGGTGTGGATAACGGGGCACGCAGCGCATATTGGGCCGCGCGGACGATTAAGAAGCAAGAACAAAGGCTTCTGTTTCGCCACAATCTCGTGTTTTGTCGGTGTGGCGAAGCAATTGTATCGAGGGGGCGGGCTCAGTCCGCGGCGGTGGCTTTTTTCGCAGCAGAGCGGCGGCGCGGTGCTGGTTTGGCTGTGCCGGCGCTGTTGGCATCGTGCGCGCCGTTGGAGCCGTTCGCGCCATTGGAGGGTTTTGCGGGCGGAGCGGTGAGCGCACCGGGGATGGCGTCGAGGTCGGCTTTGCCTTCGGCGAGCTTCATGAGGAACTCCTGCGCGGAGAAGACGGGAGCGTCCTTATACACGCGGGAGGCGCGCAGGTAGGTGCCGTCGGGCTGCTGCAGGCGGGCCTTGACGGTGTCGGCGAGGTAGGCGGGCAGGATTTCGCCGTGGATGCGCGCCTTGACGGCGGCATCGCGGAGGGGGAAGACGACCTCGCAGCGCTCGAAGAGGTTGCGGGGCATCCAGTCGGCGGAGCCGAGGTAGGTTTCCTCGTCGCCGCCGTTGGCGAAGTGGAAGATGCGCGAGTGCTCCAGGAAGCGGCCGACGACGGAGCGGACGCGCATATTGTCTGACAGGCCCTTGACGCCGGGGCGTGCGATGGAGAGGCCGCGGACGATCATGTCGATCTCTACGCCGGCCTGCGAGGCGGCGTAGAGGGCTTCGATAACCGAGGGCTCGAGCAGCGCATTCATCTTGGCGATGATGCGCGCGGGGCGGCCGGCGCGGGCGTGGTCGGCCTCGCGGCGGATGAGGCCGAGGAAGCTCTCGGCCATGGTGAGCGGGGCGACGAGCAGCGGGCGGTAGTCGTCCACCTCGGCGTGCGCCGTGAGGTAGTTGAAGACCATGTGCACGCGTTCGGTGATTTGCGGATCGCAGGTGAGCAGGCTCAGGTCGGTATAGAAGCGGGCGGTAACCGGGTTGTAGTTGCCGGTGCCGAGATGACAGTAGCGGCGAGTGACGCCGTCCTCGTCGCGGCGGACGAGCATGGCCAGCTTGCAGTGGGTCTTGAGGCCCACGACGCCGTGGAAGACCTGCACGCCGGCGTCTTCCATGCTGCGCGCCCAGCGGATGTTCGAGGCTTCGTCGAAGCGGGCCATCAGCTCGACGACCAGCGTGGTCTCCTTGGTCGCGGCGGCATCGATGAGCGCCTTGAACATGGGCGAGTCCTGGCTGGTACGGTAGAGGGTCTGCTTCATGCTGACGACGTTGGGGTCGAGCGCGCCGTTCTCGATGAACTCGACGACCGGGTCGTAGGAGTCGTAGGGATGGTGCAGCAAGATGTCTCGGTGGCGCAGCTCTTCGTAGATGTCGGCGGACTTGCGGCTGAGCGCGAGGGGCCGCGGCACGAAAGCAGGGAACTTGAGTTCGGGCCGGGCCACGTCGCCGTAAAGGAACATGAGCCGCGAGAGGTTCAGGGGCCCGTCGCCATGGAAGACCTGGTCTTCATCGAGCTCGAAGTTCACGCGCAGGCGCTCGACGATCTCCGGGTCGGCGCCGGTTTCGATTTCGAGGCGCACCGCATCGCCCTTGCGGCGGTTGTGCAGCTCCACGCGGATGGACTCAAGCAGGGAGCGGGCTTCTTCTTCCTCGAAGTAGAGGTTGGAGTTGCGGGTGACGCGGAAGCCGGTGCGGGCGACGACCTCGTAGCCGCGATACATGCCGCCAAGGTTCTGCGCGACCAGCTCCTGGAGCAGCAGGTAATCGAAGCTGCCGTCGGCGGCGGGCAGGCGCACAAAACGGGGCAGCGCGCGGGGCACGGTGACCACGCCGAGCATGAGCGGGCCGGAGGTTTTGCGCTTGCGGCGCAACAGGAGGGCCAGGCACAGGGCCTTGTTGAGCACGCGCGGAAAGGGATGTGCGGGATCGATGGCGATGGGCGTGAGCAGGGGATCGACTTCGCGCTGGAAGTAGCTCTGCGCGAAGGCGCGTTGATTTTCTTCGAGCTCCGCCCATTCCAGCAGGCGGACATTCTGCTTGCGCAGCGCGGGCAAGAGCTGGTCGTTCCAGCAGCGGTATTGGGCGCGGACGAAGGCGTGGATTTCGGCGGTGAGCGCGGTGAGGGATTCTTCGGGGCGCAGGCCGTCGTAGCCGGGCTCACGGTAGCCATCCTCAATGCGCTGCATGAGGCCGGCCTGGCGAATCTCAACGTACTCGTCGAGGTTGGAGCCGGTGATGGCCAGGAACTTGACGCGCTCCAGCAGGGGATTGGCGGGGTCTTCGGCTTCCTCGAGGACGCGGCGGTTGAACTGCATCCAGGAGTAATCGCGGCCGTTGAAGAGCTTTTGTTTCTGCGGGGTGCGGGCCATGCAATCCGTCCAGTGCGCGGTGATGGTCAGTCTAACGCGTTTTTGCCTGCGGGGACACGCCGGGCCGGCGCGGGGAAGCCGAACCCATTCAGCCTTATTGATATAGGACGGACGGCAGGGAAGATATTAAGTCTCGGCTAAATAAATGGCGAGGTTCTGCCTAGCGCAAAGCCCCGGCGTGGTTTTCGAGCAGCACATGGGTGAAGACCGCGGTATCAGGCGTGGCGGGCTGGTGGGAACAGAAGCCGATGCCTACGTAGAACGGCCCGTCGAAGTGAATCTTTACCGGCGGCCCGAACTGGTGCATGGGCTCGCCTTTGAGGCTGATGAAGATGGCGACTTCGTCGCCGTGCTTCTCGATGCCGATGCGCTGGGCCATGACGCCTTCCAGGCCGCCGCCGAAGCGGTACTGCATATCGGAGATGCTGGCGGCGGTTTCCGGACGCCAGGCGAGATGAATCATGCCCGTGCCGTGCTCGCCGAGCATGGCTTCCCTGGAGTTGTCGTCGAGGCTCTGACGGATGACGAGCACGACCTTGCGGTCGCCGTAGCCCCTGGGGTTGGGGAAGCTGGCGTCGGCGGCGAGAGAGACATCGCCGGACATCTTCTTCCAGAGATAGCGGAACTCGTCGCGGGTGTACCAGATGTTGTAGCCGGCGGAGGTGACGGTGTAAGCGCCGGTGGCCGCGTCATAGCTGGCGCTGCCGGGAACCACGGCGGTACCCACGTCGGACTGGCCGTCGAAGATGCCGATGGGGGTGTTGTACGTCGTCGTGGGACGGTGGAAATCCGCGGGCGGTGGAACCTGCTTGTGGGTGGCGGAGCCGGGCTGGGCCCAGTCGGGTACGGCAGGGGTTTGCGCGGCAGCGAGAGGCGCGAGGGCAGCGAAAATCAGGGCGCAGCGGAGGGCGTTTTGCATGGCGGAGCCAATGTAGCAGATGGGGCAATTTGCCGCTCAGGGTTCGGCGTTCGCGTTTTGCCGTTCCGGCGCGCAAGGCATGGCTGTTCTTAACTGAAACGCGCGGAAAAGTCAGCAGATGCATGCACATTGACCCGCGACGGCGGCGGGGTGGAGGATAGAAGCTGGACGTTCGTCCTTCTTTGTTTCCTTTGAGCCAACGAGAGGAGCCCGCCATGTCTCAGAGTGTTGAGTCCGCTGCGAACAATTCTTCCGCCGAGGCACGGGGCGGCGCAGATGCGCTGGACCGCATTGCGGCCGGGCTGTACGGCATGGCATCCATGCTGGTGGGCGCGGGTGAAGCGGGCGCGGAGCTGGTGGAGACCGCTGTGGCCACGGCAGAGCTGACGCCGGGCAGCGGCGAAGCCGCGGCGCAGCAGGCGGCGCGCCGGGCGCTGGCCAAGGCGGCGATTGCGCTGCTGGCACAGCGCGCGCCAGGCAGCCTGGATGCACCCGCGGATGCGGATTTTCCGGCAAGCTGCATCGGCGACGATGAACTGGACGCGGCAGGCGATACGGGCGCGGAGGTGGAGCGAATGCTCTCCGGGCCGGACCGCGGGCGTGTGCGGACGTGGCTCGAGAGCCTGCCGGTGGAGCAGCGGGTGATCTTTGTGCTGCGCGCGGTGGGAGGATTTTCTCCGGGTGAGACGGCGGCGCTGCTGGCGGCGCATGGGGGAGCGGGCGCGGCAGGCTGGATGGCCGAGCCGGTGCGCGAGGTGTTCCGGCAGGCGCTGTGCTCGCTGGCCTCGCAGCTTCTGCACGAAGCCAATACCCACTGAATCCGCAGAACTCGAAGAAGCGCAGGCCGCGGGCGGAGAAAAAGCGGGCGTGTGCCGGTTCGATCTTCGGTAGACTACAGAAGATTAAGAAGCGCCGGGACAGGTGTGCGCATCCATAGGAATGCGAACGATTTCCGGCAGGCCCCGTTCAACCTCTGCGGTAGTTTTCAAAGACG
>DASZRQ010000219.1:0-3074 GCA_035549115.1 Occallatibacter sp. | reverse complement strand
TCATAGTGCCTTTCAGACGAGAGTTGAATCGCGGTTTGCCCATCCCTGGCTGCATCCACTTCGTACCCTGCATTGGCCAGCGGTTGCTGCAGAAAACTCTGGATCTCGGGCTCATCCTCGACCAGCAAAAGACGCATGGATCATGGTATGACATTTGAACGGTCAACATGCTGGAGCACCCGGCAATTGGTGATTCATGAACAAATCGTCATCCTCCACCCTGCGTAGAAGGTGCTATCCAAAAAATAGCGGTCTCGTCTCAAAGAGTGGCCATTGTATTGAGAATACGAAGCTTGTTCTCTCAAATAGTTGACTGTCCCGGATCGCAATCTATTCTCGGTCCAGCTTCTCCGGGCAAAGGCGCTGCATCGAATCCCGATAATCTGGGCTGGAGGGTCTATTGCAAATGACGAAGGCTTGCCTGAACCGCATCGCCACTGCCGTGCCAGAGCACGATGTGCATGAGGCCTTCGTGGGCTTCGCGGAGGAGATGCTTGCGGACCCGCGGTTGCGCGCCATTTTCCGCCGCATGGTGAGCCGCGCCGAGATCGCGCATCGCTATTCGTTCCTCAATCCGCTGGTTGGCCACGGCCAGTTCTCGTCGCACGATGCGAAAGAGTTCTATCGGTCAGGCAAGTTTCCCGACACGGCGCGGCGCATGGAATTGTTTGAGCAGAGCGCTCCGATACTGATGCGGAAAGCCGTGGATCGGCTTGCGCTAAGCGAGAAGGAGCGCTCCGGCATTACGCACGTGCTGGTAACCTGCTGCACCGGACTCTATGCACCAGGTTTGGATTTTGAGATCGTCGACCATCTTGGACTCTCGGCGGACGTGGAGCGAACCATGGTTGGCTTCATGGGGTGTTACGCGGCCATCAATGCGTTGAAGTTGGCGCGGCACATTGTGCGCTCTGACCCGAAGGCGGAAGTACTCATGGTGAACCTGGAGCTCTGCACGCTGCACTTCCAGGAGACGCAGAATCTGGAGCAGGTACTCTCGTACCTGGTATTTGCCGATGGTGCGGCAGCCAGCCTGATTACTGCGCGTCAGCAGGGGCTTGCGCTGGATAGCTTCAAGGCGGTAATGGTGCCCGAGACACGCGGCCTCATCACCTGGAAAATCCGAGGGCTGGGCTTCGACATGCTGCTCTCCGGACAAGTGCCCGGAGAACTGGGGCAGGCGTTGCATGCGGGCGAGTTGATGGCGGAGCGCGATGGCATTGACCTGTGGGCCGTGCATCCCGGTGGCCGGTCGATTCTGGATGCGGTGGAAAAGGGACTGGAGCTGCCCGCCGATGCACTGACGGCATCGCGCGAGGTACTGTCGCGCTTCGGAAACATGTCGTCGGCCACGGTGATGTTTGTGCTGGAGCGGATGATGCAGCAGGCGCGGCCGGGGCAGCGCGGTTGCGCAATGTCGTTTGGCCCTGGCCTGACTGCGGAGACGATGCGCTTCCATGTGGCCTAGTGCGGAGATTGACTTCAGTCGTCGGGTCTCTCCGCGCGAGCTGCCGGAACTGATGGATGGCGAGTGCAGCTATGAAGAGTTCCGCGACTGTCTGCGCAGTCTGGAGCAAATCAATCGCTGGCTGCTGGGCTACCGGCCAACGCTGGCATGGCTGGAACACCTGCCGCGTGGACTGCGCGAGCCGGTGCATCTTGTCGATGTGGGCAGTGGCGGCGGCGGTTTGTTGCGGCAGATTGCAGGCTGGGCCCGGCGGCGAGGAACTGCCACACAGTTAACAGGAATCGATCTGAATCCTTACTCGACGCGGGCCGCGGCGGAGTCCACCAGGGAGGAACTTGGAATCGTGTGGCTGACCGGCGATGCCCTGGAATACCGGCCGAAGAAACCCGTGGATATTGTCGTGAGCTCGCTGATGGCGCATCACCTGGAGGATGAACAGATCGTCGCGCTGCTGCGGTGGATGGAAACGACCGCGCAGACAGGCTGGTTCATCAATGACCTGGAGCGGTCGGAGCGTGCATGCCGGATGTTTGCGTGGATGGCGGGGATGGTTAGGTGGCACCCGTTTGTGCAGCATGATGGGCCGGTATCGTTTCGACGCGCCTTCCGAAAGCAGGACTGGGAGCGCCTGCTGGCGATGGCTAATATCCCGCTGGAAGCTGTCACAGTTGAGCATTGGCGGCCCGGCCGGCTGTGTGTTGGGAGGTGGAAGTGAATCTGTGGCCAGCGCTCAACGCCCCCGCCTCCAGATTCAAGACCATTCTCTGGGTCTCGCTTGGGCTTACCGCGCTCTTTGTCTTCATTACCTCGGAGCTGTTCCTCGTTGCCGATTACCCGATGTACCACGCATACCGTTTGCAGGTCATTGCCGATCGCCATCTCCTCATCCCGCATACAATCGCAGGAATCCTCGCTCTCCTGATCGGCCCTGTAAACTTCTCCTCGCGCATGCGCGAGCGCCATCTCCGGCTCCATCGCATCCTCGGCCGCATCTATGTCATCGCGGTCTTCGCCGGCTCTTTCACAGGGATCGCGCTCGCGGCAGGCCGCCCGGGGCTTCCCGGAACGTCCATGCAGGCCGCTGCCTGGATGATCTGCACGGTCGCCGCTTTCGTGGCCGCGCGCAACCGCCAGATTGCCGTACACCGCCAGTGGATGGCCCGGTCGTATGCCGTCACCTTTACCTTCGTCTCCAGCCGCGTGCTCAACCTTTGGCCTCGCTACTGGAGCCACCTGGGCGATGTTTTTGCCGCCGTCGGCGTGATTGCCTTCACGCTTGCCTCGCTGCTGATCGTGGATCTCGGCCTGAACTGGAGAGAACTCACCACTCATCGTGATTGAATCCCCAAGCCGTGAGATTGTGAGATGCTCCGCACAGCATTGCCATACGCAACGGCTATCTCGCTCGCGTCATCTGGGATGGCATAGGCTCAATTCCCGAAAGTGATTCCCTCCATCGAAGAGCTGACGATCGGTCCGTAGCCACCGAGCTGCCCAACGATCTTGACCACGGCTGGCTCTTCACCTTCCATGACCCACACCATCACATCCTTCGGCTGAACGCCGATCAGAGTCGCAATCAAGCCTACGATGCCGCCCAACTCCG
>DASZRQ010000218.1:0-3513 GCA_035549115.1 Occallatibacter sp. | reverse complement strand
CCACATTGCCAGCGACCCCGAGCAACTGCTGCGCGCGCTGACTACGGAGCGGCTGGGAACGACGGAAGAAGCGCTGTCGAATCCAATGGTATCGGCCAGTTCGGGCGCGCTCTCGACCGCAGTGGGCGCGATCATTCCAGTGATCCCGTTCTTCTTTATGAGCGGCGTGCCCGCAGTGATCACGGCGGCGATTGTGTCGCTGGCGGCGCATTTCGCGGTGGGCGTGGCCAAGAGCCTGATCACGATCCGCTCGTGGTGGTCGTCGGGTCTGGAGATGACGATTGTGGGCGCGGTAGAAGGCGCGGTGACCTACGGGATCGGCATTCTGCTGGGCAGCGCGCATCTGTAACGGGGTCTCCAGGCACAGGGCGTTAGAATGGCCTCGGCTTTGACGCCGGGGGATTCCTTGATGCGAAAATTTCTTGCCTTTGTTCTGCTCGCCTCCTTTGCGGGCATGCTGCACGGCCAGTCTGTTGAGCCCCAGATCATCGTTGAACACAATGTGCCGATGAAGACGCGCGACGGCGTGACGCTGCGCGCGGATATCTACCGGCCCGCCGGGGATGGCAGGTATCCCACGCTGCTGCAGCGCACGCCCTATAACAAGGACGGCACGGCAGGCTTTGCACGCGAGGCGGCGGAGCACGGCTTTCTGGTGGTGGTGCAGGATGTGCGCGGGCGCTACACATCGGAAGGCGAGTGGTACACCTTCAAGCACGAGACGGACGATGGCTACGACACCGTGGAGTGGGCGGCGGCGCTGCCGAACTCGAATGGCAAGGTGGGCATGTTCGGCGGATCGTATGTGGGCGCGACGCAGATGCTGACGGCGATCGGCCATCCGCCGCACCTGGCGGGCATTTGCCCGGTGGTGACGGCCTCGAACTATCACGAGAACTGGGCGTACCAGGGCGGCGCGTTCGAGCAGTGGTTCAACGAGTCGTGGACCTCGGGGCTGGCGCAGGATACGGCGAACCGGGAGATTCGCGCGGCCTCCAACGCGCTGGTTGGCGACCGCGTGCTGCCGCTGACGGAGTTTCCGGTGTTCAACCTGAAGCCGATTCCGAGCAGCGCGGACCTGACGAAGACGTTGGCGCCGTATTTCATCGACTGGGCGAAGCACCCGACCTATGACGACTACTGGAAGCAGTGGTCGATCGAGGCGGACTACTCGCGGATTCAGGTTCCGGCGCTGACGATTGCGGCGTGGTACGACATTTTCCAGGGCGGATCGCTGCGCAACTACATGGGCATGCGCGACCACGCGGGCAACGCCGAGGCGCGCAGGGAGCAGCGGCTGGTGGTGACGATCGGCGGGCACGCGGGCGGCGGCGAGACCATTGGCGCGGTGGACTTTGGGCCTGCGGCTGCGGAGTACGACGAGAATAAGCTGACGCTCGACTGGTACGAGTATCTGTTCCAGGGCAAGCAGAACGAGTTTGCGAATCCCGACCCGGTGCGCATTTTCGTGATGGGCGCGAACGAGTGGCGCAACGAGCCGGCGTGGCCGCTGGAGCGGGCAAAGGCGACGAAGTATTTCCTGGGGTCGGAGGGCAAGGCAAACACGGCGAGCGGCGACGGCATGCTGGAGACGGCGAGCGCGAAGGGCGCGGCGGATACCTTTGTGTACGACCCGGCGAATCCGGTGCCCACGACGGGCGGGCCGCTGTGCTGCGACGCACAACACGAGCCGGCGGGACCGCGGGACCAGAAAGAAGTGGAGGCGCGGCCGGATGTGCTGGTGTACTCGACGCCCCCGCTCGATGCGGATACGGAGGTGACGGGGCCGGTGACGCTGGATTTGTTTGCCAAGTCGAGCGCAGTGGATACGGACTTTACGGGAAAGCTGGTGGATGTGTGGCCGAACGGGTTTGCGCAGAACCTGACGGAAGGGATTCTGCGGGCCAGTTATCGTGAATCCACGCTGGGCGAGCCGAAGCCGATTACGCCGGGCAAGGTGTACGAGTACACGATCGATCTGTGGTCGACGAGCAACGTCTTCAAGAAGGGTCATCGTATCCGGCTGGAGGTTTCGAGCAGCAATTTTCCGCGGTTCGACCGCAACCTGAACACGGGCAAGACGGCGGCGGAGAGCACGGAGTTTGTGAAGGCGACGAACACGGTGCTGCATGACGCAGAACACCCGAGTGCGCTGATTTTGCCGATCGTTCCCCGTTGATGCCGGCCGTTGGTACCGGGTTCAGACGAAACGTTACCCTCTCCCAGGGGGGAGGGGGTATGCCTCTCTCCTTCCCTGAATTTCGCGCTCCGCGATCTTTTGCGGAGCGCCTGCTTTATTTCTATTCTGCGCCGCAGGCGGGAAATTATCTGCAAATGCGCGCGATGTTTTTTCCGTTTGGATTGATGGGGTTGCGGGAAAGATTGGGCGGGAGGGGGTTGACAGCGCTACCTCAGGGGCTGAAGTCCCTGAGGTTTTTTGTTGAGGGCCTGGGTTGCCGGGCCTGAAGGCCCGGCCTACCGGCTCTCTCCTACTGATGTTGATGGAAGGATTAGCGAACGGAGGCCGGGGTTTCCGCGGCGGCGAGTTCGCGGGCGGCCTGGCGGCCGAGGCGGATGCAGTCGGAGATGCCGATGCCGTCATAGGCGTTTCCGGCGAGGCGCAGGCCGGGCAGCGCCTCGACGCGCTTGCGGATGAGCGCCATGCGCTCCTGGTGGCCGACGGCGTACTGGGCCATGGCGCGACGCCAGCGGGAGACCTGCGCATGCTCGGGCGGCGTGGCGCGGCTCAGGATGCGCTCGCCGAGAATCTCGCTCAGGTCGCGGCGGACGGCGGCAATGAGCGCATCGTCGGACTCGCTGAGAAGGGCCTCGTTGCGCGCGCCACCGAGAAAAGCGCGCAGCACGATTTTGCCTTCGGGCGCGCGGCCCAGGAATTTGCGGTGGGCGAAGGTGCAGGCCAGCATCGAGCGGCCTTCCACGTTGGGCACAAGAAAGCCGAAGCCTCCGGGCAGCGGGCCAAGCTGAGACTCGTCATAAATAAGGTTGACGGTGATGGAGGATGAGTAGGGAATGCCGCAGAGGGCTTCGCCGAGCGGGGCGTCGACGGGCGTGAGCAGCGCGCCGGCAGCCCAGGCCGGCGAGGCGAAGAGGACGGCGTCGTAGCTTTCAGAGCGGCCCGCGGCGGTGACGCGCCAGCCGCCGGCGGTTTTTTCCACGGCGTCGACGGGCGTGGAGCGGCGGATGGCGATGGGGTCGAGCCGGGCTTCAAGAGCGTCGATCAACTGCCGCAGTCCGCCGCGAAGAGTGGTAAAGATCCCGCGCGGCGCGGAACGCGTGGAAGCCTGGCCATTGGCGGCGCGCTGGGCCATGCGGGCGCGCATCTCGCGGTGGGCGGCGAGCATGCCGCGGCTAAGCGAGCCGTGTTTGGCTTCCATCTCCACCAGGCGGGGCAGCACCGAGCGGGCGCTGAGCTGGGCGGCGTCTCCGCCGTAGATGCCGGAGAGCAGCGGATCGGCGAGCCGGTCGACGGCCTCGCGGCCAAAGTGGCGCTCG
>DASZRQ010000217.1:0-6634 GCA_035549115.1 Occallatibacter sp. | reverse complement strand
GATCAGCAATCGTAAGCCGGGCTCGCGCTCCGCGAAAGGACCCTTCATGACCACCCCCGCCGCTCCCGTAGCCGCTCCGCTCAAAAAGACCGCCCTCAACGCGGCTCATCGCGCCCTCAAGGCCAAAATGGTCGACTTCGGCGGCTGGGACATGCCGGTCGAGTACCCCGGCAACGGCGGCGGCCTCATCGCCGAGCATATGGCGGTGCGCACCGGCGTGGGTCTCTTCGATGTCTCGCACATGGGCGAGCTGCAGTTCCGCGGCCCCGGCTCGCTGGCCGCCGTGCAGCACATCACCATGAACGACGCCGCACGCCTCAAGGACAACCAGGCCCACTACTCCGCGCTGCTGACGCCGCAGGGCTGCTTTGTCGACGACATCCTGGTGCACCGCCTCGGCGAAAACGACTACCTGCTGGTGGTGAACGCGGGGACCAAGGACAAGGATTACGCCTGGATTCGCCAGCAGGCCGGCTCCATGCCCGGCATCCACTTCAACGACTATTCGGACTACTACTCGCAGCTCGCTGTGCAGGGCCCGCGCGCGCTGGAGACGCTGCAGAAGCTCACCAAGGTCGATCTCACCGGCATCAGAAATTACTGGTTCACCTTTGGCCAGGTCGCCGGCGTGCACAATGTGCTGATCGCCCGCACCGGTTACAGCGGCGAAGATGGCTTCGAGGTTTATATCCCCTCCGATGAGGCCACGACGGTGAAGGTGTGGGAGGCGCTCCTTGAAGCGGGCAGCGAGTTCGGCATCCGCCCCTGCGGCCTGGGCGCGCGCAACACCCTGCGCCTCGAGGCCGGCATGAGCCTCTACGGCCACGAAATCTCCGACGAGATCAACGTCCTCGAAGCCGGCCTCGACCGCTGGCTCAAGCTCGACAAGGGCGACTTCATCGGCCGCGAGGCGCTGCTCGCGGTGCAGAACTCCGGCGGCCCCAAACGCAAGATCATCGGCCTCGAAATGACGGAGCGGGGCATTGGCCGCGATGGGTACTGCGTCCTGTCCCTGGATGGAGAACGCATCGGCACCGTGACTTCCGGCTCGCCCGCGCCCTTCCTCAAAACCAACATCGCCATGGCGCTGGTGCCCGCGGAGGTCGCCGCCAGCGGTGCGGACGTGATCGTCGAGTGCCGCGCCAACCGTGTGCGTGCGAAGCAGGTGCCCTTGCCGTTCTACAAGCGGGCGAAGAAATAACCTGTTGCCGCGCCAAAACAAAAGCCGCCCTCGCGGGGCGGCTTTTCTGCTTCGCGCAACCAACGCTTCAAACCTGCATCACGTCGATTTCCTTCTTGCGCGCCAGCTCTTCCATCCGGCGAATCTCTTCGTCGGTCATCTTCTGCACTTCTTCCAGCGAGCGCTTTTCCTCGTCCTCGCTGATCTTTTTATCCTTGGCAAGCTTCTTCAGCGCGTCGTTGCCGTCGCGGCGCACGTTGCGGATGGCCGTCCGGTGCTCCTCGAGCACCTTGTTCAGGTGCTTCACCACGTCGCGCCGCCGCTCCTCGGTCATGGGCGGCACCGGCACGCGGATCACCTTGCCATCCGACATCGGGTTAAAGCCAAGGTCAGAAGTCTGGATCGCCTTCTCGATCTCCTTCACCATCGTGGGATCGAAGGGCGCGATCAGAATCAGTTGCGCCTCGGGCGTAGACACCTGCGCAAGCTGGTTGATCGGCATGGGGCTGCCATAGTAATCCACGCGGATCGCGTCCAGCATGTGCGCGCTGGCCCGTCCCGTCCGGATCGATGCCAGACTGCTCTGGAACCCGGCCACCGCCTGGTCCATGCGCCGCTTCAGGTCGCCTGCCAAATCTTTCAGAGCCGGAATTCCGGCCATCGTCGAGACTGCCATCTTTCTCCTCGCTACGTCCAAAACAATATATTAGCGAACCGCCCTTCGCGGAAAGGCTCCCGTGCATTGGACGAAGTGGACATGGCTGGCGTTTCTGGGGGCGCTGGTGGTGGTGCTGGTGGCCTGCGTGCTCTTTGTGCCAAACCTGCAGTCCATGCACCGCTGAGCGGCTACGAAATAACCCGCAGCCCCGTCGCCGCAGCCTGCTCGTGCGCGTGGTAGCTCGACCGCACCAGCGGACCGGACTCCACATGCCGGAAGCCCATCTTCAGCGCCTCCGTCTTCAGCTCGGCAAACTCCCGCGGCGTGTAGAGCCGCGCCATGGGCAGGTGGTCACGCGAGGGCCGCAGGTACTGCCCGATGGTCAGAATGTCGCAGTCGACGGCCGCCAGGTCGCGGAAGACCTCGAGCAGCTCCGCCGTCTCCTCGCCCAGCCCCACCATCACGCCCGACTTCGTGACCCCGCTCGGGTTCAGCTTCTTGGCGTAGCGCAGCAGCCCTAATGTGCGCTCATAGCGCGCACCGGACCGCACAGCTCGATACAGCCGCGGCACCGACTCCGTATTGTGGTTGAGCACCTCGGGTTGGGCCTCCACCACAATGCGGATTGCTTCCTCGTTGCCCTGAAAGTCTGGAATCAGCACTTCCACGCGGCATCCCGGCGCCTGCTTGCGAATCTCCTCGATCACCATCGCAAAGGCCCGCGCGCCTCCCACCAGGTCATCGTCGCGGTTCACGCTGGTGACCACTGCGTGGAGCAGACCCAACTGAGCAATAGCCCCGGCGATACGCCGCGGCTCGTCAAAATCGATTGGCTCAGGCCGCCCCTTGGGCACCGCGCAGAATCCGCACCGCCGCGTGCACAGGTTGCCCAGCATCATGAAGGTCGCGGTCTTGTGGTGCCAGCACTCGCCGATATTCGGGCAGTGCGCGCTCTCACACACCGTGTGCAGATTCAGCGACCGCGCCAGCCGCTTCAGGTCGTGGTAGTTCTCGCCCATGGGCGCGCGCGCCTTCAGCCACTCCGGCTTGGGCACCGGAGCCTTTTGCGCGGACTCGATCTGCACCAGCTCCATCACTGTCTTCATTGTAGCCGCGCGCGGCTTTGGCTGCTTGATACACTGCGCTAGACGCGAACTGACGGTGGGAAAGCGAGATGATTGACCGGCTGCTGCGGTTCTGGGTCTACGGTGGCGCGCTGTGCGGCTTGCTGCTGGCCGCCATCACACCCGTGCTGGCGCGCGGCTGGCCGCTGGGCTTGCTGGCTGTCTGGCTGCAGCTCCCTCTTTACATGCTCCACCAGTATGAGGAGCACGACGACAACCGGTTCGCGGAGTTTGTGAACCGCCATATGGCGCACGGGCGGCGCGCGCTTACGCCCGCCTCCGTCTTCCTCATCAATGTGCCCGGCGTCTGGGGCGTCGTTGCTGTCTCGTGGATGCTGGCGGCAACTGTCCGTCCCGGCCTCGGGCTCATCGCCATCGACCTCACGCTGGTCAATGCGCTTGCGCACATCGGCGGGCTGATTATGCTGCGCGTCTATAACCCTGGCGTGATCACCGCTGTGATCGGCTTCATTCCCATCGGCGGATGGGCTCTCTGGTGCGTCCAGCGCACAAGGCCGTCCCTCGCGGATCACGCACTCGGAATCGGCATCGCGCTTGCAATCCATATCGCAATCGTGATCTTTGTGCGCAGGCGCGCTTCCGCACCCTGAAACCATTGATGCAGGATGACAGTCTCTTGGAGTAGTCCGCTCGGCGAGGAGGTTCCCATGAAGCCGCTCGTGATTGTATCGGTGTTGTGTTTTGCCGCCGGCCTTGTGCTTATCTTCACGTTCTGCACGGGCTCAACCGGCCTCTCCGTCGCCTTTCCGGTGTCGGGCAGCTCCATCCATCTGGACATCACGACGAAAGGACTGCCTGCGCTGGGCGGAGCGGCGCTCACGCTTGCCGGTGCGGCCCTGCTCGTCTTCACCTGGGTCGTGGCCATTGTCAGTCTCTTCCGGCGCAGCCCGTCGGCGCTGCCTCACGAAGATCTGCCCTGAAACAGCAGATGCGGGCCGAAGCCCGCACCTGCCGCAACCGGAACTCGCCCGGTGCTACTCGCCCTTCTTCGGTTCCACGGCCGCCGGCTTCGTGTACTTGTCCCACCACGCCAGCCACCGCTCGTACCTGTCCTTGATGTAGCTCGGCTTGGTGAACCCGTGGAACTGCCCCGGATACACCACCAGCTCCGTCGGCCGCCCCAGCGACTTCAGCGCCTCGTACATCTGCTCGCCGCCGATCAGCGGCACGTTCATGTCCGCCGTTCCGCCCATGAACAGCATCGGCGTGTGGATGCGCTTCTCCACCTCCAGAAACGGATAGCTCATCTTGATGTAGAGCTGGAGATTCTTCCACGGCGGCCCCAGCTCGTTGTCGTACTGCAAAATGTACTGGTCCACGCCGTAGAACGACATCGGCGCCGCCACGCCCGCACCGCTGATCGCGCACTTGAAGCGGTCCGTCGACGCCGTCGTGTAATCCGTCAGGATGCCGCCGTAGCTCCAGCCCGTCACGCACATGCGGTTCGGGTCTACAACGCCCATGGCCACAACCTTGTCCACGCCGGAGAGAATATCCTCTACCTCGTAGTGGCCCCAGTCGGCGGCAATCGCCTTGGCGTAGTCCTGCCCGCGGCCCGAGCTGCCGCGGTAGTTCACGTTCAGCTCTGCGTAGCCCTTGGTCGCCAGCCACTGCCGCATGAAGTCGAAGCTGTGCTCGTCCTGCGAGTTCGGCCCGCCATGGATGAACAGGATCATCGGCACCGGCGACCCGGCCTTGAAGTCCGCGGGCTTTGTCAGCAGGCCATGCACATCCGTGCCGTCCTTGCTCTTCCACTCCACGTTCTCCGTCGGCACCAGATTCAGTTCCGCGATCAACGCATCGTTCTGCGTCGTCAGCTTGCGCAGCTCGCCATTTTCCAGCGCGTAAATCTCGCCGGGGTCGGCATCGTCCGTGAACAGCACCGCGCGATGGCCGGCCTCGCCAACCCAGGCCATCACCGTGCCCTGCCGGTCCAGTTCGCGCTTGTCTCCGTCGCCCTTCAGTTCCACTTCGGCCGGATACTGGTCGCGGTCGTCGTTCACCAGGTAGCTCAGGTGCTTTCCATCGGGCGAGAAGACCGGCTCGCGCACCGCGCGGTCCAGCTTCGCCGCCGGATAGCTCACCTTGCCTTCCAGCGTCACCACGGCAGGCTTCGACTGCGAGTACTCCAGGAGCTTGATCGGCGCGCCTTGAATGTAGGCAATCAACTGCGAATCCGGCGACCATGCCAGCGGCCCGTTGTCCGGCCCATCCCACGTTGTCAGCTTGCGCGGCGTCGAGTCCGGCTTCGGCTCCACGATAAAGACATCCGTATTGGTCGAGCGGTCCGGATCGGGATCGTGGTTGCTCACATAGGCGATCCACTTGCCGTCCGGCGACCACACCGGCTCGTTCTCGTTCACATTCTTGTCGGTGGTCAGCTTCTCGGCCTTCTTGGTCGCAATGTCATAGAGATAGAGCGTGTTCCACTCGTCGTCGCGGATGTACCCCTGCACATCCTGCATGAAGTGGTAGCGGTCGATCACGATCGGCTTGGGCGGCGCGGGCGGCTTGCCCTCTTCCGCCTCCGGCTCCAGCTTGGGCCGCATCGTCAGCAGCAGCTTCTTCGAGTCCGGCGACCAGCTATACCCCTCGATGTTCCTGTCGGTAATCGCCGTCAGTTGCTCGGCCTCGCCGCCGCGCCGGTCCATCACCCACACCTGGTTGCCCTTCGCCGGGCCGGGCCGCGAGGAGAGAAAGCTGATGTACTTGCCATCCGGCGAGAACTTCGGCGAACCCGCCGCGCCCTCTTTGCCGTAGGTCAGTTGCAGGTTGACCGAGCCATCCCATTTCACCATCCACAGGTGGCTCTGGCTCTTGTCGTCTTTGGCGTCAATCTGGCTCACCGTGTAGAGAATCCACTCGCCATCGGGCGAGAGCACCGGCGCGCTTACCCGTTTCAGCCGGGCCAGATCATCGAGGTTAATGTCGCGTTTTTTTAGGGTTTCGGCGGCTTTCGCTGGAATCAGCAGGGTGGACAGCAGTCCAAGGCAAAGGGAAGCTCTCAAATATCCACGCAGCATGGCCTGAGCCTACCATTAGGTTCATGAGGAACAAAGAAGTTCCTGCGCATCCGCCAGTCCGGCGTCTGCCGCATGCTCTGGTAGCGCTTTCAGCGCAGCTTGTCCTGCACCTCGGCCCGCAGCAGATAGAGAAAGAACACCAGGTTCAGCCCTGCCTGCACCAGCGCCGCCGGCTCGTGCCGCGCGGAGAAGATCCATCCGTTGTAGCAGGCCAGCAGAAACACCGCCGCCAGTGTCCCGGCCCATGCCCAGCGAAACAGCAGCACCAGCCCGGCGCTCGCCGTAAAGAACGCCGCCGCCAGCACCAGGAACAGCGGCGGATAATGCCCCTCGACCACGCCCAGAATCAGCACTCCGGCCAGCAGCAGCAGATACAGCCCGATCGCCAGCAGTCCAGGCAGCGGCAGCAGCTCGCGCGGAGCCGCAGGTGCCGGGCTGTGCTTCTCGGCGCGCTCTTCCTCGTGTTTGGCCGGTTCACTCATAGCGTGTGCAGATAGGCCAGCAGATCGTCCAGTTGCGGGTCGTCCAGTTGCGTGGCGGGCATCATGCCCCGCCCGTGCAGAATCACCGACGTGATGCGTTCATCCGTGGGCGGCGCGCCCGAGGGCATCGCCTTCACCTTGGTCAG
>DASZRQ010000216.1:0-19952 GCA_035549115.1 Occallatibacter sp. | reverse complement strand
GTAGGAGGCGATGGTGCCGGTAACGCGATCGTCAAAGCGCATGCCGCAGGCGATCAGCAGGTCGGCTTCCTGGATCGCATCGTTCACCCACGACTCGCCGTGCATGCCCATCATGCCCAGGCTCAGCGGATGCGAGGCAGGGAAGACGCCCAGCCCCAACAGCGTCAGCGCCACCGGCGTCTGCGTGCGCTCGGCCAGCGTGCGCACCTGCTCCATCGCGCCGGACTCCGATACGCCGTGCCCGGCCAGAATCACGGGCCGCTTCGCATTGCGGATCAGCTCCGCGGCTTGCGTCAGCGCCGTGTCATCCACATGCAGCATCGGGTGCGGCTTGTAGGGCTTCGGCTTGGCTGCTGCAAAGTCGAAGATCGCCGTCGCCTGCTGCGCGTCCTTCGTGATGTCCACCAGCACCGGTCCCGGCCGCCCGCTCTGCGCAATCTGGAAAGCGTGCCGGATCGCCGGAGCAATATCCTCCGCGCGGTTCACCAGAAAGTTGTGCTTGGTCACCGGCAGCGTGATGCCCGTGATATCCACTTCCTGAAAGGCATCCGTGCCCAGCACCTTGCTCGACACATTGCCCGTAATGCACACCACCGGAATCGAATCCAGCATCGCCGTGGCAATGCCCGTCACCAGGTTCGTCGCCCCCGGTCCGCTCGTGGCCATGGCCACGCCCACCTTGCCTGAAGCGCGCGCGTAGCCATCGGCCATGTGCGCCGCGCCCTGCTCGTGGCGCACCAGCGTATGGTGAATGGGGAACTTGCGCAGCGCATCGTACACCGGCAGAATCGCGCCGCCCGGATACCCGAAGACATCCGTTACGCCCTCGCCCACCAGTGTGGCCCATACAATCTCCGCGCCGGTCAGCGGGGTGGGTGTGGTCAGGTGCGCATTTGAGGTCTGCTGATTCGCGTTGCTTCCCATGGTCTCTCTCCTTCGATGAAGGTGCATGAGCAATTCTGGTGAATGCTTCTACGTCGTCGCGCCCTTGGAGGCCGAGGTCACGCGATCTACATACTTGCGGAACACGCCCTGCGGCCAGCGCAGTGCCGGCGGCGTAAAGCCCTTCAGCCGCGCGGCCATCTCCTCCGCGCTGATCTCCACATTGAGCGTGCGGTTGGGAATGTCGAAGTGAATGGTGTCGCCTTCGCGCACCGCGGCAATCGGCCCGCCCACAAAGGCTTCCGGCGCCACGTGGCCCGCGGTCATGCCGCGTGTGGCGCCGCTGAAGCGGCCATCGGTCAGCAGTGCCACGGTCGAGCTCAATTCGGGGATGCCGCTGATCGCCGCCGTCACCTGCAGCATCTCGCGCATGCCCGGCCCGCCCTTCGGGCCCTCGTAGCGAATCACCAGCACATCGCCCGGCTTGATCTGGCCTTTCTGTACCGCCGCAAAGCAGTCGTCCTCGCAGTCGAAGACCCGTGCCGGCCCGCGATGCTCGTAGCGATTCGCTGCGGCGACCTTCATCACGCAGCCCTCGGGCGCAAGGTTGCCCTTCAGAATCACCAGCCCGCCATTCGGCTTGATCGGCTCGCCGAAGGTATGAATCACTACCTGCCCCGGCGTCTCCTGCGCCAGCGCGGCTTCCTCGGCCAGCGTTCTGCCGCTCACAGTCAATGTCGAGCCGTCCGCGTGCCCCGCGTTGATCAGCCTCTGCGCCAGCAGCCGCGAGCCGCCCGCCGCTTGAAAATCCGACGCGACAAACTTGCCCGCCGGCGTCAGGTCGCAGATAAACGGCGTGCGCTTCGAGATCGCGTCGAAGTCCTCGATCGCGAGCTGGATGCCCATCTCGTGCGCGATGGCCAGCAGGTGCAGCACCGCATTCGTCGAGCCGCCGCTGGCCGCCACGCTGGCAATCGCATTCTCAATCGACGCCCGCGTAATGATCTGCGAAGGTCGCCGGTTGGAGCGCACCGCGTCCATGATCATGCGCCCCGCTTCGCGCGTCGCCGCGTGCTTGTCCTTGTGGGTCGCGGGCACGCCCGAAATCTGCATCGGCGAAATCCCCAGAATCTCGCCCGACATCGCCATCGTATTCGCCGTGAACTGGCCGCCGCAGGCGCCCGCTCCGGGGCAGGCATTGGCCTCCAGCGCCTCGAGCCCCGCGTCGTCAATGCGTCCCGCGGCATGCGAGCCGATGCCCTCGAAGACATTCTGAATCGTGATATCGATCCCGTTCAGCTTGCCTGGCGCAATGGACCCGCCGTAGAGCATCATGCCCGGAATATCCAGCCGGCACAGCGCCATGATGATGCCCGGCATGTTCTTGTCGCAGCCGCCGATGCCGACGAGGCCGTCGAAGAGGTTGCCCCGCGCCACCAGCTCAATGGAGTCCGCGATCACCTCGCGCGACACCAGCGAGGCCTTCATGCCCTGCGTGCCCATGGTGATGCCGTCGGAGATGGTGATGGTGTTGAACTCCATCGGCGTGCCGCCGGCCTCGCGAATGCCTTCCTTCAGCGCTTCGGCCACTTCCCGCAGATGCACGTTGCAGGTGCCGATCTCGGTCCACGTGTTGGCGATGCCGATGATCGGCTTGTGCAGATCGTCTTTGCTGAATCCCGCCCCACGCAGATACGAGCGCGCCGCGGCGCGGCTGGGGCCCTCCGTCAAGGGAATACTCTGGCGCTTGCCTTCAACTGTCATCGGTATCGAAAACCCTTGCGGCCTCTCACGGGTCCGCTTGTTGGTGCTGCAATGAAACTGCTAGTTCTTCGCCTTCAGCCAGCTTGCGCCGTCATGCTGCTTCTCAAACGCATCGAGTTCGGCCGCATGCCGCAGCGTCAGGCCAATATCGTCCAGCCCTTCCAGCAGGCAGAACTTGCGAAAGGCATCAATCTCAAATGTCGCCTTGAAGCCCTCGCTGTCCGTCACCGTCTGCTCTTCGAGCGAGACCGTGAGCTTGTAGCCCGGCTTGGTCGCGGCATTCGCCAGCAGAGTCTCCACCTGCTCCTCGCTCAGCCGCACCAGCACGATGCCGTTCTTGCCGGCATTCGAGAAAAAGATATCGGCAAACGTCGGCGCAATCACCACGCGGAAACCGAAGTCGCTCAGCGCCCATGCTGCGTGCTCGCGGCTCGATCCGCAGCCGAAGTTCTTGCCCGCCACCAGAATCTGCGCGCCTTTGTAACGCGGATCGTTGAGCACAAATTCAGGAATAGGCTTGCCCTCCGGCGTCTGCCGCCAGTCAAAGAACAGAAAGTCGCCGTAGCCGGTGCGCTCGATGCGCTTCAAAAACTGCTTGGGAATAATCTGGTCGGTGTCGACGTTGGTGCGGTCCAGCGGCGCAGCCAGTGAAGTTACAGTACGAAACGGTTCCATTAGGCTTCGACCTCCTCGCGCACTTCCCAGTTCCTGATGTCCACAAAGTGCCCGGCAATCGCAGCCGCGGCAGCCATCTCCGGCGAGACGAGGTGCGTGCGTCCGCCGCGTCCCTGCCGTCCCTCGAAGTTGCGGTTGCTGGTCGAGGCGCAGCGTTCGCCCGGCGAAAGAATGTCCGGATTCATGCCCAGGCACATCGAGCAGCCCGGCTCGCGCCAGTCGAAGCCCGCCGCTTTGAAAATCGCGTCCAGCCCTTCCTTCTCCGCCGCCGCCTTCACCGCCTGCGACCCCGGCACCACCATCGCATTCACATGCGAAGACACCTTGTGCCCCGCGGCGATGCGCGCCGCCGCGCGCAGGTCTTCGATGCGCCCGTTGGTGCAGGAGCCGATGAACACGCGGTCCATCGCGACCTCTTCGAGCGGAGTGCCCGCCGTCAGGTTCATGTACTCCAGCGCCCGCTCGAAAGACTTGCGGTCAAGCTCGTTCTCGGCCTTCGCGGGGTCGGGCACGGCAGCCGTCACCGGCGCAACCATGCCAGGACTCGTGCCCCAGCTTACGTAGGGCACCAGCGTGGCCGCGTCGATCACCAGTTCGCGGTCGAACTTCGCGTCCGCATCGGTGGGCAGCTTGCTCCACTCCGCAACCGCGCGCTCCCACTCCGCGCCCTGCGGGCTGAAGCGCCGTCCCTTCAGATACGCAAATGTCGTCTCATCCGGCGCAATCATGCCTGCGCGCGCGCCCGCCTCGATGCTCATGTTGCACACCGTCATGCGGCCTTCCATCGAAAGCGCGCGAATCGCCGAGCCCGCATACTCGATCACGCAGCCCGTCGCGCCGTCCGTGCCGATCCGGCCGATGATCGCGAGAATGATGTCCTTCGCCGTCACACCCTGCGGCGTCTCGCCCTCCACTGAAATCCGGAACGTCTTCGGCTTGCCCTGCGGCAGCGTCTGCGTGGCCAGCACATGCTCCACCTCGCTGGTGCCGATGCCGAAGGCCAGCGCGCCAAACGCGCCGTGGGTCGAGGTATGCGAGTCGCCGCACACAATCGTCATGCCTGGCTTGGTAATGCCCAGCTCCGGCCCGATCACGTGCACAATGCCCTGGTCGCGCGAGTCCACGTCGTACAGCTCCACGCCAAAGTCCACGCAGTTCTGGCGCAGCGTGGAGATTTGCTTGGCCGCGATCTGGTCCACGATATTCAGCCGGCCTTCGAGCGTCGTCGGCACGTTGTGGTCCACCGTGGCAATCGTGCGGTCAGGCCTGCGCACCTTGCGCCCCGTCAGCCGCAGCCCCTCAAAGGCCTGCGGAGAGGTCACCTCGTGCACAAGCTGCAGATCGATATACAGCAGCGTGGGCTCGCCCTTCGGCTCAGCAACGATGTGCTGCTCCCACACCTTCTCAAATAGCGTCTTCGGTTCGGTACTCATCATCATCCTCGGGGAAATTTACGCGTTGACGAGCAAAGTCTTCACGGTTTCGCGCACCTTCGCGCCCATCTCTTTCGTCGAGAGCACGGTGAAGTCCGTCGTATTGCCGCGCGCCAGGTCCGGCGTGCGGAAGCCCTCTTCCAGCACCTTGCGCACACCCGTCTCAATCGCCGCCGCCTCAGCCTCAAGCCCGCCGGAGTGGCGCAGAATCAGCGCGCCGGTCAGCATCGCGCCAATCGGATTTGCAAGGCCCTTGCCCGCAATATCCGGCGCGGAGCCGTGCACGGGTTCATACAGATTCACCTTGCCGCCGATCGTCGCCGAGGGCAGCATGCCCAGCGATCCGGTAATCACGCCCGACTCGTCGCTCAGAATGTCGCCGAAGAGATTTTCGGTGAGCATTACGTCGAAGTCGCGCGGCCGCGTCATCAGGTGCATCGCCATCGCATCCACATACTGGTGCTCCAGCGTCACGTCCGGAAACTCCTTTGCCACCTCGACCACCGTCGCCCGCCACAGTTGCGACACCTCAAGCACGTTGGCCTTGTCCACGCTGGTCAGTTTCCTGCGCCGCTTCTGCGCAAGCTCAAAAGCAATGCGCGCCACGCGCGCCACTTCATCGGTGGAGTAGCGCATGGTATTCCACGCCTCGCCCTTGGCCTTGTCCCACTCCCGCGGAGCGCCAAAGTAGAGGCCGCCCAGCAGCTCGCGCACGCACAGAATGTCCGCGCCGTCGATCACCTCGGGCCGCAGCGGGCTGTTCACCGCCAGTTCCTTGAACGCGAACGCCGGCCGCAGGTTGGCAAAGCCGCCCAGCTCCGCGCGAATCTTCAGGAGGCCGGCCTCGGGCCGCTTGTCCGGGGGCAGGGAATTGAACTCGTTGCCGCCCACCGCGCCCAGCAGCACCGCATCGCTCGCCAGCGCCTCGGCCAGCGTGTCCGCGGGCAGCGGCGTACCGTCCTGCATAATGGCCACTCCGCCAATGCGCTTGTCCGTAAACGTAAAATCGTGTCCGCCCGCGGCGGCAATCTCCTTCAGCAGTGCGACCGCCTCGGCCGTCACCTCCGGGCCAATGCCATCGCCCGCCGTTACCAGAATCTTCAGCTTCATGCCCATTTCCAGAGTGCGTTGTGAGTGTGTGCGATTTAGTCGAGTTCCGATACGGGCTCGCGCCGGTTCTCGCGAATCGAGTCCGGCAGCAGGCCCACAAGGTCCTGGTCGTAGATATTCTTCTTGCGGTCCGCCAGCGCCACAAAGCGGTAGTAGGTCTGCTGCAGCTCCTCGCGCGTCAGCGTAAAGCCAAGCTGCTCCAGCCGGTGCCGCAGCGCCGCGCGCCCGGAGTGCTTGCCCAGCACCAGATGCGTGCGGCTGACGCCGACCAGAGCCGGCGTCATGATCTCGTAGCACAGCGGATTCGCCAGCATGCCGTGCTGGTGTATCCCGCTCTCGTGCGCAAAGGCATTCGCGCCCACAATCGCCTTGTTCGGCGAGGGCTTGAAGGTGATGATCTGCCCCAGCACCTCGCTCGTGGGGTAGAGCTTGGCAAGATCGATGCCCGTCGAGACGCCATAGCGGTCGCCGCGCACGTAGAGCGCCGCCGCAATCTCCTCGAGTGCCGCGTTGCCCGCCCGCTCGCCAATGCCGTTGATGGTGCACTCCACCTGCCGCGCGCCGTTCTGGATCGCTGCCAGCGAGTTGGCAACGGCAAGGCCCAGATCGTCGTGGCAGTGCGACGAAAGAATGACGCCCTGCACGTCGATCGCCGGAATCCGCTCGCGCACCTCGCGGAACATCGCGCCGTACTCCTCCGGCGTCGAGTAGCCCACCGTATCCGGCATGTTGATGGTCGTCGCGCCCGCTTCCACGGCGATGCGCACCATCTTCACCAGAACATCCCGGTCCGAGCGCGTCGCGTCCTCGGGCGAAAACTCCACGACGTCCACCAGAGAGCGCGCCAGCCGCACCGACTCGCCGGCCAGGTCCAGCGCCTCGGCCCGGCTCATCTTCAGCTTGTACTCAAGGTGCAGGTCGCTCGAAGCCAGAAACACGTGAATGCGCGGCCGGTCCGCAAAATGGATCGCCCGCGCCGCCATCTCGATGTCTTCCTTCTTGGCCCTTGCCAGCGAAGCGATCTTCGGTTTGCGGATGGCCTGCGTGATCGTCGCAATCGCGGCAAAGTCGCCCTCGGAGGCCATGGCGAACCCGGCCTCGATGATGTCCACGCCCAGGTCTTCCAGGGCATGGGCCATGGTCAGCTTTTCCTGGGTGGTCATGCTGCAGCCGGGGGACTGCTCGCCGTCGCGCAAAGTGGTGTCGAAAAACGCTACGTGGTCTGTGCTCATGCGTTGCCTGCCAAGGGAGAACTTCTCGTGCATTCCTAGTCTCTCGCATCGGGGCTCTATAACGCAAAGTTATTCTTTTTGTAGGTGTCATTAGAATCCGTTATGCTCGTGGTGCCGGAGAACCCCATGGAGCTGAGATGGAACTGAGCCAGCTTGAGACCTTTCTCGCCGTCGCCGAGGAGCGCAGCTTTTCCCGCGCCGCCCAGCGGCTGCACCGCACCCAGCCCGCCGTCAGCCAGGTCATCCGCAAGCTGGAGGAGGCCGTCGGAGAAACCCTCTTCGACCGTGCCGCCCGCGATGGTTCCCTCACCGCCGCCGGCCAGCTTCTGCGCGACTACGCACTGCGCATGGTGGCTCTGCGCCGTGAGGCCGCCAGCGCCCTCGGCGAGCTCAAGAGCCTGGAGCGCGGCCAGCTTCAGCTCGCCGCCAACGAGTACACCTGCATCTACCTGCTCCCGGCCATCGACGCCTTCCGCCGCGAGTTCCCTCACATCAACGTCACCGTGCAGCGCACCCTTGCCAGCCGCATCCCCGAGGGGCTGGACCTGCACAGCTTCGAGATTGGCGTCATGTCCTACCGGCCCGACCCCGCGAACTTCCGCTCCATTGCCGTCTATGGAGACAGCCTCGCGCTCATCGCCAGCCCCTCGCACCCGCTGGCGCGCACCGGCCGCCTCTCCATCAGTCAGCTCGGCCAGCAGACCTTCATCGCGCATCATGTGGCCTCGCCCCTGCGCCGCAAGGTCATTGAGGCCTTCCAGCGCTACCGCACGCCCCTCAACATGGCCATCGAACTGCCCACCATCGAGGCCATCAAGCGCTTCGTCGCCATGGGCAACGGCGTGGCCCTTGTCCCGCACCTCACCGTGGCCCGCGAGCTCGAAACCGGCGACCTTGTCCGCATCGCCGTCGACGAGCTTGAGATGAAGCGCGTGCTCCGGCTCGTCCACCGCCGCCAGGCCACCCTCAGCTACGCCGCGCGGGCTTTTCTGCGCACCGTGCGGGCCCTGGCCCAGCAGCAGGGGCCGCCTTTTTACTATCATGCGGAGCGTGCCGGATGACCGCCGCAGGCCTCGCGCGCCCGCACATTTTCGGTCCCATCCGCGCGCTGCCATTTTGCGTGCAATGCGTCTAAGGCCATAAAGCATTCTCGGGGCTATCCAGTCTGCCGCCAACCCGTTCCGGCCATTTACAATGCTGAGAGCGGGGCCCGGCACGTACCGGCGCACCGGAATCAGCAATGTTGGTTGCCGGCCGGACGGTTGGGCAGTCGCGAGGTTCTACACCGAATGAAGAAGATTGCATTTGTTGCATTTCTGCTGGTAGTGTGTGCGGCGGCAGGCCGCGCCCAGGAGAGCAGACAGGACATCAGCCTGAGCGGAACGACTCTCATCCAACCCTTCAAGGCCTCTTCCACAGATGTGCAGGTGGCCGCGCAGCGCGGCTTTGGCGCCCTGGTCAGCTACCGCTTCATGCTGACGCCGTCCAGCGCTCTCGAAGCCAACTACGGCATCAGCTACCAGTACAAGATGCACTACACCATCAGCAACACCAACAACTACACGGTGAATAATCGCACTCAGGAAATCTCGTTCGCTTACGTGCGCAGCTTCATCTTCCGCAAGTTCAACCCGTTTGTTGAGGGTGGTCCGGCGGTGCTGATCTTTCTGCCCGTTCGCGACCAGACCACGCAGAGTCTCGACGTGAAGCAGCAGACCGGTGTGGGCGCGCTCTATGGCGCGGGTATCGCCTACGAGATCAGCCCCAGCTTCGACATCCGCGCCGAGTACCGTGGCGTCGTCACCAAGGTGCCCACCTTCGGCTACGATCAGTTCGAGACCAAGCGCTGGTTCAACATCTATTACCCCGCCGTCGGCGTGGCCTACCACTTCTAGTCGGTCCGGATTCCGGGCAATGAAAAAGGGGATGAGCTTCGGCTCATCCCCTTTCTGCTGTCTGAAATTCTCTAGCGCTGTGCCTCGCGGTAGCGGCCCAGCTCCTTCACCAGGTCGCAGTGCGGCTTCAGCGCCTCCCGGCATGCGCTTGCTTCCTCGGCGCTGCGAATCTGGCAATCCACATAGAACACATACTCCCACGGCTTGCCGTGCACCGGCCGCGACTCGATCTTGGTCAGGTTCGTGCCCACCGCGGAGAGCGCCGTCAGCGCCGCCACCAGCGAGCCTGGCCGGTTCTCCACTGAAAAGGCGATGCTCACCTTGTTCGCCTCCGGGTCGAGAAGCGCATCCGGCATTCGCTTCACCAGAAAGAACCGCGTGTAATTCTCCGGATTGTCCTCGATGTTGGCCTCGAGAATCTCCGCGCCGTAGTAGTGTGCGGCCTCCACGCTGGCAATCGCCGCCGCGTGCCGGTCGCGCGTCTCCACAAGCTGCTTCACGCTGCCCGCCGTGTCGTAGTTGGCAAAGGACTCCATCTTCGGGTGCGCGGCCAGAAACCTCCGGCACTGCGCCAGCGCCACCGGATGCGAAAACACCCGCTCGATGCCGTCGAGTGCCGCTCCGGAGACCACGATCAGGTTGTGCCGGATGCGCAGCAGCGTCTCCCGCTCCACCAGCACATCGTGCGTCAGCAGCAGGTCGAAGTGCTCCAGCACTGACCCTGCCAGGCTGTTCTCGATCGGAATCGCCGCCGCATCCACCTTGCCCGTGGTCAGCGCGGCAAACACATCCGCTGAGAGCGGAATGGAGACAATCGTGGCGCGGGCATCGAACTTTTTCGCGGCCTCGTAGCTGAAAGAGCCGGGCTCGCCCTGGATGGCAATCTTCATCGCTTGAACCGGCCCGCCGCCATGGTCTCGCGTGCGCTCTGCGGAAAGCCCTTTGCCACCCTACCACAGTGCCATTGCGCCTGTGCCGCGCGCCGGGCAGTGCGTCACTCCGCCGTTACCGGCGCAGCCACAGGTCCGTGGCCACAAAGCAGAGAAACACCATCGCGATCACGCCGTTCATAGTGAAGAAGGCGGCATTCAGCCGGCGCAGGTCGCGCGGTGAGATAATCGCATGCTCGTAGCCCAGCAGCAGCGCCGCGGCGCCAATGCCCAGCCATCCCGCCACGCCGAAGTGGAACAGCCGCGCGAACCACGCCAGCAGCCCCAGCATGGCCAGGTGCATGGTGCGCGCCGCCCAGAAGGCCGCGTCGATGCCGATGGCCTGCGGCAGGCTGTGCAGCCCCGCTGTGCGGTCGTGCTCAAAGTCCTGGCAGGCGTAGAGCACGTCGAAGCCCCCCACCCACAGCGTCACCGCCGCCGTCAGCACCACGATCCGCGCATCCAGCGAGCCGCGCACCGCAATCCACGCCGCCGAGGGCGCCAGCCCCAGCGCCAGCCCCAGCACCAGGTGCGACCACCGCGTCACGCGCTTCATGTAGCTGTAGCCCAGCAGCACCAGCAGCGCCACGGGCGAGAGCAGCAGCGTCAGCCGGTTCAGCTCCGCCGCCGCCAGCACAAACAGCAGCCCCATCAGCACCGTAAAGCCCAGCACAAACTGCCGCGAGAGTTGCCCGGCGGGAATGGCGCGTGTCTTTGTCCTGGGATTGGCCGCATCCAGGTCCGCATCGGCCCAGCGGTTAAACGCCATGGCGCAGGAGCGGGCCGCGACCATGGCCACCAGAATCCAGCCCAGCGTGGGCAGCGGCGGCAGCCCGTGCGCGGCCAGCAGAGCGGCCGTCAGCGCGAAAGGGAGCGCGAAAATCGAGTGCTCCCACTTGATCATTTCCAGGGTTGTGCGCGTCTTTGTCAGCAGGCCCACGTGCAACGGCTCCAGCTATCAGTGTAGCGGAGCCGGTTGCGCCTCTATGCCTGTGCCGCTTCCACGCTCGCGGCCAGCGGAAGCACCGTGTCCACCTTGGTCACGTTGAAGAGGTCGAGCACGCGGCTGTTCGCCCCGGCCACCACCATGCGTCCGCCCCGCGTCTGGCAGTGGACATAGTGGTTCATGATCAGGCCCATCCCGGCCGAGTCCATGTAGGGCACGCCGCTCAGGTCGAAGATCGTCAGTTTCGGCGTTGCTGCGCCGCGCAGGTCGTTCTGCAGGTCAAACATGTTGCGCAGCGTCAGGGGCCCGGAAAGCACATAAATCTGCGTGTCGGCAGTTGCGCCTTCCTTCAGTTCAACGGTCAGGGGTGCGTCGGTGAGCATAGCCAGAAGTGTAAGAAACAACGTGCGTAGTTGCGTTACAGTTCTGTGAATGTCTCAAAAGAAAGCGCCAGGGCCTGGGCCCTGGCGCGGCAGGTTGGTGCGGTTGCGGTCTTACTTCTGCGAGGTCTCGGAGGGCTGCCCCGCCACCTGCAGGTAATTCTTCACGCTGAAGACCCCCGGCACCCCGTTGGCGCGGATGTTCGCCGTATCCTTGTCGGCCTGCGAATCCACCACGCCGTAGAGTTCCACCCGGCCGTTCTGCACCGAGATGCGGATCGGCTTGGCCGGGTCCATCGCGTACTTGTTCAGCGAGGGGTAGCCATAGACGGCCCGCGCCACCTTCAGCCGAAGCTGGTCGTCCATCAGCGACGTGGGATCGACCTCCACTTCGTCCACCACGTCCTTCACACCCGGATACGTGCTCACCAGCGCGACCGCGGAGTCCTTGTCCACATCGGTCCGCGCATGGCCGCCCAGCGTCACCACGCCATTCTGCACATTCACGCTGATGGCGTTGAAGGCATTGCCATAGCCCACCCGGTCGTAGGAGAGCTTTTCGACCAGCTTGTTTCTCAGCTCGCTGTCGGCCATGTTGGGCCCGCCCACTTCGATCTGGTTGCGCACGCCGTTGATGCCCTTCACGTTGTGCAGGCGCTTCTGCGCGTCGGCCTTGTACTCGTAGAGGTCCACCGTGCCCGTCAGCGTCGCAATGCCGTCGGCATCCACGCTCACCTGCACGTTTTTGAACTGCGACTTGGCGAGCTTGGCCTTGGCCGCGCTCAGCGCATCCTGCGCATCGGCCGCGGCGCCGGTTCCAGAGGCATAGGAAACGGGAGAAACTGCAAACAGGGAGCCTGCAAGAACCACCGCCAGTGCGATGGTCCGCAGGCGCCGGAAATCTACTGCGCCAGACTTGTTTTTCATTGCCTGACTCCTTTCGTTCTCGTTCGTTGCTGATCCCGGCCTTTCCGTCCAGGGATCATCCTGTGAAATAGGACACCAAAACCTGTGTCCGAGTTGTTTCTTTTTGGATGTGAAACTGGAAATTTCGAACTCAATCTTTGGGAGGAGGAAAAGTGAAAACTCCGTTACAGGCGGGGACCCCACGGCCGGCCCGGAACGGGGCATTGTGCTAGCGGTAGCGCCGGGTCGCCTTGATCACCATCGAGAACACGCCCGACTCGTCCCGCGCCACTAGCAGCGAAACGTGCCGGTTGATCGCGATCTCGGCCTGCAGCAGTTGCTGTGCCGTGGTGTTCACGTCGGTGGCGTAAGTCAGCGTCAGGTTCTTGCCCAGTTGCTCCTCCACCGTGATGCGCGTCGTCGAGTTGCCCAGCGCGCCCAGGTACGTCGGGTCCACCTTCACCGAGCCCGCTCCGAAGATCTTCTGCACGCGGCTGCTCACCGTGGCGTTCAGCGCTCCGCCCAGCAGCACGTCGGTGTTCTGGCTGGTTGCGCCCTGCACCTGCTGCTGTCCGTAGATGTGCTGCTCGTTCTGCGTCCGGCCCAGCGCCAGCAGCGCCACCACATCCGCCTCCGGCAGCGGCGGATCGCTGCGGTAGGAAACGTTCATCTTCTCCGGCGATCCGTGCAGCCCCAGCGTGATGTCGTAGTCCTCCACGCGCGCCGTCGCATTCAGGTCGATGGAGGGCTCGATCCGCACCGGATTCGAAAACGTGATGTCGCCGCGCTGCAGCTCGTAGCGCGTGCCCGCAATGGTCGCGTTGCCTTCGGTCACCGAGATGCGCCCCAGCAGCGACGGCGTGGCCAGCGTGCCCCGCAGCCGCAGGTCCACATCGCCCGCCAGCTTGGCGTAGGCATTCTGGAAGTTGAGCTGCGGCGACGACTGGATATGCACATCCAGCCGGATGTGATTTGACGGTGCGTCCGGCGCGGCCACCGGCTGCACCTTGCTGGCCTTGGTCGCCAGCGCGGCAATGTCCAGGTCCTGGCTCACCGTGAACCGCGTAATCATGATGCCGCCGCTGAACAGCAGGTTCGTCTGCGAGCCCTGCAGGTGCAGGTCCGCATCGGCCAGCGAGCTCACGCCCTCCGGATAGCGGATGCGCACTCCCTTGCCCTTTACCGCAAGGTCCGCATAGATGCCGTGTTGGTACGCCAGGTATCCGGAGACGTTCAGTTGTCCGCCGCCCGTCACCGCCGTCAGCGAGCGCACCTCCAGACGGTTCTGGTTGAACTCGAGCGTGCCGCGCAGTTGGCTCAGGCTGTTGGGCAGGTCTTCGAGCGCCAGCGAAGCATCCTGAAAATCGATCCGTCCGCGCAATCCCGGATTGCTGAGTGGCCCGTGCGCCTCCACCTGGAAGGTCGTCGTCCCGCTTGCCGTCAGGTCCGGGTCCAGCGTCTCGGCCAGCTTCAGGTTGATGGACCCGTTCGCCGCCAGGTCAAGTTGCCGCTTGGCCTTCAGGTTCAGGCTGCCCTGCATGCGCACGTCGGTCGCCTCGCCGGTCACGTGCAGCGCGTCCAGCACCACGCGGCTGTTTGCCAGCGAGGCATGCACCGGCCCGTCGCTGTGCAGGTGCACGCCGGCCAGCGTCACGGCAAGGTCGTTCAGCCGCGCCTCGCCGCGCAGGTCGTCCACGCGCTTCAGCGGACCCTCCACCGTCACCGTGCCCGCCAGGTCGCTCTCGCCCGTCAGCCCCGGAATATGCAGCAGCTTCAGCGGTCCCGCAATGTCGAACTTCGCAAACTGCATCCGCGCCTGCGTTGCGTAGTCGCCGCTCAGCGCCGTCTGTCCGTGCGCGGTAAACGAGGCCGACTCGAACTTCGTCGTCAGGTCGTAGTACGCCGTTTTGTTCGCCGTGTGCGCGGTAATCTCCACGCCGCCCACCGGCTCCCCGCCCATGGTCAGCCCGGTGAGCGTGCCGCGTGCCCTCAACTGCGGATCGTCGAACGTGCCGCCGCCATTCACGGAGAAGGCCAGCTTGCCGTTCACCGCGGCGCCCGCCGTCTGCAGCCGTTTCACCTGGCTCAGATCGATCCCCGCGCCCTGCGCCGCAATCTGGAACTGCTTCGAGTTGAGGTCGTAGCTGCCGCTCGCCGAGAGCTTGCCCGCATCGTCGTTCACGGTCACGGATGCAAGCTGCACCACCCGGCCGGCAATCTTCCCCTGTGCCCGCACCCGCGCCAGCGGCTCGCCATATACCACGCCGTTGTCGAGCTCCACCCACCCGGTTCCATCCAGCGTGTGCAGCGGCCCGTTGGTCTCGAACTCCGCGCTCAGCGTGCCCGTCATGGGCAGGTTGTGCCCCAGCACGCTCAGCAGCTCCTCGGCGCTCACCTTGTTTGCTGTCACACGCGCATGCAGCAGGGAACTCCCGTCAAACTGCGGCTTGGCGGACTTCCGCTGCATGGGCTCCGCCGCGGTCAGCGAGCCTTCCACGCTCACCGTCGCGCCACGTTCCAGAAATGCGCCATGATCCACCGCGATTCGCGTCGCCGCGTAGCTGCCCGCTGCATCGATGCTGTCGAAGTGCACCTTGCGCTGCGTGCCGCCGGCTGTTGCGGGCAGCTCGATCGCCACATTGCTTGCCGTCAGCGCTCCGGCCAGGCGCGGATCGGCCAGCGATCCCGTCCATGTGCCATGAAACTCCGCCTGCCCGCCCAGCGAGGCCGGTAGAGCCTCCGCGCCGGTCTTTCCCTCATGCCGCAGTCCCAGGTCGCGCAGCACCGCGTCGAACTCGCTCAGATTCTGCGACCGCACATCGATCGCAATCGAGGACGGACTGCTGATGGGATACGCGCCCAGGTGTCCGTGCGCGGTCACGCTGCTCGCGGGCATCTCGATGTCCAGCGCCCGCAGGTTCACCGCGCCATCTTTCTGCGTGTATACGCCGTCAATCGTTCCCGTCGCCGGAGATTCTCCCGTCGGCGTGTGGATAGACGCGTTGAGCTGCAGCTTCGCGTCCACAGCCAGCGTTTGCGTGTCGCCTTTGGTCCAGGTCGCCGTCGCCGGCCCGTTCAGCCGTGCATCCAGCCCCAGCCGCTCGAACGGCCCCTCGCCCACGATGCTCATCACCGTGTCGATCGTCACGTCCCTGAGCTGCGCCGTCACTTTGCCGTTCACCGGAATTGAGGTGTCGGCCTCTGCCGCCGCCGCTGCGGCCGGTGCGGGCGCGGCCTTCGCCTTCTTGCCAAACAGCCAATGCTTCTTCTTCGGCTCTTGAACGGCGGCAGGCGCGATCTCCGCCTCGCCCGGCAGAGGAGAGAGCCAGTGATCGAGCGCCACCATACCATCGAGCTGCCCGCCCTGCCTCAGCCGCGCCACCACCTGCGAAATCAGCAGTTGCTCGCCATCGGCGTGCACATGCGCATCCAGGTCCACGCCCCGCGCATCTACGCCGCCGCCCACATAGGCGCCGCCATCCACATGGATCGGCCCATCCAGCCGGAACTGTCCCTCATGTCCCTCGCCGTTCAGGTCCAGCCGCGCAATGCCCTCCGGCGCGCGCTTGTAGCCCGTGATCGGCTCCAGCAGCCGCATGTCGAACTCGCCCTGTGCCGTAGCCTTCCAGTAGGGCCGCGCAAAGTTCGTCACTGACCCGCTGATCGCCAGCGACCGCTCCGGAATCCCCTTGCCCCGCGCCGTCATGCGCAGCGACCGCAGAAAGGCCGCATGCCGTGTCAGGTCCACCGTCGCCTGCAGATAGCCTTCCACCGGCGTTGCCACCGGATGCGCGGGATCGCCCCGCACCAGCCGCAGGTCGCGTGCTCCCAGCTCGATGTGGTAGCTCTCCGGGTCCTTGCCCGCCGCGGGCACATAGCGCATCACCGCCGCAACATCCCGCGCCGCAAAGTCCAGCGGCAGCCTGCGGCTCTGCGAGTCGAACTCCGATGCACGGTTGTCGTAGTCCAGCACGCCCTGCTGCACGGAGACCCGCCCCGCCTGCAGGTCGAAGAGCGTATCCAGCATCGGCTTGCCCGATTGGTTCACGTGCCTTGGCTGGGGCTGGTTCGTCGTCCCGTCGGGATACACAATCAGGTGCAGCTCTGGCCGTTGCACCACCAGCTCGCGCAGTTCGATCCGCGGACTCAGCACCTGGAGCACGCTGATCGCCACGTGCATCTCGTCCACGCGCGCATAGGGCGCTTCGTTCGCCGCCTCGCGCCCGTGGATCACCAGCCCGCCCAGCGAAGCTTCAAGGCCCATCAGGTTCCAGTGGAAAGCGCCGATCTCCACCCGTCCGCCCGTCGCCGTCTCCAGCTTTGCCACCAGCCTGCGTCGCACCAGGTTCTCAAAGCCTGCCGAGCTCAGCACGAAGTATCCGCCCAGCGCCGCGAGCGCCAGCAGCGCGGCAACCCATGCGCAGACTTGCAGCCATCGGCGGCGCGGCATTGCGGGTGTCTCTTCGCCGCTCATTGCGCGCCTCCGCTCGCGGGAGCATCGCTGGCTTCCAGAGTCGGGTCCAGCACCTCCACCTCGCCCTGCTTGCGCAGGTTGTCCAGCCAGTCGCTGAAGAGTGCATTCACCTGCTGCTGCAGCAGGATCTCCTCGATCCGGGGCGCCACCTGGTCGAGCGGGGGAGCCGTCTGCCCCGGCAGATACTGCGGCAGCAGCGTCTCCGTGTAGTAGTCCTGCACCGCGCGCTGCGAGATGCGGATGCCCTGCCGGAAGCGCATCTCGATGAAGCGCAGAATCTCCAGCCGGTTGCGCAGGTAGATGCGCACCTGCCGATCGGTCAGGTCGTGCTTGGCCAGAAAAGTCGCCCATCCCTCGTCCGTGGCGCAGTTCTCGCGCGCGCAGACCGGCAGCTCCTTGCGCAGCTCGGTCAGCCGGTTCTCCACCTCGGCGGTCGTGGGTGTCGTGGCCTGCGCCTCCTCCTGGCGAATCTGCTGCCGGATCAGCGTCCGGCTGATCAGCCGCTGCAGCGCCTCCTGCGGCGTCTCCTGTCCGCCGTTTGCGCGGCTTGCCGGCTCCAGCACCGCAAGCCGTACCTCCGTTTGCAGGTCGCTCTCCAGAATTGCCCGGTTATTTACCACCGCCACCACGCGGTCCAGTACGGTCGGCTTCTGCGCATGCGCCGTCATCGCCAGTGCTGCTCCCAGCACGGCGCATACTCCGGTCATGCACGCACGCATTCTCATCAGAACGTCTGCCCCAGGCTGAAGAAGAAGTTGAAGTGGCTCGCCGCCCCCACATGCTGGTCGTCGTAGGGGTTGGAGTGCGAGTAATCGATGTTCACCGGGTAGATGGGCGGATTCAGGTTGTAGCTGAAGTCCAGCCGGATCGGCCCGACCGGCGTATGGTAGCGCAGCCCGATGCCCGCCGCATGCGAGAAGTAGTTGAAGCTGCAGCTCCCCGGCACGCCCGTCGAGGTGGAGGTGCCTGTAGGCGCAGGCGGTGTCGGTGGGTTGGTGGAGGTGTCTGCCGGCGTCAGCACTTTGCAGGCATCCCGGTCCGGCTGCCGCACGCGCAGCGCGCTCTCCCACGCATCGCCCGCGTTGGCAAACACGTTGCCCATATCGTGAAAGAGCACGAAGCTCACCGAGTTGCCCAGCCACGGCAGCGTCGGCGGCGGCAGGCGCAGCTCCGTGCTGTTCACCAGCGCGCCCGCTCCGCCAATCGGGTAGCCCGTCTCCGGATCGCGCGGCCCCGCCGCATTCACGCTGAAGCCCCGCAGCGAGGTCGAGCCGCCGGAGTAGAGCCGCTCCGGCAGAGGAATCAGCTCGTCCGAGTTTTCACCAAAGGCCCGCTCCTGCGCATAGCGCGTGTTCCGCGCCAGCACGAAGCGGTTTTTGTCGAAGCCATAGAAGCTCGAGTTGGAGAGGTCCAGCCGGTTGAACTGCGCCTGCGACCCGAACGTGTGCCCGGACAGAAACTCCTGAAAGCTCGTGTAGGTGCCGCGATGCGCATCCAGCGCCGAGTCCCGCGTGTCGCGGATCCAGGTAATCCCCGGCCCTGCCACGCGCACCGCGCTGGAGAGCGCCGGAATCTCCGCCGGATACACCTGCAGGCTGCTGCCTTGCACCTTCACGCGCCGGAAATCGAACTCGTAGACCAGGGTATTGGCTCGGCTCAGCAGCGCCGGGCCGCCTGTAAACTGTTCCGTCACCCGCAGGCCGCCGTTCAGCTTCGACGCCACATACGTCGTCACGTCCTGGCTGTTGGCATAGCCGCCGGTAAACGAGAGCCCGAAGTTCGGGTTGCCGTAAAAGTGCGGATTCTCGTAGATCAGGTTGATCTTCTGCTCCAGCAGGCCGTAGGTGCCTTGAATCGACGCCGACTGCTCCCGCCCGAACAAATTGTTGCGCGTCAGGTCGCCCAGCACGCGCGGGCTGATGCCCGTCTTGCCGTTCGGATTGCACGCCGTGCCTGTGGCCAGATAGCCCGCGCAGTTATTCTGCGGCGTGCCCGTCTGCGTCTCGAATCCCAGGCCGTAGGTGAACGTCCACCGCCGCGCCTCGGAGGTCTGGATCAGCACCGTCTTGTGCGTCTCGCTGCCCGTGGGGTTCTCGATCGCCGTATCTACTTCGTTGAACAGCGCAAAGTCGTACAGGTTGCGCTGCGTGTCCAGCAGCGCGCTCTCGTCCAGCGGGTCGCCGGGGTGCAGCGTGATGGCCCGCGCCACCGTATCCGGCCGCGTGTAGTACAGCCCCGTCAGCAGCACCTTGCGCACAAACACCTGCGGCCCTTCCGTGATGTGGAAGGTCACGTCCAGCAGGTTCGGGTTGCCTCCCTGCGCCTTCTGCTCCACATCCACCTGCGCATGGTTGAATCCCCGGCTCAGGTAGTCGGTCAGCAGCGCCTCGCGGTCGCCCGCCAGGTTCTGCGGCGACACAAGTTGCCCCGCCACCGTGTTCATCAGCGGCGTCAGCTCCTTGGCGTCCACATGCTTGTTGCCGTCCAGCGTCACCGTGCCCACCCGCTGCTGTGTGCCTTCGCTGATGTGGTACGCCACCGTGAGCCCTTCGGACTTGCGCACATTGCGATTCGTGGTCACATCGGCGGAGAGGTTCGTCTCCGGCGTCACCTTCGCCGCGGAGAAGCCGTTGTTCTGGTACACCGCCTGCAGCGCACTCACATCCGCGGCCACCAGCGCCTGGCTGTAGCTGCCGTGGCGGTCCAGCGTTCCGGCCGCATGCACGCTCAGCAGGTCCATCAGCGTGGCGGTGTCGAAGTAGTGGTTCCCGTCTACGGTCACGCTCTCCACCTTGCGCCGAGGCCCCAGTGTCACCGTGTAGACGATCGTCACCTCGTCCGGTTGCGGCGTCTGCCGCACATGCTCCACCTTCACGTCGAAGTAGCCCAGCCGCTGGTAGTAGTCCCGCAGCCGCCGGTCGCCCTCGTTCAGCAGGTCTTCGTCTACCGTGCCTTCCTCGTAGATCGGAATGGCCCGCTTCAGCCTTTCGTCGTCCAGGCTCGCGCCGGTCAACTGCAGCCGCACAATCGGCCCCCGCGTCGCGGCGAACTTGAAGTTCGTCCGCTTCGTCGCCGGGTCATAGGTCTGTGCTTCGAGCTTCACATCGGCTTCCAGCCGCTGCTGTTTCTGGTAGTGGCGCAGCACGCCGCTCAGCGCGCGGCTCACCGTATCGTGATCGATGTGTGCCCCGGCATGCAGCCGCGCATAGCGCCGGAAGGCCGCCGCGCTCATCCCCGGATCGCCCGACACCTGCACATCGCCCACCCTGGCCTGCGGTCCGGAGGTTACCTGAAACGCGATATCCACGAGCTGATCCTGCGGATGC
>DASZRQ010000215.1:0-9073 GCA_035549115.1 Occallatibacter sp. | reverse complement strand
CCTACAACCTGTCGGTTAAGAGCCGAATGCTCTGCCAGTTGAGCTACGCGTCCAGGGATTGTGAAGCCGCGCGGCGGGAGACTGCGAAGCGCGGTGCGGCAGGCAAAAACCCTCGCTGCCATCAACGAATATAGCACAGTGTGATGTGGATTCCCAAGCCGTGGACAGCGCTCAGAAGGTGAAGGCAAGCCCTGCGCGGATAGCGCGCTGGCTCTGCGCAAAGATGAGCAGCGAACCGTCGCTGGTGATGTAGGGGCGATAGCCCTCTGCAAGAAGATTGCGCACATCGAGCAATGCTTCGATGTTGGTGGTTCCACGCCTGTGCGGGCAGATGGGCTGGCGTATATGGATGTTCAGATAAGGCGCCGAGGCGTCTTCCGCGAAGGGAGCAGCCGCGGTCACGGTATCATCCGGCTGCCAGCGATAGCTGGCGCGCCAATGCGTGCCGGTGCCTTCCACCGTGCCGGAGAGCGCGAGCGCATAGGTCTGCACGCGGCGCGGATGCGCAGATGCGACAAGCTGCGCGAGCTGCACGGGATGAACCGAGGCGAGCACGGCAAGCGCATCGCCGTTGGCATAGCTCAGCCGGATGCGGTTGCCCGCAGGCAGCATGCGCTCCACGGATGCGGTGAAACCCTCGCCGGAGAAATCATCGCCTGCCATGCGGATCAGGCCGCTGACCGGATCGAAAAGAGCGGACTGATCGCCCGAGAATGATGCCGGAGCCGCAGCCTCAAGAACCGGATTCTCAAGATGGTCGGCAAAGACTGCCACCGCGATGCTGGACGCATCGGTACGGCGCTCCCAGCCAATCTCCTGATGCATTCCATGTTCGAGGGCCAGGCGACCCTCACGCAGGGCAACTGCCGGCACGGAGTAGGCCATGCGCGTGGAATCCGCTTCTGCGGCAGGTGCAACAGCCGTGGCCATACGATAGCGCACGATGGAATTGCCCTCGCGCCAGCCGATGGAAGCGAAGGGCAACGCTGCCAGAATCGTGTTAGGCGTGTTCTGGCCGAAGCGGGCCAGCACCTGTTCCGAACCAACTTCGCCGTCAAACTCGTCGCCGAGATGAATTGTCTGCCCGGTGCGGATGGCGGCTTCATCCAGGCCTTCAGCGTTCTGACTATCGATTGCAGGATGAATGGCGACGGCGGCTACCGACTGCACCGAACCGGCAAAGCCAAGATCCTGCCGGAAGCCGAGCATGGATTCCATGCCGGCATCGGTCGAGGGATCGAAATCGACACGAGCCAGCAGCTCGCGGCTGCCTGCGGGGGTATCTTCCACAGCAGCGGTAATGCGTTCTCCACTCTCGCCAAAGGTTCCTTCACCGCCGGTAGCCATCAGGCGAGCCTTGAGTTTTGGGTGCGCGCCGGAGCCATCGGTTACGACGACCAGCGGGCCATCCTCCAGCCAGCGCAGCAGCGGGCGATCGGCTGCTGAGCGCAGCGTCCAGGCCCAGTCATCTTTTTGCGCGTTGACCGCGCGGGGCTCAGCGGGGAGCCACTGCATCACCTCATATAAGGTGTTGAGGGTCAGATTGACGATGGTGGTGCGGCGAACGCGGACATTCTCCCGCAGAGAGGGCAGGAACGACATGCCCATGGCCTTGACCGCGTAACGGCCCGGCAGAACCGAGGGGATGGTGAACTGGCCTTTATCGTTGGTATAGACAACAGCGAGGATGCTGAGGTCCGGGCGCAGGAGCTGGACGACTGCCCCGATCTGAGGCACGCCGGCGGAATCTCGCACCACGCCTGTAACCGATCCGGGAGCAGCCGCAGAGACAGGGGCAGCACCGACAGCAATCAGCGTGATGAGTAGGGCGGACTGAAACCTGCGCATCATCCGTGTTGGGTATTCGGCAGCGTCCCTGGCAGACCTGTTCCAAAAATGTGCTCGCGGGCCTGCCGGTCTTGATGCCGCATTGCCCTTTGTGGCGAGTTGTTTCTTATTCGACGACAAAAGGCGCCGATTGTGCAATCTCTTGTTTCGAGATTTCGTCGTCCACCTTGATTGTCACCTTGTACTTGCCGGGCTGGAGCGCGGCGACCGGCAGAGTATTCTCCACTGTGAGCTGATCGCTGTGTGCGCCCAAGTCCTTTGATTCCAGGTTCTTCTCAAGCAAAACACTGTTGTTGGCGGTGTCGACGATCTGATAGGTAACCTTCGCTTCGTTACTCTTGGTAGCATCGTCGATGCCGAGGTTGTACACCTGCATCCAGAAGTTCAGGTTCTGGTCGCGCTTGAAGCTCACCGGCGTGGCCGGATTAACAGCAACGCGCGGACGGATGAATGTGTTGCCGATGACGAAGCTGCCGCTGCCGATCGAGTGCGAATCGACTGGATGGAGCTGGTCGGCAAGAATCAGGCTCGATGTTGCCAGTTTTTCGTCGCGGTAGGCCGGGACTTCCAGGGCGCGGCCGTAGATGCCGATGTGGTCCGGATTGTTCACGTCCTTGATCGCAATATCGAGGCGATAGAGGCCGGGAACCAGCGGCACCGCCTTCCAGTAGACCGACTGGTGATCGAGCGATTTTTCAAGCAGTTCAGCCGGCTCTTCGATCTCCACCGTATCCTCGAAGGTCTGCACGGTCTTGTGCATGATCGTGGTGACCTTGCCGAGGATGTTCACGACGCCCTTGGCCACGCCATCCTTGGTCACAAAGGTGACATCGCGGTTCTTGATTTGCAAAGTGATGGGCACGAGCACCGTGTTATCGGTGACTTTGACAAAGTCGGTGCGCACATCGAACGGGAAGATGGGGCCGTTAATGAGCTTGTGCTCGGAGATGAAGTTGTCCAGATCCTTGAACTTGACCGGGGGAGGCGCAAAGATCTTGGCGGCCAGCTCGATGCGGTCAAATTCCTTGGATGATTGCGAAGACGACAGCGGGCCTGTGCCCAGATTCTCGAAACCGCCCTTGAAACGGTCAGCCTTCTTGGCCTGCCCCATCTCTTCCCACTGCGTAAGGCCCATGCCGGGCACCTTGGCCAGCGCGTCCTTTTCACCGCGGTCGATGGTGAAGTGGTAGTCGCCGCACATGCAGGTATCGACAAACTCGAGATCGATGTTGTCGCCTACGCCCTCAAGGTAGCGGTAGTGCCAGACCTCGAAGGGGAAGGTTGAGGTTTCACCGCCACCCTCATCCATGGGACGCTCATAGGCGCCGCCCGAGGGATGCGAGTCGATCGAATCCGGCGGGCCCCACATGATGTAGATGCGGCCGCGATCGGTCTTCCAGCCGGGCTTGCCAGCCGCGAAGTGCTCATTGGCATAAGCGATCCGGCGATAGTGCTCTTCGCGAAACTCGTTATCCGGCGAATCGGGATTGGGATTGCGGCGCTGCCAGAACTGCTCGATGAAGGCGTCGCGCTCCTCGTCGTTGCTCAGATTCTTGAACGCTTTGCGCTCGTCGTCGGAGATGATATAGGCGACATCCTGGTCCAGCCAGGTCTTGTAGGCGCCCTTCAACTCCTGGCGGACTGCCTTCTGCGCCTTGCGGATTTCCTCGTCGCTGCGGGGACGTTTGAGGGGATCGACTTCCTGATCCTGGTCAGCCTGGGAGCTGGCGGATTGCTGGGCGTGAAGCCCGCGCATGGGAACCAAAGCAATACCGCACCCGAGTGCAGCATAAAGGAAGATACGACCGCTCAACGTCATGACCTCAAATGTACTCCTGCGATGCCCTATTTTACGGCTCTGTATAGACCCCGGCAAGGCTTGCGAAGCTGCCCCTGGCCGCTTGGACGCAGAAAATGCGGAAAGGTTAACCGAATAGCCGCAAAAGGTTAACGGTTTCCGCACTTTAGAGGAATCAGACCGTTTGCCATGAAGGGGCGATTTTGAGACGATGGATGCCGAGCCTGCGTCCAATCAACAACCCGCCCGGAAATCTGCGTTCATTCCAGTTTCAGATTCGGGTGACAGTGTCTGGATGGCAAATGGCACCGGCTGCACGCCGTAACTGCGCCGGAAACACCGGGAACCGGCAGGACGCACTTTGCGTACACTCGATGCAGGAGAAGCCTGGAGCAACCGCCTCGCATGAAAAAGATACTTCTGATTGTTCTCGCCGTGGTTGTGGCCGCCGCTCTGGTCGGCTTTATGGTCTACAAGCAGCAGTCGGGCTACACCAAGGTGCTGACCGCCAAGCTGACAAAGCAGGATCTGTCGACGATTATCAGCGGCACCGGCCAGATCCGGCCGAAGACCTTCGTTAACCTGGGCGCGACGGCAATGGGGCGCATCACTCACCTCTACGTCAAAGAGGGCGACCATGTGAAGAAGGGGCAGCTTGTGGCCACCGTGGAGAACGTGGCTCAGGAAGCCCAGGTGGCAGGACAGGAAGCAGCAATCTCTGCCGCACGCACTGATATCGCTTCCTATGTCGCAGCAGAAAAGACCGCGCAGGCCAACGTGGAGCACGCCAAGGCCGATCTCGAGCAGAAACAGCTCGATTGGAACCGTGCCCAGGGGCTCTATAAGGACGGCATCATGTCCAAGCAGGACTATGACGCCAAAAAGGCCGCCTACGACCTGGATGTGGCCTCGCTGGCGCAGGCCGTGGCCGGCGTAAACCAGGCCAAAGCCAACACCGCCTCGGCGCGCGGGCACCTGGGCACGCAGGTAGCGACTCTGCGCGCCAACCAGAACGCACTTCAGCTAACCCAGGCCATTGCCCCCTTTGATGGCATTGTGACTAATCAGCCAGTGCGCGAGGGCGAGACCGTAGTCGAAGGCATTCAGAACACCGAAGGCTCCACCTTTATGACCATCGCGGACATGAGCGTGATCACCGCCGAGGTCAAAGTGGACGAAACCGACATCGTCAACATCAAGATTGGCCAGCCAGCCGACGTGACGGTAGACGCGATTCCGGGCAAGGTCTTCAAAGGACATGTGACGCTGGTGGGCGACCAGGCGCTGCTGCGCTCCACCGGCGTGGCCACGTCGCAGTCAACCACGGGCACCGAAGAGGCAAAGGACTTCAAGGTAGTGGTTACACTGGATAACCCATCCGACGAGCTGCGGCCGGGGCTTTCCACTACTGCCAAGATCACCACGGCGCACAAGACCGACGTGCTGGCTCTGCCCATCCAGGCTCTGACGATGTACGCTCCGCCCGCACCGGGCAGCAACGGCAAGGTTGAAGCCGCTTCGACCAGTTCCGCGGCTCCGGCTTCTGCACAGCAGCAGGGCGTGTTTGTACTGACGAAAGATGCGCACGGCAAGGAGAGGGTCAAGTTTGTGCCCGTGACCACAGGTATCACCGGCGCAACCGATATCGAAGTGCTGAGCGGCCTGAAGCCGGGTGACGAGGTTGTCACCGGCCCCTATAAGACGCTGCGCGGACTGAAGGATGGCACGCTGGTGAAACGGGATACGCAGAAGCCCCTCACCGCAGCGCCCGGAAACTCCTAGACGCGGCGGCAGCAGCGGGCGCGGCACATATGCGTCCGCCTGAAAATACCACCGGATGTTGAGCAGAGGGTAAAGGACGAAATTCGGATGGCCCTGAACAGCACAATTACCGAAACCGCCGCGGCGCAGACACAGCCGCCCAGCAGCGATGTCATCGTGGTTGACGACCTGTGGCGCACCTATGAGATGGGCGACCAGCAGGTGCAGGCGCTGCGTGGCATCTCGCTGCGCATCCGCCACAACGAGTACGTGGCGATCATGGGGCCGTCCGGCTCGGGCAAGTCGACGCTGATGAACCTGATCGGCTGCCTCGACACTCCGTCGAAGGGCAAGTACTGGCTCAACGGCCAACTGGTAAGCGAGCTGGACGACGACGAGCTGGCGCGCATCCGCAACAAGGAGATCGGTTTCGTCTTCCAGACCTTCAACCTTCTGGCGCGCGCCAGTTCGCTGCACAACGTGGAGCTGCCGCTGATCTACAACGGCACGCCCGCGGCCGAGCGGGCTGAGCGGGCCAAGCAGGCATTGACCAATGTAGGCCTCGAAAGCCGCATGAACCACAAGCCGAATGAGCTTTCCGGCGGTCAGCGGCAGCGCGTGGCCATCGCACGCGCTCTGGTGAATAACCCGTCGATCATCCTGGCCGACGAGCCGACCGGAAACCTGGACTCGAAGACCGGCGTGGAGATCATGGCGCTGTTCGATCAACTGCATGCCAGGGGCAACACGATTGTGCTCGTGACGCACGAGCCGGACATCGCCGAGTACGCGCATCGCGTGGTGCATATCCGCGACGGCCAGATCTTCTCTGATGAGCCCTCGAAGCGCGTCAAGAAGGCTGGCGCGCAAGAATAAGGATTCTCTAAGAAATGAATCGCATCGAGCCGGAGAGAGTGCATCTCTTCGGCTCATGTTTTTTATTGGGACGCCGATAAGTCACGTGACGGCCCCTGAATGGGACAGCCGCGGAAGCGAGTCGAGCCGACCACCATGCAAAGTGCTGCGCAGTATCAGTCTCCGCAAACCGGCCCCAGGCTAATCGAAGTCGAACCTCCGCCCACGCAGATTGTGGGTGTGAATGCCACGTGGCGCAAGCTGTTGGTGCAGGCAGAGATGGTTGCGCCGCATCTGCAGATTGCGAGCATTGAAGGCGAACATGGCTCGGGCAAGCAGACGCTGGCGAGCTTTCTGCAGTCGCGCTCGCCAATGGCGCGCATGCCCTTCCAGCGGCGCGATGCGCGCGAGTGGCTGGTCAATGAAGCCGATCCTGCGCAGCTTGCGGGCTTCATCTATCTCGACCGCGTCGACCTGCTGGCGACGCCGGGACAGGGTTTGCTGCTGGGCGTGCTGAAGTCTCTGCAGGATCGTCCTGCTGGGCGCACGGTGCTCGTTGCCTCCTCACAGACGCCTCTGCGGCAGATGGCCGGGCAGGGACTGCTGATGCCGGACCTGGCCTTCCGGCTGACCGCGGTGCGTTTTGCCGTGCCGCCGCTCAGGCAGCGCAAGGAAGACATTGCTCCTCTCGCGCAGGCGCTGCTGGAGCGCATCTGCGCGCGGTATCAGCAGCGGCCCGTGGTGCTGGGCCCCGGTGCGCTGGCGCGTCTGCTGCAGCATCACTGGCCGGGCAACATTCGCGAGCTGGCAAGCGTGCTGGAATCGGCGCTGCTCGAAGCCGAAAACGGCATCATCCGCGCGGAAGATCTGCTCATCCCCGGTTATGCCGCGCCGCGAGCGGAAGCGATGCAGCCCCTGCCGACCGAAAACCTGCAGCTCGATGCGATGATTCATCGTCACGTGCAGTATGTGCTGGACCTGAACCACGGCAACAAGCTGCGCACGGCAAGGCAGCTCGGCATCAGCCGCTCCACGCTCTATCGCATCCTGGGCAATGAGGCCGTGCTCTCGCGCTGAATCCTGCTGCGCGCCCATGCGGCGGATTCTGTGTACGCGCGCGGCCTCTCTCCACTACACTCGACGAGACGCGATCATCTTTGTCCGTCGAGGTTTTTCGCCTTGAAGAAATCCCTGTTCCCTGCCCTCGCTGCGCTTGCGCTCGGCTCCGTCTCCCTCCAACTGTATGCGCAGGCCACACCGGCTGATTCCGTCGAGGACCGCCACAAGGCGCTGCAGGCCCTCTTTCATGACTACTGGGAGGCAAACCTGCAGCACGATCCGGAGTTTGCCTCGGAGATCGGCGACAAGCGCTACAACGACCAGATCGACGACTACTCCGTGAAAGCGGTGAACGACTGGCTGGCGCAGGAACAGAATTTTCTGCTGCAGCTTGCGGCCATTGACCCCAAAGGGTTGAGCGATGAGGACACAACCAGCCGTGAGCTGCTGATGCGCCAGCTTGCCGACGACGAGGAGGGCGCGGAGTTCAAGGAGTGGGAGATGCCGGTGAACCAGATGAACGGCATCTACCTTACGTATCCGCAACTGGTGGCCGAGCTGAGCTTCACCACGGTAAAGGACTACGACGACTGGATCGCGCGGCTGCGCGCGCTGCCGCACGCATTCAACCAGGTCATGACCAACATGTCGATCGGCATGGAGGATCATCGCGTGCCGCCGAAGTTTCTGCTGGAGAAGACTCTGGCCGAAGTGAAGGACATGGCCGCGCAGAAGCCGGAAGACTCGCCGCTGGCGCTGCCCCTCAAGAGCTTTCCAGCATCCATTCCCGCAATCGAGCAGGAGCGCATCAAGGCTGAGATGCTGGGCGTGATCGCAAAGGAGGTGCTGCCTGCCTATGCGCGGTTTGCGCGCTTCATGGAGGTGAGCTACATTCCCGCGGGCCGCACGGACCCCGGCATCTGGGCGCTGCCCGATGGCGCGAAATACTACGCCTACCTGCTGCGCACCAGCACCACCACGGACCTGACCGCGGACCAGATTCACCAGATCGGTCTGGAAGAAGTGAAGAAGGACGAGGCAGAGATGCTGGCCATCGCGCAGAAGCTCGGCTTCAAAGATCTGGCCAGCTTCCGCGCCAGCCTCAAGACGAATCCGAAGCTGCATCCGGCCTCGGCGGAGGCGCTGCTGGAAACCTTCCGCGGCTACTTGAAACCGATGCAGGCCAAGCTGCCGGAGCTGTTCGGGCATCTGCCAAAGACGCCGTTCGAGGCTGTGCCCGTGCCGCCTTACGCGGAAAAAACCGGCCCCCCGGCCTACTATGAGCCCGGCACGCCGGACGGCAGCCGCCCCGGACGCCTGTTCATCAACACGTACAACGCAACCAGCCGCGACCTGACCATTGTCGAGGCCATGGCTTATCACGAAGGCATTCCGGGCCATCACCTGCAGATCTCGATTGCGCACGAAGCACAGGGTCTGCCTGCCTTCCGCAAGTTCGGCGGCTACACGGCCTACCAGGAAGGATGGGGCCTCTATGCCGAGCAGCTTGGCAAGGACGTAGGTTTCTATCAGGACCCCTACTCGGATTACGGACGGCTGCAGAGCGACATCTTTCGCGCCATCCGGCTGGTAATCGATACGGGCGTGCACGCCCAGCACTGGACCCGCGACCAGATGGTGCAGTACTGCCGCGACCACTCGACACTGGACGAGACCACGATCCAGTCGGAAGTGGACCGCTACATTGCGTGGCCGGGCCAGGCGGATGCCTACAAGATCGGCCAGCTTCGC
>DASZRQ010000214.1:0-8549 GCA_035549115.1 Occallatibacter sp. | reverse complement strand
TTGGTTTCTATGTCGGAGAGTTCCCTGCGGATGCGGGCAGGGTCAAAGATACTCCCGCAGGTCGCGGACTTGGTCGCGCACGGGAGCGTATGCGAACTCGAGATCGTTCAAGGACATTGTGCTCTTCAGGACCTGACTTTGCTATGAGGTGCGAGGCCGCCGCGGGAAATTGAACATCCACGCTGCCAGCCCTATAGCCAGTATGGCACACAGCCACGCAAACATGTCGCCATGTTCGGTGTAGAAGGTCATATCGTCGCGGTAGCCGAACTCCGCCGGCAGCGCATCCACCGTATGCCTGGGAATGCTCTGGCGCACGCGGCCATAAGGATCGATGGCCGCCGTCACGCCGTTGTTGGTGTCGCGCAGCAGCCAGCGGCTATTTTCAATTGCGCGCATGCGGGCCATGTTCAGGTGCTGCCACGGCGCGCTCGTGTCGCCATACCATCCGTCGTCGCTGATGTTCACCAGCACCTCCGCGCCGCGCCGTGCAAACTGCCGTACCTCGTCGGCAAAGACCGACTCGTAACAGATGAAGACGCCATAACGATGACCGTTGAGATGAAAAATCTTGCGCTCGCGGCCGCGGGAAAACTCACCCACCCGGCCCGTAAGCTTATGCGCAAAGAACAGCAGATTCTTGAAGGGGACGTACTCGCCAAACGGAACGAGGTGAATCTTGTCGTACCGCCCCACGCGCTCCCCATCCGCGCCGATCACCAATGCTGAGTTGTACGTCTTCCAGCTTCCATCCGGGGCAATGTCCATGCCCAGCGAGCCTGCCACCAGCGGCGCCTGCGCCGTCTCTGCAACCTGGGCCAACGCCGCCCTCACTCGCGGGTCAGACTCAAAAAACGGTGCGGGCGCCTCCGGCCATACCACCAGAGCCGGATGCGTAGCAGACGGGCAGACGACTTCCCCACGCGGTGCGCCCGTCTGCGGTATTCCTGCGATGTACGACTTGCAGTTTTCGCCCGCAAGATGGACAAACTCGGCAATCTGCCGGTTCCACTCCAGCCCGCCCCACGCGTTGTCCGCACCCACGTCGAGATTCGGCTGCACCAGCACAGCCGGAGCTGTCGCCGGCGGCACAGGCACGGGCAACCATGTTCCCCACCAGCCTGCACTCAGCAACGCCAATCCCGCGACTCCGCATGCCACGCGGGATTTAACGGCACCGCAGAGCAGGCCTCCAACCAGCAGCGCATTCACGGCCACAAGGACAAAGCTGATCCCGTAGACACCCGTCCACGGCGCAAGCTGGCTCACCAGCGCGTTGTCTACCTGCGAATAGCCGAGTTGGTCCCACGGCACGCTCGTAATGCGTGCGGCTGCCAGCTCCAGGGCCGCCCAGAATACGGGTGCTGCGGCAAGTGCCCACACAACGCTGCCGGTCCTGCGCCGCACCAGACCCACCGCAACTCCAAAGAGCCCCCAGTAAAGTCCCAGCACCAGGCTGAAGCCGAGTAGCAGGGCCGTCGGCGCGCCCACTGGCATGTCGCCGTAGCGCATCATGGTGTCGCGCACCCAGTAGCAGTTGCCGCAGTACCACAGCGTTCCACTCAGGTAGCCGAGCAGGAAAGTGCGCCGCAACACCTTTGGCCCGCTATCGCCTGCCGCGCGCACAATGGCCCAGATGAGCGGAGCCAGCCCAAACCACGCAAAGACATTGCGCCAGGGCGGCATCGGCCCTGCCAGGGGAAACGGCAGCTCCAGCAGCCCCGCCGAGAGCCCTGCCGCCAACCACAACTTCCATGCGCCGCGCTGCATCCTGCCGCGAGTGTACTGCATGGCCCATGGTCTGTTTCATCTGCATCGTTTTCGGCTTACAATAAGCGCATGCATCTGGCATCGCTCGGTATTCACATCCTCGAGACGCTTTTCTTCACCGGCATCGCCGGGTCGGCGGTGGTTGTCGTCATCAGCTTTATTGAGGATGCGCATGAACTGCGCGGCGACGAGTAGCTGACCCCATTCGCTCGCTAAGTGCTTCTGCTGAAACCCCTTCTCTATTTCTATTGACTGCTGGTTCCTTCGGCAATACACTCAGCCGAGGGCGCGGGACCGGTAGCGTCCTGGATTCTGGACGGCCCGGCTGCACAACCGGCACACGCTGAATGGCTTCCACTCGAACGACCGTCGCTCCACCTTCCGACCGCGTCCGGCTCATCGTGGCATCGTCCGTGATGCTCACGTTCATCTCTTTTTGGCGTGCGGCCGCCATTGTTCTCAACGATCTTGGTTCATCGGCCTTTTACGCCGGCGGCATCGCCGAGCAGGCTATCGGGGCTTCCGCGCCCTGGTTCATCCTCGGCATCATGCTGTTCAGCTTCTCGGTGCGTGCGGTGTACGTCGAGAGCTGTTCCATGTTTACCCGCGGCGGCGTCTATCGCGTGGTCAAGGAAGCATTGGGCGGCACCTTTGCCAAGGTCAGCGTCTCCGCCCTCATGTTCGACTACATCCTCACGGGCCCCATCTCGGGCGTTTCGGCTGGGCAGTACATCACCGGCCTGATGAACGAGCTGATGCAGGTGGCCAACACCAGCCACTGGCTGCCCCCAGCCCTGATGGACGCGCAGGGAAATCCCTTCCAGTTCAACGTCGATCACACCTCTGCTGTCTTTGCGGCGGCGGTCACGATCTACTACTGGTGGCAGAACATCAAGGGCATCGAAGAGTCCAGCGACAAGGCACTGCGCGTCATGCAGATTACGACCGTGATGGTTGTGATCCTGTTTGTCTGGGGTACCTACTCCGTCATGATCCGCGGAGTGCATCTGCCTCCGCTTCCCACCCCGTCGAACCTCAAGTTCAGTGACGATGCACAAGGTTTCCTGCGCGGTTCAGGCCTGCCCATCTTCGGCCTGTTCGGCATCCTGATGGCCTTCGGCCACTCCATCCTCGCTATGAGCGGCGAGGAGAGCCTCGCTCAGGTCAACCGCGAAATTCAGCATCCAAAGCTGAAGAACCTCAAGCGCGCGGCCATCGTCATTGCCATCTATAGCCTTGTCTTTACGGGCGGCGCCACACTGCTGGCGTCAATGCTTATTCCGGATGGGCCGCGAACCCACCTCTACCAGGACAATCTGATCGCGGGACTGGCCATGTATATGGTCGGTCCTATGTTCTGGCGCGTGGCCTTCCGCATCTTTGTGGTGTTTGTCGGCTTCCTCATTCTGTCCGGCGCCATCAACACCTCAATGATCGGCTCAACGGGCGTGCTGATGCGCGTGGCGGAAGACGGCGTGCTCACCGACTGGTTCCGCAAGCCGCATGCGCGCTTCGGCACCAGCTATCGCATTGTGAACCTGGTCTTTGCCCTGCAGATGTTCACGATTATCGCCACGCGCGGCAACGTCATCACGCTGGGCGAGGCCTACGCTTTCGGTGTCATCTGGTCCTTTACCTTCAACAGCCTCGCCATGCTGGTGCTGCGCTGGAAGTATCACGGCGAGCGCGGCTGGAAGGTGCCACCGAACATCATGATTGGCAAGACCGAGGTCCCGGTAGGATTGATATCGGTCTTCTTCGTGCTGCTATCAACGGCCGTCACCAACCTGTTCACCAAGTCCATCGCCACCATCAGCGGCATCGCTTTTGCCGCTGTGTTCTTTATCATCTTCACGATCTCTGAGCGGCAAAACATGCGCAAGCATGCTCTTACCGCGCGGCAGATGAAGGACCATTTCCAGCTTGAACACCAGGACACCATCAGCCGCGAATCAGTTGCTATTCGCCCCGGCGCCATCATGGTGACCATGCACGATGCCATCAATCCAGTGGCACTCAAATGGGTTCTTTCCCGGACGCGCACGGAAGACCGTGATGTGGTGGTCATGAGCGTGCGCCTGATGGGTGTTGGCGGGCCTGAGTATCTCTCCGCGGAACAGCAGAGTTTCAGCGAGCATGAACAAATGCTGTTTACTAAAGCTGTCTCCATCGCCGAAAGCTTTGGCAAGAAAGTTTCTCTGCTGGTTGTTCCCGCAGGCGATGTGTTTGCCGCTCTTGCCCAGGGGGCTAACTCACTCGAGGTAGATTCTGTTGTTTCCGGTCTCTCCAGTTCTCTCACGGCGGAGGAACAAGCCTACCACTTAGGCCAGGCATGGGAGGCTTTGCCCGAACCCAAGCGCCAGTTCAACTTTTTTGTAATTGGACCGGACGGCAGCACAAAGGTTTTCTATATCGGTCCACACGCACCCTCACTGACCCCCGACGATGTGCAGCTTGTACATCGCCTGTGGCTCAATATGCGGCGCGACCCATCCATGCAGGACCTTCATCACAGCGACATCATTACCTATGCGCTGTCGCGGCTGGCAGGGCAATATGCGCGCGAGAAAGTAGATATTCTGCGCGATCTGCGCAATTATCGTTCGGCGGAGATAACCTCCGGCAGCATGGGGGCGCAGGCATATTCAAGCCTCCCAACCGAATCCACGCAGACTCGGCATCCAGCCTGAGTTAGCGAGCGCTTAACTAGCCAAGTGTACTTGCTCTCATCCTCGGGGCCCCTATCCTCGTTGCCGTACCTTCTCAGTAATCGTGCACACGTTGCGATCCGCCTGCTTCTTCTCTACCTAAAAATGCTGGAAATAGCGGTACCTTTCTATTAACTGCATACGATAAATCGTTTTTGCGCGATTAACTGAACTCCACATGATTGTCTTTGCAGGAAAAGCGGCTTAATAAAGAGTTTGTCTCTTACTTCTCCAGTGAGTACTCTTGAGCAAAGCGTAGCTTTCACCCCAGATGTACGTTGATTCATCACACTGCAGATCGCTGGAAAGCGGCGCATATCAGGAGGGAAACATGGGAGTAGCAGAGATACTGGTTCAGATTGACCGAGAAATTGCGCAACTGCAGCAGGCACGCGCATTACTAACCGGAACATCGCGCGGTAAAACCAAGGCGGCCACAGCAAGTGCTACCCGTAAAGTCACCAAGAAAAGAAATCTTACCCCTGAGGGCCGCCGTCGTATTGCAGAAGCGGTCAAGCGCCGCTGGGCCGAGCAGAAAAAGAAAGCTGCTGCAGCAAAGTAACTCCACGTTCATTGCCCGGCATCGCGCCGGGCAATGAACTCTTACGCATCAAACGGTATCGCCGGGATTCCAGTCTGCAACCTTTACATCGCTCGCCACCAATGCCGCAAGTTCAGCCGGTGTTCCCTTCAGTGGCGGGAATGTCCCGAAGTGAAGCGGTAAAACAGTCTTGGCGCCCAGCAGTTTCACCGCAAGCGCCGCCTCTTTCGGGCCCATTGTGTAGTGGCCGCCAATCGGCAGAAGCGCGACCTCTGGATTGTAGAGTTCGGCGATGAGCTTCATATCTCCAAAGACATTCGTATCGCCTGCCAGATAGAGCACCGGCCCGTCGTAGATGGTCAGCACAAACCCCGTGGCAACGCCCACGTAGTGTGTTCCCTGCTCATCCTGCGCGGCAGCGGAGTGCTTTGCCTCCACCATCGTTGCGGCGGCATCGCCCAGTTGCACCGTGCCGCCAAGATTCATGCCAATCGTATTGGCCACTCCCTTGCCCCCGATATAGGCAGCAAGCTCGTAGATCGCAACCACGGTCGAATTGTATTTCTGCGCCACCGGCACGGCATCGTTGATGTGGTCCCCATGCCCATGGGTGAGCAGGATGTAATCGATCTTCTCCGGCAGCGTGTAGCCCTTCGGATACCTGGGATTGTGCTCGATAAACGGATCGACCAGCAGGGTTGTGCCCTTGGCGGTCTGGATCAGCACCGTTGCATGGCCGAGCCAGGTGACCCGCGTTCCCTTCAGTGAACTCATCTCTTCATCTCCTTCAATTCAACTCTCTGCGCATTTCCGTGCATGTTCCAGGAGGTCCCTGGCACTCGTTCCAACCTGAGGATATCCGCTTCCCATGAAAGGGACGTTTTGCACCGCCGTTCAGTCGCCCCGACCCGTTGATTGGCTCTTCTTCCTTGATCATAAAGCACTTATCAATCCTCTTGACGCGCATCCGGTTCGGGCCTAGTGTAAGCGGAAAGGCGAATATATGGCGAATAAACTTCCCCTCTTTCCCATCCTGCAAGACACTCTCCTCTCCCCGCTCGCGCGCCGGGCCGCCGAAGCACCTCTCGACTCAACCGGCTGCCTCACGGAGTACCGGCCGCTTGAATCGCGCTCGATTCTCTCGCGTACCACCTCCCGGCGTGGCCTGCCGTTTAGTTACGGCATCAACCCCTACCGCGGCTGCGAGTTTGCCTGCCGCTACTGCTATGCCCGCTATACCCATGAATTTCTCGAACTCAAAGACCCTCAGGAGTTCGAGAGGAAAATCTACTTCAAGCAAAATGCGCACTGGCTTCTGACTCAGGAGCTCCGGCAGCTCAAGCCAGATACGCTCATTGCCCTGGGCACGGCCACCGACCCTTACCAGCCCCTGGAACGCCGCCAGCGGGTCACACGCTCCATTCTGCAGGCGTTTGCAGAAACCAGCGGTCTCGCCCTGGGCATTGTCACTAAGTCCACGCTCATTGTGCGGGATATCGACCTGCTGCGCACGATCGCGGAGCGCCACCGGCTCACGGTTCATCTTACGGTCACCACAACGAATACAGCTTTGGCCCGCATTCTGGAGCCGCGAGCTCCACGGCCTGACCTGCGCCTGCGCGCTCTGACACAGTTGCGCCGGGCCGGTCTACGCGCCGGTGTCCTTTGTTCTCCGCTCATGCCGGGCATCACCGATACGCACGCTTCCATTGATGCCGTCGCGCGTGCCGCGGCGGCCGCGGATGCCTGCTTTTTTGCCGCTGGAGCGCTCTTCCTCAAGCCATGCTCCAAGCCCACTTTTCTCGACTTTGTGCGCAGGCACTTCCCGCAACTTGTTCCCGCCTATGAGCAGCGTTATGCCACGCACGCATTTGTCTCGAACGCGTATAAGAAGCGCATCGCGGATATGGTGGAGTCCATTCGCCGCACGCACAAGCTCGGATACCGCTACAGCGACCCGCAGGGCTATGTCATGGCGTCCAAAACGGCTGATGCATTGCAGGAGCAGCCGTGGCTGCCCTTCTCCGGCTGATGTTCAGCGCGTGATGATCACTTCGGAAAGGGCGTCCTTGGCAAGAAACTGCCGGAATCCCGACCAGCGCGCGAACAGCCTCTCGATGCTGCGATTGGTGAATGCCCTCTGGATGGGAAACGGATATGCCTGCTGCATCTCCACATCGTCCGCCTCGGTGATGTGGAAGCGACAATAGGAAGTCTCTTCGCCCTTGTCGCGCGTGTGAAAGAAGGCCAGCACCTGCCCGCCGGGATTGATCGACGCGAAGAGCTTGTCGACAACCGGCGCGACAAACGCCTCCGGCAGGTAGTCGAGCGCCGTCCACAGCAGCACACCATCGAATGTGCGCCCGGAAAACTCCATCGTGTGGCTCAGAAATCCCTCGACATCCCAGATGGGCCTGCCATCTTCATCCTGTCCCTTTTGCCAATCCTCGGTGCTGGCATCGTGCACCAGATCGGCCAGAAAAATGCTGTGCCCCAGGCTGGTCAGATAGTTGATATTCCGCGGCGAGGTCATTCCTACGTCAATCACGCGCAAACCGGACTCCGCTTGCAGGCGTTTGCGTAGCGCTGCCCAGCCGCCGGAGTGCCGCGGCACACGCGGCCCGCTCAGGGCTTGCCCCAGAGTGGGGGTTTCCGGCTTTTTCTCAAACAAATTGCGCAGCAACGAACATCCTTCCGTGCCCAGCACACGGCACCACGGTCCAAAACGGAATTACCGGGGGAGAAACTCGAAAACTGAATGCGCGCCGTTACATGCCGCTCGCGGCCTCGGGATTGGCCGCGCCCTGCGTCAGGTCCACCTTGCCGCGAAAGACCGCATTGTCTTCCACAGCAAGCCGGTGCGCCCGGACATCCCCTTCCACCACACTGCCGGCGCGCAGTTCCACGCGCCCTGAGGCGTTGATGTTTCCCTGCAGCTTGCCGAGAACCAGAACGTCCTTGGCCGTCAGGTCGGCAGCTACATTGGCATTGGCGCCAATAGTCAGGCGGCCCTCCGTAAGCTGGATCGTGCCCTCAAGCCGGCCATCTACCGTCAGATCCTCGCTCCCCTTCAACTCCCCACGAATGACCACCGTCTTCCCGATCCGGGCCGCACCACTTTCTGTCGCCATTGCTTCATCCTTCCCGGCTAAAAATGCCGAAGAACCCCGTCTGGGGTAATACTCTGCGGGCAGCGAAACGCCGCACGCCCTGCCCGCACTATAACGCAAAGGGACTGGGGTCTATCAATTCCGGCAACTCGCAGGCCGCCTGCGCGTCTAATACCCATACATGCTCTGCGCCCCGGCGCTCTCCATGACCGCACGACGATACCGCTGGCCCGCTCTTCTGCCCCTTGCCGCTCTCGCATTTGCGTGCCTGCCCTCCGACGCCCAGCAGCCGCAGGTTGATCCCTCGCTTGTACGCCACGCACTCGCCATCGAACTCCAGAATGCCGCCGATACCCGGCATCCGATGCGCTATCGTCTGCGCAAGGCGAGCCCGCGCTTATCCACCACCAAAGAGATCAT
>DASZRQ010000213.1:0-43679 GCA_035549115.1 Occallatibacter sp. | reverse complement strand
GGGCCGGAAGGTTGTTGCCACTTTTTCCACTCATGTGTCGTTTTTTTCTTGACACTGACTTTGCATAAATCTATACATTCCTCAACTGCAATTCATCTTGCAGCTTCGATGCAACCCATCGAAAAGGGAGAATAGGCAAATGGCAACCAAGAAAGCAGCCAAGAAGGCACCCGCGAAGAAGGCCGCGAAGAAAGCCGCGAAGAAGAAGTAACGGGTCAACCAACCAAAAGGCAACACTGAGGGGGATGCTTCAAAGCATCCCCCTCAGTGTTTCTGCGCGCGGTAGACTAAAAGCGCGAAAGGTGCATCAATACAGGCGATGACGCGTAGACGCTGGATTGCTGAACACTGGGACGAAGCCACCGCAACACTCACCGGCGCGCAGGCCGAGCATCTTCTTCGCGTGCTGCGCGCGGAGCTTGGCATGGAGGCCGACGTTGTTGCCGGAGGCCGCGTCTTTCACGCAACGCTTGCCGCCATCGAGCGCGCGGGAGAGAATGGCCAGCCCGAAGCGCGCTTCAATCTCGTCGCCGAGCTCAAAGCCGACCCTGCGCTTCCCATTACGCTGGTAATGTCGGTCTATAAGTTCGATCGCATGGAGTGGGCCATCGAGAAAGCCACCGAGCTGGGCGTCTCTGCCATCGCTCCGGTCCTTGCCCGCCGCAGTGAAAAGCATCTCGCGCAGGCTGCCCAGAAGCGTGTCGAGCGCTGGCGTCGCATCGCGCATGAGGCTGCGCAGCAGGCCCGCCGTTCCGACATTCCCGTCATTCACGATCCCGTCACGCTCGCCGCGCGCGTCAAGGTTGAATCCACCGCCGCGCGTCTCGTGCTTGCCGAGCAGGAGCGCTCCATCACCCTGCGCGCCGCACTTGAAGAAGCCATCGCCGCTGCCGGCAACGAGACGCCTGTGCTGGAATTTGCTCTTGGTCCTGAAGGGGGATGGGCTCCGGACGAGGAAGCCCTCTTCGATGCCAATGGCTGGCGTGCCGTCTCGCTCGGTCCCCGCATTCTGCGCGCGGAAACCGCGGCCCTCACCGCGCTCGCCGTCGCCGCGTCGCTGCTGGAGTAGCCTTCGCTAGAGCGAAACCCCGCGTTTCCACGGGATGAAGTCGTTCTGCCCCAGCAGTTCGGCCTTCGTCTGCCGCTGGCCGCTCGCCACCTCGACGCAAAGATCGAGCAGCTTCTCTCCGCACGCGGCAATCGTCATCTCGCCGGTCACAATGCCGCCCGCGTCGAAGTCGATGATGTCGCCCATCCGCTCCGCCAGAGCCGTGTTCGTCGACACCTTGATCACCGGCGCAACCGGATTTCCTGTCGGCGTGCCCAGCCCGGTGGTAAACAGCACCAGGTTTGCACCGGAGCCCGCCTGCGCCGTCACGCACTCCACATCGTTGCCCGGCGTGCACAGCAGGTTCAGCCCCGGCGTCGTCGCGTAAGCAGGAAAGTCGATCACGTCGCGCACCGGCGCAACGCCGCCCTTGCGCGCCGCTCCCGCGGACTTGATCGCATCCGTGATCAGCCCGTCGGCAATGTTGCCCGGCGAGGGATTCATGTCGAACCCCGAGTGCACCGCCTTGGCCCGCGCCGCATACGCATGCATCAGGTCGTAGAACTTCTGCGCCAGTTCATCCGTCGCGCAGCGGTTGATCAGCTCCTGCTCCACGCCATGCAGCTCCGGAAACTCGCTCAGCAGCGTGCGCCCGCCCAGCTCGCCCAGCAGGTCCGACAAATACCCCAGCGCCGGATTGGCCGAGATGCCGCTGAATCCGTCCGACCCGCCGCACTTCAATCCCACCGTCAGCGCGGAGAGCGGCGCCGGCGCACGTTCCGCGCGGTTCGCCTCCGCCAGCGCGGCAAAGGTCTCCTCCAGCGCCCGCGTCATCAGCGCCTGCTCGCGCCCCGACTTCTGTTGATCGAACACCAGCACCGGCTTGCGCATCTCCGGATCGCGCGCCCGCAGCTCGTCCAGCAGCATCGCCGCCTGCGCATTCTGGCAGCCCAGGCTCAGCACCGTTGCGCCCGCCACATTGGGATGATGGATATATCCAGCCAGCAGCCCGCACAGCGCCTGCGCGTCCTGCCGGGTTCCGCCGCATCCGCCCTCGTGCGTCAAAAACCGGATGCCATCCAGGTTGGGAAACACGCGCTCGCTGCGGACCTGCGTCAACTCGTCCGCCGCATGTCCATTCGTCTCGCGCCGCACCAGCTCCCGCACATGGCTGCGATAGCTGTTCGCCGCGCCGCCGTAGCCCAGCTCCTCCTCCAGCGCCTCCCGCATCCGCTCCACGTTGCGGTTCTCGCAAAACACCAGCGGCAGCACGATCCAGTAGTTGCGCGTGCCCACCTGCCCGTCGGCGCGGTGGTAGCCCATGAATGTGCGCTGCGCCCATGGCCCTGGATCGGGCAGCGCAAACGTCACCGGATGCCGCGTGGCCGTGTACTCTTCCGCGCGGTGCCGCACATTGCGCGTCGCAATCAGCCCGCCCTGCGGAATTTCCTGCGTCGCCTCGCCCACCACCATGCCGTACATGCGGATCAGCGCGCCCCGCGCGAGGTCTTCGAGCGCCACCTTGTGTTTTGCCCGGATCGTTTCCTTCACCGTGCACTGCACCGTGCCAGCCGAAACGGTGGTTCCAGCCGCCAGCGGCTGCAGCGCCACCAGCACGTTATCGCGAGGGTCGAGTTGAAGAACGGATTCCGCCATGTCGCTTCCCGTCAGCAAGCATAGCGTGCTCGGCTATCCTTGTGCTGCGCACGCCGCCCGTCAGGAGCCCGCATGAAAGCCCTCCTCTTCGAGGAACCCGGCAAAGCCATCGTCCGCACCGGCCTGCCGGAGCCCGTTCCCGGTCCCGGCGGCATCCTGCTCGACGTGTGCATGGTGGGCCTCTGCGGCAGCGACCTCAACTCCTATCGCGGCCGCAATCCGCTCGTCAGCTTCCCGCGCATTCCGGGCCACGAGGTTGCCGCCACCGTCGCCGCGCTCAATCCCCATCATCCCGAGTGGCAGCCCGGCACACCGGTCACGCTCTCGCCCTACACAAGCTGCGGCCAGTGCGCCTCCTGCCTGCGCCAGCGGCCCAATGCCTGCCAGTTCAACCAGACTCTCGGCGTGCAGCGCGATGGCGCGCTCACCCAGCAGATCATCGTGCCCGCATCGCGCCTCTATCGCGCCGAGCTCAGCCTGCGCGAGCTTTGCCTCGTCGAGCCGCTCACCGTCGGCTTCCACGCCGCGGCGCGCGGACGCATCGTGCAGGATGATACCGTCGCCGTCTTCGGTTGCGGCGGCGTTGGCCTCGGAGCGGTCGCTGGCGCGGCCTTTCGCGGAGCCGCCGTCATCGCTGTCGACGTGGATGACGCCAAGCTCGCCACCGCCTGCAAGGCTGGCGCAGCGCACACCATCAACACCGCGCAATCCGATCTGCACAATGAACTCGTCTCCCTCACTGCAGGCCGCGGTCCCGACGTCATCATCGAAGCCATTGGCCTGCCGCAAACCTTCCGCGCCGCCGTCGAAGAGGTCGCCTTCACCGGCCGCGTTGTCTATATCGGCTACGCCAAGGAGCAGGTCGCCTACGAAACCCGCCTCTTCGTGCAGAAGGAGCTCGACATCCTTGGCTCACGCAACGCCCAGCCCGAGGACTTCCGCGACGTGATTCGCATGCTCGAAGCCCATCGCTTCCCGGTCAGCGACGCCGTCACCCACGTCATCCCTCTCGATGAAGCGCCAGCCATCTTCGCAAGCTGGAGCAGCGAGCCCGCCCGCTTCGGCAAAATCATGATTGAAGTGCAGTAGCGCGCGAATGCGCCGTTACACGTGCGCTGCACGCAGCAGCAGCGCCGCCAGCACGCCGCCTGCCAGTGGCCCCAGCACCGGGATCCACGCATAGCCCCAGTTTGAGCCGCCCTTGCCCGGAATCGGCAGCAGAAAATGCATCAGCCGTGGCCCCAGGTCGCGCGCGGGATTGATCGCGTAGCCTGTCGTGCCGCCCAGCGAGAGCCCGATGCCCCACACTAGGCTTGCCACCAGCCACTGGCCCACGCCCGCCGCAGTCCCCGCCGCCGCCACACCATGCGAGCCAATCGCCACGGCCACCACCACCAGCACCATCGTGCCAATCACTTCGCTCAGCACATTGGCCACCGGCTGCGCAATCGCAGGTCCGGTACAAAAGATGCCCAGCTTCGCGCTCGCATCTTCTGTCGCCGCCCAGTGCGGCGCATAGTGCAGCGCCATCAGCGACGCTCCGGCCATCGCCCCCAGCAGTTGCGCGGACCAGAAGCTCGCCAGGTGCGAGTAGTCGCCTGTCATCACTGCGCTCGCCAGGGAGATCGCCGGATTCAGATGCGCGAATGGGCTGCCGAAGGCCTGCGCTGTCAGCACGCCGCACAGCACTGCCAGTGCCCAGCCCGTCGCCACCGCCATCCATCCCGCGTCCGCGGCATAGGATTTGCGTAGCGTCACACCGGCATTCACGCCGCCGCCAAGCAAAATCAAAACCAGCGTGCCCAGAAACTCACCGAACCAGACCGAATGCATCGAGCCTTCTCTCGCCACGCACGCTGCGGTCCCCGAGCCTGTGCGCCGTGCAATTTTTCAGAACTCAAGCATTCTCTATCGCCGCACCCGCCTTCGCCAAGGGCGCGCCGCGGCCAGTCGGGAGCCGCGCTTTAATGCGTACCAGGCGGCTGCGCCGCCGGAATCGCCGTCTCGTACTTCGTCCAGTGTGTCAGCAACTCGTTCACCACCGTGTGCCCCACCTGGTAGGCGGCTTCTAGCGCCGGCAGATATGCGCTGTAAGCGCCAATGCGCTGCCGCGCCAGGCTGTCGGCGGCATTCATCCCCGGCGGCTGCTGGTCGTAGTTGCTCACCGTGCGCAGCACCAGCACGCGCTGGTAATCCACGCGCCCGGCCGCGGCCAGATGCTTCAGCGAGAGCAGTGTTCCCGTGTCCTCCATCGCCGTGGTCGCAAACTGCCCTTCGCCGTTCGTGAAATAGCTCATCCACTGGTCTGCCCACGCATCCAGCAGCTTGCCATGCCAGTAGGTCGAGGACGAGATCTCGTCGCCCTCCGTCACATGCGGCGGCCTCTGCGCCTCCGCGCCGGGAAACTCGCTACGCACCCTCTTCAGCTTCGCGGAGTCCGCCAGCGGCGCATTCTTCGTCAGCTCGTAGGCCCACTGCATCAGCGCGGGGTTCACTTCAAACACCTGGTTTTCCGTCGGCGCGGCCGGCTCTTCAAAAGGCTTTGCCTTGCGCAGCGGGATATACCCGGTCGTCCATCCCGCCGGAATCTCCCGCGGGTCAATCTCGTAGGCAAGGTCGGCATCCACAACCCACCGCGCCCACGCCGCCGATCCCAGAGAGATCCTCTGCGGATGTCCTCCTGCAATGCCGGCGATAATCCAGTACGCGTGGGTCAGGTCGAAGCGCGGGTCCATGCCCAGCGCCATAATCGTCGATGCGGCATTTGCAGTGCCCTGTCCGGTCAGCACCGCCATCTCGCCCGCGTTGTTTATGCGCACCGCGTGGTAGCCCGCGGGCAGAGGAAAAATCCGGTCCAGATGGTCGCGTTCCACCCAATATTGCAACTCTCCCGGTGCATCTCCGGTGTCGTGTCCGATTTCGAACATGGCCACCACCACCACCTTCACGGCAATCGGCTTCGTCTGTGCCGCGAGCGGCAAGGCAAGCAGGTTTAAGAAGATAAGCGGATATGCCGCCGTGGTGGAGAGAAACAAGGAGCGCGCCATGCTTCGATCATATGCAGGGCCGCGTGAATTTCTCATGGTGAGAGAGGAAAACCTCGCAGTGCTGCGGTTTTAACCTGACGGCAACAGCAGATTGGGATAATGTAGAGACATACGCATTACCCGTGGTCATGCAGTTCTGACCCGCTGAACCGGGCCGGAAGGGTGCCCACCCACCTGACCCTCTCAGCAGGGATGTCGCGAGGAACTCGTAGTTGCTGCCCTCGCATTGCGTCTGCCCGCAGCTCAACGGGCAGCTTGCGGATTTCCCAACGTTCAAAAAGCCATTCGTCTACAACCTGACACAACACCATCGCTCTCTGCACGCAACACATTTTGAGGAGAACAGAACGCAATGACTCTCAATCACGCGCTCTCCATGACGTGTCGCCGCTTCCTTGGCGGCATGCTCTTCTGCCTTGCTCTGCTCGGTTTCACTGCGCTGCCCGCCCATGCGCAGAACTCCGGCGCCGGCACCATCTCCGGCACGATTCTCGATGCCAGCCAGGCTGTCGTCGCCGGTGCAACCGTAACCGTGACTAACACCGACACCGGTGTGGTGCACACCTACACCACGAACACAGACGGCCTCTACAGCGCGCCCTTCCTGCTGCCCGGCCACTATAGGGTGTCTGCCAGCGGCACGGGCTTCGGCAAGGTCGAGGCCAACAACCTCACGCTGCTTGTCGGCCAGACTCTCACCATCAACCTCACCCTGACCGTGCAGTCGGCGGCCAGCACCGTTGAGGTCACCAGCGAGACGCCGCTGCTCGACCCCGAAAAGACCGAGGTTTCGCAGGTCCTCGATCAGCAGCTTGTGCAGAACCTGCCCGTTCCCACCCGCAACTGGAGCAGCTTCGTTCTTCTCACGCCCAACGTCACGCAGGATGGCGGCAGCGGCCTGGTCAGCTTCCACGGCATCAGCGGCCTCTACAACCAGAACTACGTTGACGGCGCCAACAACAACCAGATGCTCTTCAGCGAAGCCCGCGGCCGAGCCTCCGGCGCTCCCTATGTCTACTCGCTCGACTCCATCAAGGAGTTCCAGACTGAAACCTCCAACTACTCGGTCGAGTTCGGGCAGGCTGCCGGCGGTCAGGTCAACGCCATCACCAAGTCAGGCACAAACACCCTGCACGGCGATCTTTTCTGGGCCCTCCGCTATCCCGACCTGAACGCTCTCGACCCCTATAGCAAGTACCAGGCTCTCTACAATCACGCCACGCCCTTCCTGCTCACCCAGCCCATCCACCAGCAGAACCAGTTCGGCGGCTCGGTCGGCGGACCCATCATCAAGGACCGTCTCTTTTACTTCTTCACCTACGACGGCTTCCGCCGTGTTGGCCGCGTCCTCTACTCGGACTCCAACACCATCACCACCACGTCCACGGCAAGCAATGCCGGTGGTACGGTGATTTCGCCCACTCAGTGCCCCACCACCATCACCAACACCCAGTGCCTGGCTGGAATCAACTTCCTGCTCAGCGTCGCCAACGTCGGACCCGGCGATGAGCCGCCTTCGCGTTTCGCCAAGGAAAATCTCTTCTTCCCGCGTCTCGACTATCACATCAACTCGAAAAACGACGCCTTCGCCGACTTCAACTTCGCCAACTTCGACAGCACCTACGGCTACAGCCCGGCGAACACCTTCACCAATAGCTCGCCCAGCACCAACGGCCCGACAAGCTATCACGAGCGCTTCCTGGTCGGCGGCCTGACCACGGTCGTTTCGGATACCGCTGTGAACCAGGTCCACCTGCAGTGGGGTCGCGATCTTGAGACCGCCGGCGAAAATGCCCCTGGTCCCAGCATTGCTACCGGCGTCGTCACCTACGGCATGCCGAACGCGCTGCCCCGTATCGCCGAGCCCGATGAGCATCGCATCCAGGCCACCGATGTCTTCTCCAAGGTGCATGGCCGTCACAACTTCAAATTCGGCGGCGATGCCAACATCGTGCACGAGGTCATGATCAACCTCTACCAGGGCGGCGGTCTCTACAGCTACAGCGAGTCCACCCCCGCAGCGGCATTCGCTGACTGGATTGCCGATGCTTTCCAGGGCCAGTCTGGCGATACCGATCCTTACGCCGGCTTCCACTACAGCAGCTTTGTCCAGACCGTCGATGTGGTGAACACCAAGGCAGGTACACAGGGCAAGGATGACTTCTGGATGAAGATGTTCGACGGCTTCGCGGAAGACTCCTGGAAGCTGCGCCCCAACTTCACCCTCACCGCGGGCGTTCGCTACGACGTGCAGTTGACTCCGCCCCCTGGCCTGATCAACAACAACTACGCTCCGATCTCCACCTATTACAGCCAGACCATCAAGAACGTGCTCGATCGCGTGCAGCCGCGCGTCGGCTTCTCCTGGAGCCCGTACAAGAGTGGCAACACCATCGTGCGCGGCGGTTATGGCCTCTTCTCGGCGCTCAACCAGGGCAGCACCTACTACGCCATGCGTGTGGAGAACGGCGTCGTCCAGATCAACTACAACTACACGGGATGCCGCGCCAGCGTAGGCACGCCCACCTCCACATGCCCCACGGTGCCGACCACAGACACCAGCCTGCAGTACCCCAACGTGCCGTTCCTGCCCACAGGTCCGTCGCTCTCGGGTTCGCTGCATCCAGATGGCGGCGCGGAATCGGCGATCAACGGTCCTTCCAAGCTCGGTCCGCAGAGCTTCCACGGCCTCGATCCCAACTTCGTTCCACCTTACGCGCATGAGGCGAATCTCTCCATCGAGCAGGCCCTGCCGGGCAAGCTCTCGCTCACAGTCGGATACGTCGGCACTCGTGGCATGCGCCTGCCGGTCTTCGTCGATGCCAACCTCATCGGCCAGACCCCCAGCGGCCTCCGCAGCTACAACGTGCTCGATGCCAGCGGCAACTTCGTCAAGCAGCTCACGGTGCCGGTCTATCGCCCGACCGATCGCCGCAACACCTCGCTGGCCACCTACAACACCGGCTTCAGCGTGGCCAACACCTGGTACAACTCCATGGCCGTTACCATGCGCCGTCCTTTTGCCAACGGACTTGAGGTACTGGCCAACTACACCTGGGCCAAGGCCACCGATACCGGCCAGGTGCAGGGCAACAATGGTACCTTCTACGGCGGCGACACACCGCTCGATCCCAACAACATCCGCGGCGAGAACGGACCGTCAGACATCGACATCCGCAACCGCTTCACCCTTGCCCTTTCCTGGCAGCCGCACATCATGATGGACAACAAGATCGTCCGCACCCTGCTCGATGACTTCACCTTCTCGGGCGATGAAGTCGCTTCGGGCGGTGAGCCCATCTTCCTCGGCATGAGCGGCACTGTCTACAGCGGTTCCACCAGCTCCACCAGCTACGGTGCCGACGGCGGCATCTACGGTGGCGCCATCAGCTCCGGCTCTGGCGGTCCCACCACCGGCCGTCCTCCGCAAATCGGCCGCAACAGCATCACCGGCCCCGGCTTCAACAGCGCGGACTTCCGCATCGCGCGGGATTTCCGCATCGGGGACAAGTATCACTTCCAGATCGTGGGGGATGCTTTCAACGTAGCCAACCACCTCATCATCACCAGCGTGAACACGACCTACTCGGCATACACGACCGCATCCGGAAGCTCCGCCACCTGCAATAGCGGTGGCAGCGCACCCACCGGCTCTGTGGTGCAGGGCTGCATCTCGCCCTATGCCGGTACCGGCCTCAGTGCCTTCGGCCACATGAGCGGCACCAGCAACGGCCTCTACGGCCCGCGCCAGTTGCAGGTCTCTGCGAAGTTCACCTTCTAGCCTTCGCGGCATCGTCAACATCGGGCATGGCGGCTTTGGCCGTCATGCCCTTTTTCTTTGGCCATCGCGTCTCAGCGGGCTACGATAGCTCTAACTTCCGCGCGTCTGTTGCGCACCCACTGAGGCTTCTCGTGTCCAGCTCCCGTTTCTCGCAGATTCTTCCCGCCGCACTGCTTTTCGTTCTCTGCGTTGCCGCTCCCGCTCAGCAGCCCGCGCATAAGTGGGCCATTGTCCTCCATGGCGGAGCTGGCGTCATCGAGCGCTCGTTGATGAGCCCGCAGGCTGAGGCCGCCTATCGCGCCGCGCTCGCGGAGGGCCTCAAGGCTGGCAGTGATGTGCTCGCCCGCGGCGGCTCGTCGCTGGATGCGGTTGAGGCCACCATCCGGATCTTCGAGGACAACCCGCTCTTCAATGCCGGCCGCGGCGCGGTCTTTACCGCCCAGGGCAGGAACGAGCTCGATGCCGCCATCATGGACGGCTCAAATCTCATGGCCGGCGCCGTTGCTGGTGTCACCCGCACTCGCCATCCCATCAGCCTGGCCCGCGCCGTCATGGAAAAATCCCCGCACGTCATGCTCATCGGCGCCGGAGCGGACGCCTTTGCCGCGCAGGTCGGCCTGGAGCAGGTCGATCCCAGCTTCTTCTTCACGGAGCGCCGCTGGCAGGGGCTGGTCAAGGAGCTCAAACAGCAGGGCCTGCCCATTCCGCCGCGTCCCGCCGGTGCGCCGCCCGCGCCTGCAACACCTGTCGCCGAGCTTGAGCCGCCCCAGGCCCACAAGTACGGCACCGTCGGCGTTGTCGCGCTCGACATCCATGGCAACATCGCCGCGGGCACGTCCACCGGCGGCCTCACCGCCAAGAAATGGGGCCGCGTCGGCGACTCGCCCATCATCGGCGCGGGCACCTACGCCTCCAATCAGTCCTGCGCCGTCTCCGGCACCGGCACCGGCGAGTACTTCATCCGTCTCGGCGTCGCCCGCGAGGTCTGCGACCTCGTCCGCTTCGAACACCTGCCGCTGCAGCAGGCCGCCGATGAAGTCATCCACAAGGAGCTCGAGGGTCTGCACGGCGACGGCGGCGTCATAGCCATCACCCCCGACGGCCAGATGGCCTGGAGCTTCAACACCCCCGGCATGTACCGCGCCCGCCAGGCCGAGGGCGGCCAGCCGCTCATCGAAATCTATGCCGACGAGAAGTAGGCTGCACGATGCCCGAAGTGTTTCGCGAGCGGGGCTTCCGCTTCTTCTTCTACTCGAACGAGGGCTCGCCCCGCGAGCCTGCTCATGTGCACGTGGAGAAGGAGAACCGCGAGGCGAAATTCTGGCTGCATCCGGAGGTGCGTGTGGCCTACAATGATGGCTACGACGCGCGCACTTTGCGCGAGCTTCTTGAGATCGTTGAGGCAAACCGGGACCGGATCGAGAGGGCGTGGAATGAATTCTTCCGTTAGTGCCACGAGCGTGCGCTTCGACGCCGATTGCATGTGGGTCGAGTTGAGCGATGGCCGCACAATCGGCGTGCCGCTCGCGTGGTTTCCCCGGCTCCTGCAGAGCAGCCCGGAGCAGCGCGCCGGTGTGCGCATCAGCAGCCGCGGCCTGCATTGGGAGGCTCTCGATGAGGACATCTCGATTGCGGGTCTTCTGGAAGGCCTCGGCGATCAAACGACAGGGAAGCCCTTCGCGGCCTGACTTCTACCGCCATGGCGCTTGAGTTCACCACATCCTACCTCGCGGATGCCCTTCCGCTCTTCCGCCACTACAAGTGCCTCGCCGACCGCGCCATTGCCCAGGTTGCCGACGAGCATCTCTTCGCCGTGCCCGATGCGGAATCCAACTCCATCGCCATCATCGTCAAGCACATGGTGGGCAACATGCGCTCCCGCTGGACCGGCTTCCTCACCACCGACGGCGAAAAGCCCAGCCGCGATCGCGACAGCGAGTTCGTCGATCCGCCCGCCACGCGCGCCGCTCTGCTCGCCGAATGGGAATCCGGCTGGGCCTGCTTCTTCGCCGCGCTGGAATCCCTCACTGACGAGGACCTCGCCCGCACCGTCACCATTCGTGGCGAGGCCCACTCCGTGCTGCAGGCCATCAATCGCCAGCTTGCGCATTATCCCTATCACATCGGGCAGATCGTTTTTCTCGCCAGGCATTTCGCATCCGCCGGCTGGCAATCCTTGAGTGTGCCGCGCGGCCAGTCCGCGGAGTTCAATCGCCGTGTCGCCGCCGGAGAAGCCAGCCAGCGTTGAAATGCAAAGGGCATCCCCTTGGGGATACCCTTGGTTTCAAGCCGCAGCCGGTTTTATTGCTGCGCCGCCGCAGCGCTCTGCGCGGGGTTCCGCGCCTCGGCCTTCTCGGCCAGCACCTTGTGCGCATGGTCTTCCAGAGCCTGCGCCTCTGGCAGGAAGGTCAGCGCCTTCTGAATCTCCGGATCCCAGTCCGCAATCACCCGCAGACCCTGCAGTTGTCCGAACTGGCTGGTAATGATGTACTGCTTGATGCTCACCTTCAGCCAGTCGCTCACGCCGTTGATGTCCTTGTCGGTCCAGGCGATGTTCTGGCTCGTCAGGTAGTCCTTGAAGTCCTTCATCACCGCGTCGTCCACCTGGAAATTCTTGTCCACGGTCCGGTTCGCCAGGTAGTGCGCCGCGAAATGGAAGAAGATCTGCTTGTAGAGCAGTTGATCCTGGAAGTCGTTGCTCTTCGGCGCCTCGATCTTCTCGTCCGGCGTAATGCCGCCGCCGCCGTACACCGTGCGGCCGGAGTCGGTCAGCTTCACCTCGCGGTTGCTGGAGTTCGCCGCCAGCGCGCCCGCGTGGTTGTAGTAGTAGTCGTACAGCGAAACCCCCGCGTAGTTGCGCTGAATCAGCCGTCCTGACGGTGTGTAGTAGTGATACGTGGTCAGCGCCAGCCCGGTGTTCTCGCTCAGGTTGTAGACCGTCTGCACCAGGCCCTTGCCGAAGGTCGTCTCGCCCACGATCAGCGCCCGGTCGTGGTCCTGCAGCGCGCCGCTCACAATCTCCGCCGCTGAGGCCGTGTTGCGGTTCACCAGCACTACGATCGGAAAGTTCTTTCCATCGTTGCCGTGAGTTGCCGTGTACACCTGGTCGGGATACGCCCGTCCCCGCTGCGACACAATCGTCTGCCCCTTCTGCAGCAGGTGGTCGCACACGTCCACCGCCTGGCTCAGCAGGCCGCCGGGGTTGTTGCGCAGGTCCAGCACCAGGCCGTGCAGATTGCCAAAGCTGTCAATCGCGCTGCGCACTTCGTCGCCGGTAGTCTCCTGGAACTGCGTCAGATGAATGTAGCCCACGCCCGGCTTGATCTCGAAGGCCAGGTCCACCGAGGGGTGCGGAATCTCGTCGCGCACCAGGTCGAACACCAGCGGCTCGGCGTGGCCTTCGCGCGCCATCGAGACCTGCACGTGCGTGCCCTTGGGCCCTTTCAGCGCCTTCGCCACATCGTCGGAGGTCATGCCCTGCGCGTTCTTGCCATCGATCGCCACAATCACGTCGCCCGGCCGGATGCCCGCGCGGAACGACGGCGTGTTCTCATACGGCGTAATCACCACCACGTGCGACTGGCCGTTCGGGTCCGGCTGCTGTTGGATCACCATGCCCACGCCGTAGTAGTGGCCGCGCTGGTCCTCGCGCATCTTCGCGTAGGCCTTCGGGTCGTAGAAATTCGAGTGCGGGTCCAGCACTCGCAGCATCCCCGGAATAGCCCCGTCATAGATCGCCGTGTCGGCCTTGTCGCCCTGGACCGGGTCGGCGTAGTTCTGTTCCACCAGCGCGTACACGTCCGTGAACGTCTTCAGGCTGTCGCGAATCTGGCTCTCGTCCTCGGAGGACTGCGCGCCCACCTTGCGCTGCATCACGCTGCCCACCAGAGCGCACACGGTAAAGAAGAGAACGAGGGAGAAAAATGCCCGGCGGGCACGGGGAGTCATGGCTGGAAGGTACCTCCGGACCGCCGCCGCGGCAGATACCTCCACAGGGCCGCGCAGCGCAGTCTTGGGCTTGAGTATAGCACCCGCGCTATTAGACGCCGCCCGTCCCGGAGCGGGTAGTCCGCCACTCGTAACCGCCTGTTTTGCCGTTTGCGCAGGCCGATTCTGCCATCCTTTCGCGGCAGTTTCGTCCTGCGCATCGCTCTGCCGCTATCCCTCCATTTACAATGGCGTCTATGGTTCAGGGGGCCGCCTCCGCGCCCTCCGCCTTTGTGTCGCCCTTATGACTTTGAGACTTCTTCGCATTCCCGCGGCTTTCGTGATGGTTACGGCGCTGCTTGCCCCTTCCGCTTCGGCTCAGGCCCGCGCCGCCGCACCGGCCAGCCCCTACGGGGGCGAGACCGTTGCCGAGATCATCGCTCGCGTCAACGACCAGATCATCACCAACGCCGACTACGACCGTGCCATGAAGGAGCTCGATCAGGAAGAGCGCCAGCGCGGCGCCTCCATGCAGGAGATCTCCGATGCTCACAAGGATCTGCTCCGCAACCTCATCGATCAGCAGCTCTGGCTCTCCAAGGGCCATGAGCTCGGCATCACCGGCGAAACCGAGCTCATCAATCGCCTCAATGAGATTCGCAAGCAGTACAACCTCGCCAGCATGGACGACCTCGAAAAGGCCGCCGAGCAGCAGGGCGTCAACTATGAGGACTTCAAGGCCAACATCCGCAATGGCATCATCACCCAGGAGGTGATGCGCCAGGAGGTCGGCAACCGCATCAGCATCACGCCCGGCGAGGTGCAGCGCTACTACGAGGCCCACAAGCAGGACTACGCCCGCCCCGAGAGCGTGCAGCTTGCCGAAATTCTCGTCTCCACCGGCACGGATACGCAGTCCGCTGACGATGCGCAGAAAGTAGCCGCGGCTCAGGCCAAAGCCAACGATATTGAGGCCAAGCTCCACGCCGGCGGCGACTTCGGGCAGCTTGCCCGTTCCTTCAGCAACGGCACCACCGCCGCTTCTGGCGGAGAGCTCGGCGCCTACAAGCGCGGCCAGCTCGCCCAGGTCTTTGAGGACAAGGTCTTCAACATGAAGGCCGGCGAGTACACCGAGCCCATCCGCACCAAGCAGGGCTTCGTCATCTTCAAGGTGGAGGCGCACATCGCGGGCGGCATCGCGCCCTTCAAGGATGTCGAGTCCGATGTCGAGCAGAACTACTTCATGACCCGCATGGAGCCCGCCATCCGTGACTATCTCACCAAGATGCGCGAAGACTCCTACATCGCCATCAAGGACGGCTATACCGACACCGGCGCCAGCCCCAACAAGCGCGTCGTGCCCATCTCCTACTCGGCTTATACACCGCCCTCGTCCAAAAAGAAGCGCAAGGTCGAGCGCACCCGCTTCCGCGAGACCGGCCGTGGCTTTCGCCAGAAGTCCGAGCCTGCTGTGCTGACTGCGGAAAAGCCTGCGCAGCCCTCCGGTAAAAAAGGCAGGAAGGACGAGAAGAAAGAGGCCAGCCTCAAGCCCGGCAAGAAGGAAAAGATTCGCTTCGGCAGGGCCCCGCAGGAAACCCTCCCTGACTCGCCCGCGCGCGAGACCGAGGATGCGGGCGCGGTGCCCAACCAGCAGACCGCCGCGGCAGACGAGCCTCCCAATCCGCTTGAGCCGGAGCCCGAGCACAAGAAGACCCGCTTCAGCGATCGTGCCCGCGAGCCCAAACAGCCCAAGAAGAGCATTCGCGTGCAGGAGCAGCGCGATGCCATGACGCCCGCTCCGGCAGACTCGGGTGAAGTCGCCGACCGCCAGACCCAGTCCGCGGCCTTCGGCCTCAACGGCGATACCACCAAGAAGAAAAAGAAGGGCACCTCCACCGGCGAGAAGACCCGCATGAGCGAGCGGCCCAAAACGCCCGAGGAACAGCAGCAGAAGCAGACTCCGCAGCCCACGCCCGTTCCGCCCGTCCAGGGTGCGCCGGCCCCGGCCCCGGCTCCCTCCACCACGGGCCAGCCCGCCCCGCAACAGCCTGCTCCGCAGCAGTAGGTTCTCAACCCATCCAGCGCCCAAAGGCGCAGCCCCCGGCGGCTGCGCCTTTCTTCATGCGGCTCTTTCCTCCACAATCAATCTCTGCAACAAACGCCCCCAGGCATTAGCCTTGAACCAGGAACTGCCAACTACGAACTGTGAACTGACCACTGTGAACTGGGAACCGAAACCATGAAGGACACCTACATCGCCGATCTCGCCGCATTCGAGGAGAACCGCGTCTTCGACGGTTTCTTCCTCCTGCTCCTCAGGCAGATCCGCAGCACACGCACCAACAAGCCCTATCTCAATCTCATTCTTGGCGACAAAACCGGCCAGTTGGAAGCCCGCGTCTGGGATCCGGCCGACGCGCGCATCGGGGCCGCCGAACAGGGCGACATCGTCAAAATCCGCGGCGCCGTCACTCGCTTCGATGACCGCCTGCAGATCAAGGTCGAGCAGTTGCGCAAGGCCACCCCCGCCGAGGCTGACCGGGCAGACATGCTGCCCTCCACCGCCTACGACGTGGACGAGCTCTGGCGCACGCTCATGGGCTTCATCGAGAGCTTTACCGACACGGACCTCAAACGCCTGCTCACCGCGCTGCTCGCCGAACCAGCCATCGCCCGCGCTTACCGCGAAGCTCCCGCCGCCCGCCAGCTCCATCACGCCTGGCTCGGCGGCCTGCTGGAGCACGTCGTCAGCCTCCTTCGCCTCGCCGACCGCGTCGCGTCCAACTATCCCATCCTCCACCGCGACCTGCTCCTCACCGGCGTCATCCTCCACGACATCGGTAAAATCTACGAGCTCGCCTGGGAAACCGGCTTCGAGTACACCGTCGAGGGCACCCTCCTCGGGCACATCCAGCTCGGCATCGATCTCGTCGAAAAGACCATCGACTCTCTGCCCGGCTTCCCGCCCCGCCTGCGCACCATCGTTGTGCACATGATCCTCTCCCATCACGGCAAGCTCGAGTTCGGCTCGCCCAAGCTCCCCATGATCCCCGAGGCCCTCGTCCTCAACTTCGTCGACGACCTCGACGCCAAGATGCAGGCCATCCTGTCTGAATTTGAGAAATGCGCCAGGGAAGGGAAAAGTCCGGAGGACCTTACCGGCCGCGTCTGGGCCCTCGACAACCGCCAGATGCTCTCCACCAGGGACTGGCTTAAGGCAGTGCAGTAGCTCGGCAATCGTCGCTGATCGCTCTTTTTACTGCTACACTCAACCGCATTGCTTGCCATGAACTGGCTGGACAAAGCGCTCTGGCTCGCCCCTATCGCGGTTGAGGCAGCCGTCATCGCTCTCCTGTTCTACCGCCGCATCTGGAGAATCCTGCCCGTTTTCTCCCTCTACTGCTGCTTCGACCTCACCGCGAATCTCGCCGTCTACATTCGCACCGCGCTCGCGCCATCCTCTTACGGCATCAACGTCTATCTGGTGCAGATCGGCTCGGACACCCTCTTTCAGCTCGCCGTCCTGATTGAGCTGGGCTGGTCCGTCCTGCGTCCGCTTTGGCCCGCTCTGTCGCGCAGGAGCATCTTCATCGTGGTGCTCAGCATCCTGCTCTTCGCCGCGGCTCTCTGGCCTTTTACCGCGTCGTCGTTCGGGCATCAGTCCCATGGGTTGAACTTCCTCTTTCACCTCAGCAAGACCGTCGCCCTTGTCCGCCTGATTCTCCTTCTCGTGCTCGTCGCCTTCAGCCATTGGCTCTCGCTCAGTTGGCGCGATCGCGAGTTGCAGGTGGCCACCGGCTTTGGAGCCTATGCGCTGGCAAGCGTCCTTGCCACACTCCTCGCGGACCACTTCGCCTCGGAAAAGCTGGCCATCGTCGCCAACCGCTTTGTCATCGGCGTCTACCTGGGTTCACTGGTTTACTGGTGCTTCAGCTTTGCCCAGCCCTCGGTATCCCGGCGCAGTTTCACGCCGCACATGCGCGACCTGCTGCTTGCCGTTGCCGGCTTTGCGCGCACCCAGCGCGGCGGGCTCAAATAGAAAGGCGGGCTCTCCCTTTGGGAAAGACCCGCCGCTGCGGATATGCGCCGCCGCGCAGGTTCTACGCGGGACTCATCACCCGTTCCAGAAACGACTCGGCCTGTATCCTGCCAATGCCCGCGATCGGCACATCGGCCGTGGTCGTGCGGCGGCGGGATTCGTTCTCATCCTCCAGCACATATTGGAACGCGGTGCCGTCGTTGCCCCAGCGCACCACCTTCGCATGCACTGTCAGAGAGCGGTCCTTGATCGGCAGCCTGCGGTCCACCAGCGTAATCCGCACCACCGTGCCCATATACCACCGGTCCTCGGCCATGACGTACACGCCTGTCGCGCTGATGTCGCGAATCCGGTGCGGCTCCGGCTTCCCTCCGGTAAAGAAATAAGCATCGATCCACGGCAGCCTCAGCCGCGGCGCTCTCCGTGGGTCCGGCGGATCGGGATTGAGCCAGCGTCGCAGCCAGCTCTTTGAGTCGGCGGCCCGCTTCTGCGCCGCCAGCTCCAGCTCTTCTTTCGGAAGCGAGCGGACCACCCATGGCAGCAGATTGTCCGGCCCTCCCGCGTTCGCCGGGGCACGGTCGCATGTGCTTTTCTCGCCGCTGCGGCCTTCGTGTGTCGGCTCGTCCACCGGCTGCGCTTCAACCGGGAGCGGGGGCATGGATTCACGGATGGAGGCGGATTCGGGCTGTGTGCTCACGCACATCTTATCGGCCGGTTTCGGCCGCCTTTGATTGGTAATTTGATAGGTAAATTGCTTACACGCCGTTCGGCCCAGGCATCGCGTCTGCCGGCACGCGCCTTCTGTGCCCCCGGCGGCTGTGTCAAGCCCCGCACCAGCGCATTTTTCTCCAACCGGCTCATTCCATGAGGGTAGCGCCGCGTGCTTCGTTGCATATTATTTCCGCGGAAAGCGCAGAATAGAAGAGAAGTCCACCATCCGGACGCTACGTCCTGCTCAGGAGGCCACAATGATGTGCAAACTGCGCTCCACTGTCTGCTCGCGGAACACCCAGGTTGACTCTGCGCAACCCGATGCCGGGGAGAAGGGCATACCCCCTCCCCCTCCTGGGGGTAACCTTACTTCTGCTTTTTTCGGCTTTGCGCCCGAAATGCACCAGAAACAGTGCAGAAATCAGCTCAAGAACCATTCCCACTGCGCCTCGGTCAGCGGAACCACCGACAGCCGCCCGATCAACACCAGCGGCGAATCGGCAAACAGCTTCTCCGCCTTGATCGCCGCCAGCGTCTTCGGCGTCTTCAGCCGCTTGCCAGCTTTCACCTTCACCACCGGCACCTTGGGATTGCTCGGGTCCACGCTCACCACCGTGCCCGTGCCCACAGCCGTCCGCTCGTCGCCCGTGTGGTAGAAGATCCATTTCGTCCCGGCCTTCATCTCGCGCAGATGTTTTACCGCGGTCGGGTTTGTCACGCCATCCCAGATCGTCTCGCCATCGCGCAGAAAGTCGTCGAAGGAGTAAACCTCAGGCTCAGTCTTGAAGAGAAAGGAACTCATATGCACCGCAGCATACTATGAACCACGAACTATGAACTACGAACTGTGAACTGATCTCTGTTCCATTACAATCAAGGAGATATGATCCGCTTTTCCACCGCCGGCGAGTCGCACGGCGAAGCCCTCATCGCGCTCGTCTCCGGGCTCCCGGCCGGCATTCCCGTCGACATCGGTTTCATCAACCGCGAGCTCTGGCGTCGCCAGCAGGGCTATGGCCGCGGCGGCCGCATGAAGATCGAAACCGACAAGATCCACATCCTCAGCGGCGTGCGCCACGGCAAAACCATCGGCTCACCCGTCGCCATCGAGATCGTCAACCGCGACTGGAAGAACTGGGAAGAAAAGCTGCCCGTCGAAGCCGGCGACCCGGCCATGCATCAGGCCGTCGCCTCGCCGCGTCCCGGCCACGCCGACCTTGCCGGAGCGCTCAAGTACAACTTCCCGGACGCGCGTTATGTCCTGGAGCGCGCCTCCGCCCGTGAGTCCACCGCCCGCGTCGCAGCCGGCGGCTTCGCCAAGCTCATGCTTCGCTTCCTCGGCATCGAGATCGCCAGCCATGTCATCCGCGTGGGCCGCGTCGAGCTCGCGCGCACCGCTGCCTGGGATGAAATCGTCTCCGTCGCCGCAAAGGACGAAGTCCTCCTGAGCTGCGTCGATCCCGAAACTGAATCCCTGATGAAGGGTGAGGTCGAGCACGCCTCCCGCACCGGAGACACCGTCGGCGGCGTCTTTGAAGTCGTCGTGCACAACGTGCCCGCCGGTCTTGGCACCTATGCCAACTGGGACGAGCGCCTCGACGGCCTGCTCGCTTGGTCCGTCATGAGTTTGCAAGCCGTCAAAGCCGTCGAAATTGGCCGCGGCGTCGTCGCTGCGGAGTCCTTTGGTTCTGCCGTCCACGATCCGATCCACTACGCTGCCGAGGACACCGGCAAGCCCACCCGCTTCGTCCGCGAACAGAACAACGCGGGCGGCGTTGAGGGCGGCACCTCCAATGGCGAAGACCTGGTCATTCGCGGTTATCTCAAGCCCATCTCCACGCTGCGCAAGCCGCTGGAGTCGGTCCGCTTTGACACCCGCGAGAAGACCAGCGCAAGCTACGAGCGCAGCGACATCTGCGTGGTGCCCGCAGCCGGTGTCGCCGCGGAAGCCATGGTCGCTCTTACCGTCGCCGGCCTCGTCCAGCAGAAGTTCGGCGGAGACTCCGCCCTCGAGATGAAACGGAATTTCGATGGATACATCGAACAGATACGGAGTTTTTAAGCAAGAAGCATGATCCTCAAAGTCGTCAAATATCCCGAGCCGGTTCTGCAGCAGCCCGGCGAGCCCGTTACCGAATTCAACGGTGAGCTGCGCAAGTTCGTCGCCGACATGTTCGAGACCATGTATGCTTCGCAGGGCATCGGCCTCGCCGCGCAGCAGGTGGGCGTGGCCAAGCGCGTCACCGTCATCGATCTCAGCGGCGGCAAGGACCCCGCGCAGAAGCTCGTCCTCATCAACCCTGAGATCATTGCCCGCGAAGGCAAGCAGTACGAGGAGGAAGGCTGCCTCAGCTTCCCTGAAATCCGCGAGAAGATTCCCCGCGCCTTCAAGGTCCGCGTCCGCGCCCAGGATGTCGAAGGCAAGTGGTTCGAGATGGACGGCGAGGAACTGCTCTCCCGCGCCTTCCAGCATGAGATCGACCACCTAGACGGCGTCGTCTTCATTTACCGCATGAGCGCCCTCAAGCGCGACCTCACGCTGCGCAAGATTCGCAAGATGCAGCGCGAAGGCGCCTGGTGAGCGCGTGAAGCTGGTCTTCTGCGGCACGCCGCGTTTTGCCGTGCCCACACTGGAGGCGCTGCGCGGCGCAGGCCACGAAATCGCCCTCGCCGTCACCCAGCCGGACAAGCCCGTCGGCCGCGCGCAGGAACTCGCCGCTCCGCCCGTCAAGCAGGCCGCCCTTGCCGCCGGCATGCCCGTCACGCAGCCGGAGAAGATTCGCAACAACACAGAATTTCGTGCGCAGCTTGAGTCCATCGCACCGGACGCTATCGTCGTCGTCGCCTATGGCCGCATCATTCCGCCGTGGATGCTCGCACTGCCGCGTCTCGGCTGCATCAACCTGCACGCCTCGCTGCTGCCGAAGTACCGCGGCGCCGCGCCAATCCAGTGGGCTGTCGCCGAGGGCGAAACCGTCACCGGCAACACCACTATGCTGCTGGAGGAGGGCCTCGACACCGGGCCGATCCTCTTGCAGCAGCAGATCGAAATCGCCCCCGATCAGACCGCCGCCGATCTCTTCACTGTCCTCGCCGAGCGCGGCGCGCCCCTCGTCGTCGAAACCCTGGCCGGTTTGGAGCACGGCTCCATCACGCCCCGCCCACAGGAGCACGCCCTCGCCACCCTCGCGCCGCTGCTCACCCGCGAAGACGGCGCGATGAACTTCGCCTCGTATACCGCAACCGAGTTGAAGAATCGCGGTCGCGGCTTTCAGCCCTGGCCCGGCGCATTCACCGCGCTCAACGGCAAAAAACTCATCGTGCATCGCATGGATGTTGCGGAGAGTTGGAGCCTTGTTGCGCCCGCCGATGCGCAGCCCGGCCAGACCCAGCTCGACGGCGACCGCCTCTTCGTCTCCTGCGCGCAAAACACTTGGCTTGAGCTCATCGAAGTCCAGCTCGAAGGCAAAAAGCGCATGTCCGCGGCCGAATTCCTGCGCGGCATGCAGTTGCGCGCTGGCGCGCGGCTCGGGTAAGCGCGATGCCTGCCGTTTCTCCGGCCCGCGCGGCAGCCTTCGACATCCTCAAAGCCGTCGAGCGCGGCCCGGCGCACAGTGACGATCTGCTGCGCGCTGCGAAGATCGCCAGGCTCTCCGCCGCGGACCGCAATCTCACCACTGCCCTCGTCCTCGGCACGCTGCGCTGGCAGCTTGTGCTCGATGCGCGCATCCGTCCGTTGCTCGCGCGGCCCAACGCGAAGCTCGATACGGACATCCGCCTCGCTCTGCGCCTCGGCGCGCTGCAGCTTTTCTCCCTGGATCGCATTCCCGCCCGCGCCGTCATCGACGAAAGCGTCGAGCTCGCCAAGCGCGCCGGGCATCGCTTCGCCTCCGGCATGGTCAACGCCGTGCTCCGCAAGCTCGCCGCGCATCCCGCGCCGCTCACGGAGAATGATGCCGTCAACGCCTATCCCGCATGGATGGTCGAGCGCTGGCAGCGTCATTATGGCGAAGCCGCTACGCTTACCCTCTGTGCGTATGGTCAGCGTCAGGCCCGACCGACCCTCCGCCTCGCCAGCGAAGCCGCCGAAAGGGAATTGGCCGGCGAGGGCATCGTCCTCGCGCCCGCAGCGCTTCTCACCGCCGCGCGTCCTGTCGTCAGCGGAGACCTCACTGCCATCGCGGCACGCAGCGAGGCTCGCACGCGCCTGCAGGACGAAGGCTCGCAGTTCGTTGCTGAAATCGCCGGTCACGGTGTGGCGATTCTCGACTGCTGCGCCGCGCCTGGCGGCAAAACCCTCATCCTCGCCGAGCGCAATCCGCAGGCGCAGCTTGTCGCCGTCGACTCCAGCGAGCCCCGCATCGTGCAACTCCGCCAGCGCCTCGCGCCTCTTGGCAGCCGCATCGTGTGCCGCCTCGCTGATGCCGCTGCACTCACCGATGAGCCGCTGTACGATCTCGTTCTCGTCGACGCCCCTTGCAGCGGCACCGGCACTCTCGGCCGCAATCCCGAGATTCGCCACCGTCTCGATCCCGCCGAGTTTGCACGCCAGGCCGAGCGCCAGCAAGCGATTCTGGCCGCGGCCATCCGCGCTGCCCGTCCCGGCGGCCGCATCGTCTATTCCACCTGTTCCATGGAGCCGGAAGAAAACGAAGAAGTCGTCGCCGCGACCCTCGCTGCCTCGCCCGGCCTGCGTCTTGTACCGCCTGCGCAGCGCCTCGAAGCCATGCGTCATGAAGACATCCTCACTGCGCATGGTACGGATCAGCTTCGCGCCTGCATCACCGCGGAAGGCTATCTTCGCTTGCTGCCCGGCGCGCTCGGCACGGACGGCTTCTTTATCGCCATGCTCGAGAAATCCGCTGGCTGAGCCGTTATTCCTTCGCCAGCCGCAGTTCCTCGTAGTTGCGGCCAAGCAGGTCGCACAGCGCCTCGATCACCAACTCATGGTCCGCCCGCTGCGGCAGTCCGGAAACCGTCACGCTGCCAATCGCGCCCGCTCCCGCAACCGTGATCGGAAACGATCCGCCATGCGTCGCGTAGTCGGCCGTCGGCAATCCCTGGCTTTCCAGCAGAGTCTCGCCCTTGATTTTTTCCTTCAGGCCAATCGCATATGAACTGCGATGGAACCGCGCCACCACGTTGCTCTTGCGCCGCACCCACTCCACGTTGTCCGGCGTCGTTCCTTCCAGCGCGGTATAGAACAGTGGCTGCCCAAAACGCCGCACGTCGATCACCACCGGCAGCCTGCGCTCGGCCGCCAGCACCTGCAATCCCGCGCCAAGCTCCCACGCCATGCCCGCGTCAAAGCGGGCAAAAGCCAGCTCGCGTTCCTGCTTCTCAATCTGCGCCAGGTCCTCATGCAATCCCATCGCCGCATCCTCTCTCAACGCAGTCCATCATAGCTGCCGGCTCAGCCCTCGGTGGCCTCTTCCACCATCGGAGTCCTCTGCGGCACAATGCCCAGCCGCTCGTAGATGGGCCGCATCTCCTTGCGCAGCGCCGGCAGTTGCGACCAGAACCAGATTCCGCCCAGAATGCAGGCAATGCCGTTCACAATCACCGTGTGCGGCGCGCCGATGGCATGCGCCATCGCGCCCGCCAGCAGGCTGCCAAACGGAGCCATGCCCACAAAGGCCATGGTGTAGTAGCTCATCACCCGCCCGCGCATCTTTTCGTCCACCAAGGTCTGGATGATGGTGTTGCTCGACGTGAGTCCCTGCATCATGCCGAAGCCGGTCAGCAGCATCAGCGGCAGGGAAAGCGCAAGCGACGTGGAGAGCCCGAAACAGATGAGCCCCGTGCCGAACGCCACCGCCGCAATGGGAATCATGCGTGCCAGCCCGCGCACGGATTTGCGCACGACAAGGCTTAGAGCGGAGATCAGCGAGCCCACGCCCACTGCGCCCATCAGAAAGCCCAGCGCGTGCGGCCCGCCGTGCAGCACCTGCGCCGCAAACACCGGCATCAGCACCATGAAGGGCCAGCCCATCAGGCTCAGCAGCGCAAACAGCAGCAGAATGGTGCGCAATGGCCGGAACCCTGAGACATAGGTCCAGCCTTCGCGCAACTGCTCCACCATCGAGGCTGCGTGGCGCTCCTCCGCGGTCTTGGGCAGGCGCATCATCAGCAGCGAGATGATCACCGCGATGTAGCTCACGCCGTCGACCAGGAAGCACCAGCCCTCGTTCGTTGCCGCAATCAGCAGTCCCGCGAGCGACGGCCCCACGAGCCGCGCCATATTCACCATCGACGAGTTGATGGCGATTGCGTTCGAGAGATCCTCGCGCTTCTCCACCATCTTGACCATGAACGATTGCCGCCCCGGCATGTCGAAGGCGTTGATGAAGCCCTGAAAGGCGCTGAGCGCCAGAATCTCGCCGACTGTGATGCGGTGCGCCAGGGTCAGCGCCGCCATCGCCAGCGACTGCACCATGGCCAGCGCTTGCGTCCAGATCAGCACCTTGTGCCGGTCGATGCGGTCGACGATCACGCCGGCAAAGGGCGCCAGCAGAAACGTGGGAATCTGCCCGGCAAAACCCACCGTGCCCAGCAGCAGCGCCGAACCGGTCAGCCGGTAGACGAGCCACGACGTAGCTACCCGCGTCATCCACGTGCCGATGAGCGAGATGCTTTGCCCGCTGAAGAAGAGGCGAAAGTTGCGATGGCGCAGCGCGCGCCATGCATGAGAAAAGTCACGGCCGGAGCCGGAGGGCCTGGGAGTCATCTATTCCATTCGATGCGCCAGCGCGCTCTTCGTAGCGCTTACTTGGCGACGTTGAGTTGCACCTGTGTTGTCTGGTCGACGCGCGCCCCAGCCGCTGGCTGTTGGCCCACGACCGATCCCGGCGCTGTGGGCGGGGCTGGCGTTGTGCCGGCCGCTCCCACCGGCGGAATCGGTACATCGACGAAGGTGGGTGTTGCCGTTTTGATGCCAACGGCCGCAAGCTGCTGCTGCGCCGTCACCACGGGCATGCCGGTCAGGTCGGGCATCACAAATCCATCGGCGCTCGTATCCGGCGGCGCTGCCGTCAGCAGGCTCACGCTGGGCCGTGCAATTCCCTGCGCATGGGCCGGAGGGTCCTGTGCAATCACGTCGCCCTCGGCCGCGCCATCCCACGGCAGACGCGCCACCGTGCTCACATCCAGGCCCGCGCGCCGCAGTTGCAGCGCGGCCAGCCGCTGGTCGCTGCCAACAGTATCCGGCACATCCACCTTCTGCGGACCCAGGCTCTCCGCCACGCGCACGCGCCACTCGCGGCGCACCACCGTGCCTGGCGCGGGCGATTGCGACAGAATGTGTCCCGCGGCCACGTCGCCGGAATAGTAGCGATTGTCCACATCCAGCGTGAGCCCCAGACCGGCGGTTTGGCTGCGCGCCTCGGCCACAGTCATGCCCTTCAGCGCGGGCACGTCCACCTCCGCGCCATGAATCGCAAAGTGCATCGTGGTGATGGCCGAGAGCAGCGCCACGGCCACCAGCACCATCACCAGAGAGGCCATCTGGAACAGACCGATCAGGAACTGCTTCTTCATGGTTCCGGCTCTCCATCGGCAAACACGATCGCGCAATCGATCGGCATCGCCTTCGACAGCATCAGCGAGACGGAGCAGTACTTGTTCTTCGAGAGCGCGACGGCGTCTTCCGCCGCCTTGCGGCTCACTCTGCCGCTCACCGTGTAGGTCAGATGAATCTTCGTAAACACCTTCGGCGCGGTCTCCGCCTGCGTGGCCTCGGCGGAGACGCGCAGCCCCGTCAGTGCTTGCCGCTTCTTCTTCAAAATGCCCACCACATCTACTGAAGTACAACTGCACAGGGCCATCAGCACGGCCTCCATGGGGCTCGGTCCATACTGGTGTGCGGAGTTGGCATCGAACTGAACCGTATTGCCGCTTTCCGTGCGGCCCTCGTAGACTTCGTCGTGCTTCCACTCCGTTTGTGCGATCATGTTTCCCGCTTTCCTCAGCGTGTGTTGTCGGTTGCTGGCTCGGGATGAATGGTGACGCGGTGCACCTCGGGGCATGCAAGCTTGAAGCGGTCCTCCAGCGCCGTGATGATCTCGTGCACGCGCATCATCGGCAGGTCGTCCGGCAGCGTGCAGTGGCATGCCAGCGCGATATGATCTCCCGCGCGCACCACGCTGATCTCATGCACGTCGTGGATTTCAGGAAAATGCTTTGCCGCGTCGCGCAGCGCCACTTCGATGCGGCGATCGGCCACGGTGTTTTCGCCGGGCGTTTCAATCGTCGCGGGCTCGCTCTCAATATGTGTCACTACGGAGTCGATCTCCGGCGACCCCTGCAGAATCTCGCTCTCCAGCTCCGAAACAAAGTCGTGCGCCTGCTTCAGCGGCATCGTCTCGTCCAGCTCCACGTGCTGCTCCACGCGCAGCTTGCCCTGCAGGGACTGAATGCTGAGGTCGTGCACGCTCACGTTGTTTCGCGCGGCCACGGCGCGCACGCGGTCAAAGATGCTTTCCGCGCGCGCCTGCCGCGGCACGGTATGAATGACAACATCCGCCTGCGGCAGCACGCGGTGCACGGCATCGGTGGCCTCGCGCACCAGCTCACCGGTATGCTCGAAGGTCGAAGTGCGCGGCAGCGCCAGAGTCAGGTCGGTGAAGTAGTCCGCGCCCGCCCGCCGCACCCGCGCCTGCTCCACGCCCAGCACGCCCGGCACCTGCTGCACCGCATGCACAATCCGCCCGCGCGTCTCCGCGGGAACCTCATCGACCAGCACGGCGACCGTCTCGCGCGTCAGCCGCGCCGTAATGCGCAGAATCATCAGCGAGACCACGACCGCCGCGAAGGGATCAGCAAACCGCAGCCACTCAATGTGGAACCTCTGGCCAAGCCAGCTTGCCGCAAAACCCACAAGCACAGCGGCGGTCGCCCAGATGTCCGACGAAAAATGAAAGGCATCCGTAGCCAGCGCTGGCGAGCCCGTGCGCTCGGCCACCGCGCGCAACTGCCGCGAGCGCCACACGTCCACCGCGATCGACAGGAACAGCACCAGCACCGGCCAGATGGAGTGATGCAGCTCCACGTTGTTGCGCACGATGCGCAGCATCGCCTCCCAGATGATCCATGCAGAGGAGACGATCATCAGGCCTGCCTCGCCGAACGAGGAGAGATTCTCGAACTTGCCGTGGCCGTAGGTATGGCCTTCGTCGGCGGGTTTGTCTGCCACGCGCACGGAGAAGAAGGTCAGCGCCGCGCCGGCCAGGTCGAGTCCCGAGTGTGCCGCATCCGACAGCACGCCCAGCGAGCCGGAAAGCAATCCGGCAGCTACCTTCAGCAGGGTCATGGTGGCTGCCGCAAGCATGGAGAACAGCGCCACGCGCCGCTTGATGGGCGCGTGCGCAGAGGCATCCAGCGCGGGCGCTTCGGGCGGCGAACTGGCTGCGGTCATGGACATGCGTCTTCAGGCTACATCTGCGCGCGTGGCCGTGTACAACCCGGCGATGCCGAAGGTATACGGCCGCCAGGCGGGCGCGTCGTAGCCGCAGGCGCTCATCAGCGTCAGCATCTGCGGCGGCGGCGGAAAATTGCCCACCGAGGTGGGCAGATAGTTGTAGGGTCCATCCGCGCCGCAGATCATGCGGCCAATCCACGGCAGCACGCGATGAAAGTACACCGCGTAGGCCTTGCCCAGCAGCCCGCCCGGCTCGCTGAAGTCGAGAATGCCCAACTGGCCGCCCGGCCTGAGCACGCGGTGGAACTCGCGCAGTCCGGCCTCATAGTTTGCCAGGTTGCGAAAGCCGAAGGCGGTCACAATCAGGTCCAGCGATCCGGACCGCAAAGGCAGATGCAGCGCGTCGGCTTCCAGGGCAATCGCCGCAGGCGCGTCCGGGGGCCGCGTGGCAAACTTCTCTGCGCCCCGCGCCAGCATGGCCCGCGCAAAATCCGCCGCCAGAATCGGCCGCGCGCCCTGGGGCCGATGCTTCAGCAGCGCCAGCGTCATGTCGCCCGTGCCGCAGCAGATGTCGAGCACCGCCGCATCTGGATTGGCGAGAATTGTGCGAAACCGCCGCGCCGTGCGCCGCCACCACAGCCGGTCCACGTTGGCGGAGAGCACATGGTTCAGCAGGTCGTAGCGCGGCGCAATCGAGTTGAACATCTGCCGCACGGATTGCGCCGCGGCCGCTTCGTCCGCCGCGCCCACGGGCCTTGCGCCGGTCGCGGGCATCAGGCGCGGCGCTCCCTGGCGCTGGCCAGCATATAGCTCACCGCAGTCTCCAGCTCCGCCGGCGTCACGTCTTCCACCACGCCCGCATCGCCAATGCCGATGGGTAGCACGAATCTCCGCACGCCGCCTGCGTTTTTCTTGTCCGCCGCGGTGCCGGCCACCAGTTTGGCCGCGCGCAGCTTGAGCGCGGGCAAAGGCCCATAGCGATAAATCAGATCCTCCAGCCGCTGGAACTGCGCGCCGGTAATGTTGCCGCGCTTGCGTGCCAGCGAGAGCGCCGCGATCATGCCCCAGCCCACGGCTTCGCCGTGCAGCAGCACCTTGTAGCGCGTGGCCGACTCGATTGCGTGGCCCACCGTGTGCCCCAGGTTCAGAATCATGCGCAGCCCGCTCTCGCGCTCGTCGCGATTCACCACGTCGGCCTTCATGCGGATCGATGCGGCGATCACCCTCTCCAGCGCCTTGGGCTCGCGGCGCAGAATCGCTTCCGCATGCTCTTCCATAAAGCGCACCAGCGCGCGGTCGCGAATGATGCCCGCCTTCACGCTCTCCATCAGGCCGGCGCGCAGCTCGCGGTCGGGCAGCGTGCCCAGCACGTCGATATCCGCGAACACGGCAAGCGGATGATGAAAACTGCCGGCAAGATTCTTGCCCTCGGGCAGGTTCACGCCGGTCTTGCCGCCCACGGACGAGTCCACCTGCGCAAGAAACGTGGTAGGCACCTGCACATAGGGAATGCCACGCATGAAGATGGCGGCGGTGAATCCGCCAACGTCACCCACAATGCCGCCGCCAAAGGCGATCAGCAGGGAACTGCGGTCGCCGCGCGCAGTCACCATCTGGCGCAGCAGCTTTTCCACGCTGGCCATGGTTTTGTGCCGCTCGCCGGGGGGCAGAAACAGGGCGATCGGCGGCTCGGCGAAGGACTGGGAGAATGTCTCGCCCCACAATGCCCAGATCTCCGGCGAGGTGAGCACAAAGATGCGGCGCGGCAGGCGGCCCGCGGCGCGCTGGATGCGCGGCGCAAGCGTGGAGAGAAGGCCGCTGCCGGTGATCACGTCGTAGCGCGCCGAAGGTGTTGCGACTCGAATGGTTTGCATCGCGGAATGACTCGCTCTCTTCATCCTAAAGGATGCGGCCGCGCGCATCTGTGCGTGCACGGCGGTCATCAAACAGCGGTGATACCCTCAAAGGTTATGCCGGTTGCAATGCGGACGGACTTTCTTGTGATGGGCGCAGGCGTTGCGGGCCTGCGCGCTGCCGTGGAACTGGCCGAACATGGCGATGTTCTCGTGGTCACCAAGGAAGCGGTCGCCGAGTCGAACACGCACTACGCGCAGGGCGGCATCGCCGTTGCCATGAGCGGCGAAGAAGACATCGCTCTTCATCTCAGGGACACGGAGGGCGCAGGCGACGGCCTCGTCCACCATCCCGCCGCGCGGGTTCTCGTCGCGGAGGGGCCCCGGCGCGTGGAAGAGCTCATCGAGTGGGGTGCGCGCTTTGACCGCGAGAACGGCATCCTGCTGCGCACCCGCGAGGGAGCGCACAGCCTGCCGCGCATTCTGCATGCCAATGGAGACGCCACCGGCGCGGAGATCGGCCGGGCCCTCGCCGTCTTTGCCGCCGCGCATCCGCGCATTCGCTTTGCCGAGTGGACCACGGTCACCGCGCTCATCGAGGCTGGGGGCCGCATTGCGGGGGCTGATCTGCTTGATAGCAGGGGTTGCATGCGGCGTGTCGGCGCGCGGGCCGTACTCATCGCCGCCGGCGGGGCCGGGCAGGTCTACAGCGACACGACCAATCCCGCTGTGGCCACGGGCGATGGCATCGCACTCGCATGCCAGGCCGGCGCCGCGCTTGCGGACATGGAGTTTTACCAGTTCCATCCTACGGCTTTCTCCATGCCCGGCGCGCCGCGCTTCCTGTTGAGCGAGGCGCTGCGCGGCGAGGACGCGTATCTGCGCAATGCCGCCGGCGAACGCTTCATGGAGCACTATCATCCGCTGCTGGAACTGGCTCCGCGCGATGTAGTCGCGCGCGCCATCACCCGCGAAAGCATCGATGCCGCCACCGGCGCAACCCGCGTCGTCCACCTCGATATGCGCCATGTCACGGCGATCAATCCCCGTGAGCGCTTTCCCGGCATCAGCGCGTTTCTCGCGCAGTACGGCCTCGACCTGCGCCGCCATCTCATCCCGGTGCGCCCCGCCGCGCATTACTTCATGGGCGGCATCCGTACCGGCCTTGATGGCCGCACCACGCTGCGCGGCCTCTACGCCGCCGGAGAAGCCGCCTGCACCGGCGTACATGGAGCCAACCGGCTCGCCTCCAACTCGCTGCTGGAAGGGCTGGTCTTCGGCGCGCGCGCGGCAAAGGCCATGCTCGCGGATGCGCTGCCTTTCATCGCGCTCGATGCGCCGTCTTTCGCGTGCCTGCCGCTCGATGCCGCCGATGAAGCATTGCTGGAGAAGCACATGGCCGCGCTGCAGCATGCGATGTGGCTGCACGCGGGCCTGCTGCGCGAAGAGAGCAGCCTGCGCGAGGGCGAGCAAGCCATTGCCGCATGCGCCTCGGCTGTCGAGCAACTGGCTCACGAGGGCAAAATCAGCCGCCGGCTTGTCGAGGCGCGCTCGCTGTGCATCGTGGCGCGCGCTATTCTGCTTTCGGCCCTCGCGCGGAGAGAGAGCCGGGGCGCGCACTTCCGCAACGATTATCCCCGGCGCGACGATACGCACTTCCTGAAGCACTCCATGCTGCGCCGCGATGCGGAGGGCCAGCCGCAGGTCGAGTTCGAGAGCTGGTAGCCGCAGGGAACTTTTTCAGCCCGGTCTTCGTTTTCAACAGCACACGGATTTTCACCCATCGCCGCGCCGGGCAGCCTGTACACTGCCCTGAACAGGAGGGATTCTCCCCATGCAGACCCGAATTCAGGGCACCACCATGCCGGTGCTCGATGTCCAGCTTGACCCCAACGAGAGCGTGTTCTCCGAGAGCGGCGAGCTCTCCTGGATGACCGCGTCGATCCAGATGACGACGCACACGCAGATGGGCGGGGGCGGAGGCCTGTTCGGCATCCTCAAGCGCGTCGCGGGCGGCGGAAGCATCTTCATGACCGAGTATCGCGCCTGGCAGTATCCCGGCGAGGTCTCTTTTGCCACCAAGGTGCCGGGCCATATTGTGCCGGTGCAGGTGGGGTCGGGGCAGGAGTACCTGGTGCACCGCCACGGCTTTCTCTGCGCCACGCCGCAGGTCACGATCAGCGTCGGCTTTCAGCAGTCGCTGGGCGCAGGCATCTTCGGCGGCGACGGTTTTCTGCTCCAGAAGCTGAGCGGCATGGGCATGGCATGGCTGGAGCTTTCCGGCGAGCTGATCGTGAAAGACCTTGCGCCCGGTGAGATGCTGCGCGTGCATCCCGGCCACGTCGGTGCGTTCCAATCCTCGGTTTCCTTCCAGATCACGACCGTGCCCGGCATCAAGAACATGATCTTCGGCGGCGACGGCCTCTTTCTTGCCGTGCTTGCCGGTCCGGGCCGTGTGTGGCTGCAGACGCTGCCCATCTCGCGCCTGGCGCATCAAATTGCAGAGTACCTGCCGCAGGTGGAGCGGCGCGATGTGGGTCCCGCGGCAGGCGGCGCGCTGCTTGGCGGCATTGTCGGCTCCATTCTGGGTGGAGACCAATAACCGGCAGCGATGACGGCATGATCTTTCCTGGGAGGGCACGAGCGCGCGGATGAGCGGAACGGATTCCAAGGCGCACAGCGCGCGCCGCACCATCGTTTTTGCGCTTGCTCTGGGGCTGGCCTGTTATGTGGCGTGGCAGTTGCGGACCGTGCTGCTCATGCTCTATGTCTGCGGCCTGTTCGCCGTGGTGCTTGCCCCGGTGGTGCAGTGGGTGGCCGCGCTGCATGTGGGCCGCCGGCAGCCGTTCAAACACATTGCCGTACTGGTGCTACCCCTGGTTGCCGCAAGCCTGCTGGTGCTCTTCGGCGCGGTGGCCATGCCGCCGGTGGTGCGCGATCTCGTCGAGTTCTCCAAGGAGATGCCTTCGCGCGCGCCGGTGTGGATCGACAAGCTGCAGCACGTTCCCTTCGCTGACCAGATCGATACCGACGAGCTTAGCGCGCATATCCAGGACTGGGCCAGCAAGGCCGCTACCTACGCGCTTTTTTCCGTCAAGAACTGGGCGGGCGCGGTCTTCAGCATTCTGATGGGATTCATTCTCATCATCTACTTCATCCTCGACGGCGATAGCGCCTACCAGTGGTTTCTCTCCTTCTTTCCACCTTTGAACCGCGCACGGCTTGACCGCACACTGCGCCGCGCGGAGCTGCGCATGGGCAAGTGGCTGCTGGGGCAGGGCAGCCTCATGCTGATTCTCGGCCTGTGCAGCACCATCGTCTATCTTGCTCTCGGCGTGCGTTATGCCTATGCGCTGGGTGCTCTCACCGGCCTGCTCAACATCATCCCGATTCTGGGCGCGGCCATCTGCATCGTGCTGGCGCTGCTGGTGGCGGCGATGGATTCCTGGGGCCGCGTGGCCGGCGTCGCCATCTTTTATCTCATCTATCTGCAGATCGAGAACTCGTTCCTGGTGCCGCGCATCATGCAGAGCCGGGTCGGTCTGCCCAGCCTGGCCATCCTCGTCTCCCTGCTGGTCGGCTCGGAGCTGGGCGGCATTGTGGGCGCCATGGTCGCCGTGCCCACGGCCGTGCTGGTGACCGAGCTGGTCGACGAGTACCTCGTCAACAAGGAAGCGGCATAGCGCCGCGCCCTAGTGCGTGGCCCGGTATGCCGCGTCGACCGCGGACTTCATCACGCCGCAGTTGGAGAGGAAATCCACCAGGCTGCCGGTCAGCGGCCGCCGCGCTAGCGCCGCATCCTGCATCGCGGCGGGTGTGTCCGCACGGGCGAACTTCACCTCACCCGTGCCCTGCGCATCCAGGATCATCGCCGCCAGCTTGCGGGCCAGGCTGAGATCAAAGCTCTCTGTCACAAACACCAGCTTGCCGCGCGTCGTGATCACCACGGGGCCTTCGGTCGTGGTGTACACCTGCTCGTCATCCACGCTGGGCGCGCTGCGCTGCGCCGCCGTGTCCGGCTTGAGCCCGGAGTATTTGCGGCCTAGCTCCTGCGCATAGAGCGTGGCAAAGGCGTGCGCGGAGGCCGCGCTCTTCCACGCCGAGAGATAGAACAGCGCGATGGAGCCGGTGGTGGCCTGCTGCGCCGGAGTGGCATCGCGCCGCTGTCCGGCCCAGTAGATGCCGCCGTCCCATGCAGGCGTCAGGTCGCGCGCCGCTGCGTCACCGCCAAAGATGCCGGTGAGAATGTGTACATCGAGCTGGCCTACCTGGCCAATGTCGTAAGGCTTGTAGAGCTTGTCCACCAGCGGATGAATATTGGGCAGCAGAGGCACGGGCGGCCGATGCCCTTTCTCGTACTCCCGCGGATTGAGAATCTCCCAGCTCGATGTCGGCGGCCGGTCCAGTGCGCCGGCAAAGGCCGGAACCTGTCCCTGATCCATCCACACATCCTGCTCGAAGCTCAGCCCCTCGCGGTAGGGAAACATCAGTGACTCGGAGAGCAGCCGCGGCGCCCGCGCCAGAATCGGCGAGTCGCCGGCGCTGGCCATCTGCTGTTTCAGCGCCTCCACCACTTCCGGGTCCTTCAGGATGCTGTGGCCCATTGGCTTAAGCATGTTGTCCACCATCACCGCCGTCGCCTGACCCTCGGTCACGGCCTCGCGCGCGGTGTCGTACTCGTCCTTCGCCAGGTGCACGCTGTCGTCGCTCGCGTTCACTGAGACATCGGGAGGCGTCTGATCGCTCCACGTCTCCAGGCCCACGCGCTGGTCCTGCAGCGCATGGGTTAGCTCGTGGGCCAGCACCGGCTTCTGCTCGTCCACGCTCACCCAGTCCAGCATGTTCACGGTCTTGGTCTTGGGGTCGTAGTAGGCCTCGATCTGCTCGCCCAGCAGCGAGAGCAGAAACGGCTTCAGGTCGAAGTCCCGCTCCAGCAGGCCAAACTTCTTGAGCACGATCTCGCTGCGCTGCATGCGCTTGGCGTCCTCGTCCTCGTTGAACTTTTCCGTCAGGTAGCTCTCGACATCCTTCCGCGTGGTCAACTGGCGCTTGACGGTGCCCTTGATGGGCAGTCCGGTCTCCTCGGAGGAAAACTTGAGCAGTTGATCGACCAGCGCGAAGAGCTGCTGCGCCTGCTCCGGAGTGATGTGTGTCTCCGGCTTCGTCGTATCGGGCTTCTGGCCGGCGGCCTGCAGAGCCGCCGGGCGGGCGGGCCGGGCGGCCTTTTCCGGCGGCGGAGCGGCCAGTGCGGCCGTAAACGGGCCTAGAATCAGCAGAACAGCCGGAAGAAGCGCGGCAACACGGGTCGGGAAGGCCTTCTTGTACATCCAATCTCCTCGTAATGCTGGGCTTACTCTGGCCGGGCCAGGGAGGTCAATACCAAGGCTATAATCAGGATGCGGCATAGCGCACGCCAAGTGCGGAAAAAGCCTGCGCCGGGCCGCGGATTGACTCCCCTATGACTGACTCGGCTATTGCCATAACTCCTGCCGCCACGCCGCTTGCGGTGCTACTGCACGCGGCGGCCAAACCGGCGCAGCTTGCAGAGTATCGCGGCGTCCTGACTCCACGGGAGTTGGACGCGCCCGCCGCTGAAACGGCGGCTCTGGCCTCTGCTGCCGCGGTCCACGACCTTGGCTGGCTGCGGCGCATCGCCGTGCGCGGCGAAGACCGCTTCCGCTGGCTCAGCGGCATGGTGACCAACACCGTCCACGATCTGCCCTCGAACGGCGGCGCCTGGAATCTGGTGCTGAACGCGCAGGGCCGCATCCAGGGCGACCTGACCGTGTGGCGCGAGGGCGACAGCCTCGAGCTTGAGCTGGAAGCGAGCCAGGCGGACAAGCTGCTGGCCCATCTCGAGCACTTCATCATCATGGACGATGTGGAACTGGTCCCGCTCGGGCAGGATTCATCGACCGCCGAGACTGCGCTGGGCCTCACCGGGCCAAAGGCCAGCGAGGTGCTGACGCGTATGGGTTTGCCCGCGCTGGTAGATCCCATGACCTCGACGCGCATCGAGTGGAACGGGCTTGACCTGCGCATCCAGCGCGGCTTTGGAACCATCGCCGAGCATTACACGATCTGGCTGCCCGCGCAGGGTGCCGGCAAGCTCTGGCGCATGATTACCACCGGCGGCGCGAGCCCCGTGGGCTGCGCCTCGCTGGAGGCGTTCCGCATCGCGGAGGGCATGCCGGTCTATGGCATCGACATCGCCGAGCGCGACCTGCCGCAGGAAACCTCACAGTTGCGCGCCCTGCACTTCAGCAAGGGCTGCTATCTGGGCCAGGAGATCGTCGAGCGCATCCGCTCGCGCGGCAACGTGCATCGCCACCTGCGTTTGCTGGAGCTGGATGGCCCGCTGCCGGCAGCCGGCGCGGAGCTGACCGCGAATGGAGCCTCGGTTGGCGCGATAACCAGCGCGGCTACGCTGCCGCTGCCCGGCTGTACCCGCAGCTTCGCGCTGGCCATGGTGCGCGCGGAAGCTGAAACCCGCAACGAGCCGTTGAACTACGCAATTCTGGCTGGCATCGGTTCTGCCCGCATTCTGGCCGCGCCCCCGACTTTTTGAACGGACACAAACGACTATGAGCGATACGCCGAAATTCGAAGTGATCGATCGCCGCCGCATGAAGGCGGCCGAGGAAGAAAAAGAGCAGGCACAGAAGCCGGCCGAGGCCGCGCCGGAGGAGCCCTCTGCGGGGCCGCGCCTTGTGGTGCCGGAGGAGAAGCCTGAACCGGAGGCCGCGGCCGAGGAGCAGCTCCCCGAGCTGCCTCCCGCGCCTTCAGCCGAGGAGAGTCGCCAGCAGAAGTCGGCCTACGATGCCTCCGCGCAGCGGCTCGAAGACCTGGTGCGTGCGCAGAATCCCGGCGCAGGCGCTCAGCCGCCTGTCGGTTTCGAGCACCTGGTGCAGCAGCTCTATCTTTCGGCCATGATCCAGATGGGCGCGGGTTCGCAGGAGGGGCAGCGTCCCCGCATTGACATTCTCGGTGCGCGGCAGACCATCGACTTGCTCGGCGTTCTCGCGGAGAAGACCAAGGGCAACCTGTCTGAGGCCGAGGACCGCATGCTGCAGACGGTGCTCTTCGATGTGCGCATGGCCTTCCTTGAACTCACCAACATGATCACGCTGCAGAGCGTGCCGCCAACGCCGCCTCCAGGCAAGCACTGATCCGCCGGCGCATGGAGGGACAGCTCACATTTCTGGGCACCGGCACCTCGATGGGCGTTCCCACGCTCGGATGCCGGTGCGCAGTGTGCACCTCAGCCGATCCCCACGACCGGCGATTGCGTCCCTCCATTCTGTTGCGCTGGCAGCAGGGTGAACAGGAGCGGATTGCCGTCATCGACACTGGGCCGGACTTTCGTGAGCAGGCTCTGCGCGCGGGGCTCACGCATGTGGATGCGGTCTTCTACACACATGGCCACGCCGATCATGTCCTGGGCATGGATGATCTGCGTCCGCTGACATTCGCGTTCTTCGGCAACGGCCACGAAATCCCTCTGTATGCCTCGGAGGAGACAGCCGAGGTCCTGATGCGCGTCTACGATTACACGCTCAAGCCCGATGCCACCTACATCAATCGTGCGCGCGTGCATCTGGAGCCGCTGCAGGAGCGCACGCTGGTGCACGGCGTCGAGTTCCTGCGCGTGCCTGTGGAGCACGGCAGGATGCAGATCGCGGGCTTCCGCTTTGGAAACACGGCCTACCTCACCGATGTGAGCGGCATTCCCGAGACGAGCTTTGCGCTGCTTGCGGGGCTTGATTGCCTGATCCTTTCGGCCCTGCGCTACAAGCCGCATCCCAGCCACGCCACCGTGGAGCAGGCCGTTGCCTGGGCCGAGCGCATCGGCGCGCGGCAGACGTGGTTTACGCACATCTCGCACGAACTGGGCCACGAGGAAACCAACCGCAGGCTGCCCGCAGCCATGCAACTGGCCTGCGACGGCCAGACCTTCCCCATCACGCTATGAGCACGGAGCGCACGATTCCCGTCTTTCACTCGCTGGCCGAGGTGCCAACCGGCTTTGGCCCGGCCGTCGCGGCCATCGGCAACTTTGACGGCGTGCATCTTGGCCACCGCGAAATTCTCTCGGCGGTCGTGGAGCAGGCGCGTGCTCTCGGGGCAAAGGCGATCGCGATCACCTTCGATCCGCATCCCGATCAGTTTCTGCGTCCCGAGCAGGCTCCCCGGCTGCTGACGCCCATTGCCGAGCGCGTCCGCCTGCTGGCGCATACGGGCATCGATGCCGTGCTGGTTCTGCCCTTCGATGCGGACCTGGCGCATCTGGGCGCGCGGCAGTTTGTACAGCATGTGCTGGTGGACGTGCTCCACGTGCGGGCCCTGCATGAGGGCGGCAACTTCCGCTTCGGGCACCGCGCCGAGGCCGGCGTCGAGGAGCTGGCGGCATTTGGCAGGGAGTTCGGTTTCACGTTGCATGTGCATCGCGCGTTGCACGTGCATGGGCTGGAGGTATCGAGCTCCGCCGTGCGCGAGGCCGTCGCCGCCGGCGACATGAAACGCGCGCGCTGGATGCTGGGCCGTCCCTTTGCCGTGCGCTCCACGCAGAAGCGCGACCGCGGCATAGGCACGGAGCAGCTTGTGCCGACGGTGAATCTGGCCGGGTACGGCGGCCTGCTGCCGGCCTTTGGCGTGTATGTTTCGCGGCTGTCGATCGGAGGCCGGTGCTTTCAGGCTGTGACCAACGTCGGCAACCGGCCCACGTTTGCTGGCGCGGGCTTCAGCGTGGAGACGCACATGCTCAATTTCGAGCCCGTTGCGCTGACCGCGGAGACGCCGCTCGAACTCGAGTTTCTGCTGCGGCTGCGGCCTGAGGTTGCATGGCCCTCGCCGGAGGCGCTGAAGGCGCAGATCCTCCGGGATGTGGCGCGGGCAAAACGCTATTTCCGGCTGGCTTCATAAGCGCGCTGCCCGGAGCCTCCGCGGCGGCCTTATCCGTATTGTCCTGCTCGTTGGCCAGAAACTGCTCATCATCCCGGCCCTTGATGGCCTCGCTCATGAAGGCCATCCAGATGGGCAGTGCCGCACGCGCGCCGGTTTCCTTTTCACCCAGCGACTGGCGGCTGTCGTAGCCCACCCACACGCCGCAGGTGACCGAGGGCGAGAAGCCGAGGAACCACGCATCGGTAAAGTCGCTCGTCGTGCCCGTCTTGCCGCCCAGCGGATGCTTCAGTTGCGAAGCGGCAGCGCCGGTGCCGTGTGCGGTCACGGCCTGGAAGAGCGTCATCATGGAGCGCGCCGTCTGCTGGCTGATAACTTCGTTGATCTCCGGCCGGTCCTGCCAGAGCGTGATGCCGTCGTAGTTCTCCACCTTGCGGATCAGCCGCGGCTCCACGCGAATGCCATCGTTGGGAAACACGGCGTAGGAGGCCACCTGCTGCTCCAGCGTGATCTCGGCCGCGCCCAGCGCAATGGGCAGATACGGCGGAATATCCGTGGTCACGCCGAAGCGGTGCGCAAGATCGATGACTTTGTGGATGCCTACGCGCGCGGCCAGCTTGACCGCGGGCACATTGCGCGACTCGGCAAAGGCGTTAATCAGCGTCATCGGCCCTTTGAAATCGTTCTCGTAGTCGTGCGGTGCATATCCGCCAAAGTTCACCGGCGCATCGACAATAATGTCGTCTGGTTTCATGCCGTCTTCCATCGCCGCGGCATAGACATAAGGCTTGAAGCTCGAACCCGTCTGGCGCTCGGCCTGCGTGGCGCGGTTGAACATGGAGAGGGCAAAATCGCGGCCGCCCACCATGGCCAGCACGTCGCCGGAGGTGTTGTCCATGGCCAGCAGCGCCCCCTGTGCGCCGGAGTCCTGTTCCAGCGTCGCGCGCCGCGCCGTACCTTCTTTCGTATCGCTCAGGCGCACATAAATAATGTCGCCCGGCTTGACCAGCGTGTCGCCGTAACGCTGGCCGGTCCACTGCCAGTCGGCGGGCAGCAGCACCACTTCTCCATCGCCCACGCGCGCGCGAATCTCCAGCGGCAGCGCCCGCGTGACCACCGCGTGCACGTAGTCGCCGGGGCCGCTCTCCATGGCCCAGTCCGGATGCCGGTAATCCTCGATTGTCTGGCCGGAGGCGAACACGTTATTGAGAGTGCCTTTCCAGCCGTGCCGCCGCTCATAGGCGGCAAGGCCATCCAGCACCGCCTTGTTCGCGGTCTTCTGCAGGTTCAGGTCGAGCGTGGTCTCGATCTTCAGGCCCGCCTCGTGCACTTCCTCGGTTCCGAAGCGCTTCTCCAGCTCGAGGCGCACCTCTTCCTGAAACCACGGCGCGACCGAGGCATCCGGCTGCGAAATCTTCAGGCCCAGCGGCGCCTGCCGCGCAGTCTCCGCCTGCTGATGGGTAATCACGCCGTCGGATTCCATCTCGCTCAGCACCAGGTTGCGGCGGCGCAAGGCCTTCTCCGGATTCAGGATCGGCGAGTACGCAACAGGGCCTTTCGGCAATCCCGCCAGCAACGCCGCTTCGGTCAGCGTCAGGTCTTTGGCGTGCTTGGAGAAGTAGAACTCCGAGGCCGCTTCGAAGCCATACATGCCGCTGCCGAGGTAAATCTGGTTGCCGTAGAGCGTGAAGATCTGCTGCTTGGTAAAGGCGCGCTCGATCTGGATGGCGAGGTAGGCTTCCTGAATCTTGCGGGTGAATGTGCGCTCGGAGGAGAGAAAGAGATTGCGTGCCAACTGCATGGTGAGCGTGGAGGCGCCCTGCGCGCGGTCATGGCTGCGCAGGTCATGAAAGAGGGCGCCGGCAATGCGAAAGACGTTGATGCCCCAGTGCGACTCGAAGTTTTTGTCTTCGATGGAGATGACGGCCTGGCGCAGCACAGGCGCAAAGCCGTCGTAGTTGACCACGACGCGCCGCTGAAGAGCGAACGAACCGATGATGGCGCCGTTGCGGTCGTAGAGATCGGTTGTTGTGGAAGGGCGATAGCGCTCGAGGTCGTGAATCTGCGGCAGGTCAACCGAGTACACGAGCATGAGGCCGGAGAGCGACCCGGTGACCATGGCCAGCAGCACCAGCACGGCAAGGGCGAACTTGCCGACCAGCTTGCGCCGGCGAAAGACGGGCACGGGCTCGGGATCAAGCCGGTGCGTGCGGCCAAGTCCGCGTGGCCTTGCGGGAGGATTGGGGGTGGCAGCCAAGAGCTTCAGCCTCAATGGGCGCTCAGGCAACGAGCCCTGGGGGAGCGCCGAAGGGCGGACTCCAGATTCACGCGCAGATCAGCCCGCACAGCGATGGGCAGACACACGCAGGGAGCGCCGCAACAGCTTCAGGCTAGCACGATCCCGATGACGCGGCCGGTGCAAACCAACGCGCAGAACCAGCGCAGGCACATGCGCGGAGACTAGCTGTTCTTGGCTTTGAGCAGATCCAGCGCCTTGTTCAGCGGCTCGTCGGTTTTGGGCGGAGTGCTGTCGTCAAAGTCGTCGTCCTGCGACTGGCCCACCAGCACATTCGGCAGCACCGCGTTGTCCTCGATCTTCTTTCCGTCCGGCCCCTCATACTTGGCCACGGTCAACAGAAGCGCGCCGCCATCGGGCAGCTCGATCGTCTTCTGCACGGTACCCTCGCCAAAGGTGCGCTCGCCCACCACGTCACCGCGCTTCGCGCCTTCAATGGCGTCCGCCGTCAGTTCCGCCGCGCCATATGTGCCGCGGTTGACCAGCACTGCAAGCGGCGCACTGGTGATGAACACCGACGGATCGGCAGTGAACGTCTGCGTGGCGAACTTCTGGCCGTCGAGTGTGGCCATGGTGCCCTGCTTCAGGAAGAAGTTGGCCAGGCGCAGGCCTTCGGTGGCGTCGCCCTGCGAGCAGTCGCGCAGGTCGAGCAGAATCTTGTGCGCCTTGCCCACGGCCTTCAACTGCGCTGCAATCTCATTCACGCGCGCAGCGGTGAGCACGCCGGGCTTGAGATAGAGGATGGTCGAGTTATCGTACTGCTGCTCGGCGAGAGAGGGCTCGGCAACGACAGTGCGTGTAAGCGCGATCTTGTCGGGGTCGGCCTTGCGCGGGCGCACCAGCGAAAGATTGACCGTGGTGCCGGGATTGCCTTCGAGCATCATGCGGATGACGGCCAGGGAGAGGTCGCGCGTGGATTGATTGTCGATCGATTCGATCACGTCGCCGTCGTTGATGTGTTCCTTGTCCGCGGGCGAGCCGGGCGTAATGCTTACCACCGTGGCATAGCCAAAGCGCTTGGAGACGGTGATGCCCACCTGGGCCTCGCCAGCCGTCGGGCGGTCCTTGTAAATCTTGTATTCGGAGGCAGTCAGGTAGCTGGAGTCCGGATCGAGCGATTCAAGCAGGCCATGCAGCGCGCCGGTGGTCACCTTGTTGATGTTCGGCTCGGTCACGTAGTCGCTCTGGATGCGCTTGAGCACCTCGGCATAGACGTGCATCTGGCGGTAGGCGCCGTCATCCTCCGTGCTGGCATGAACGCCAAAAAAGCCAAACTGGCCGAAGACGAAGCCCAGACCGAGAGCCGCAAAGACCGCGAGGGCGAGCACGAACGCGAGACGCTGAAAGAATCGGGACACAGACACCACCGGAGCGGCTCACTGGGAGAAAAAGCCGCGCAATCTATAGACGCAATGATACCGCAGCCGGTGATGCGCGCTGATTCTGAAAGGGAAACGAAGGTTTTAGCTTGGTGGCGGAGGGCAGGATCGAACTGCCGACCTACGGGTTATGAATCCGTCGCTCTAACCATCTGAGCTACTCCGCCGGATGGGGCTGCGCCCTCCTAGATGATACGGGCGGCTGAAGTTAAGGTCAAACACCGGAAACCGCCGCCAGCAAGGGGCTCGCGATGCGGGGTGGCCGGTCCTGTAGACTCGCCTGCATGAGCAAGTTGCGGGTCGCCGGGGTGATTCCGGCACGTCTCAGCTCCACGCGGCTCAGCCGCAAGGTTCTGCGCGAGATTGCCGGCCGGCCCATGGTGGAGTGGGTGTGGCGTGCGGCTATTGGTTCCGGTCTGATGGACCCGGTGCTGGTGGCGACCGACGCCGATGAGGTGGCTGCCGTTTGCCGCGAGCTGGACATTCCCGTTGCCATGACCTCACCGGAGTGCGCCAGTGGGTCCGACCGCGTGCGGGAGGTGGCGCGCCAGGTCGAGGCCGATGTATATGTGAACATCCAGGGCGATGAGCCGACGCTGACCACGGCTTTCTTTCCGCCGCTGCTCGCGTTCTTTGTCCGGCCGGAGGTGGAGGTGGCCACGCTGGCCGTCCGCTGCCCGCCGGAGGAGTTCGCCAATCCGAATGCCGTGAAAGTCGTCACGGCGCTCGACGGCCGTGCCCTCTATTTTTCGCGGGCCACGATTCCTTTTGATCGCGACCACATCGGCTTCACCGGCTACCGGAAGCATCTCGGCATCTATGCCTACCGCAAGGCGGCGCTGGAGCGGTTTGCGGCGCTGCCGCCGTCGCCGCTGGAGACGCTGGAACGGCTGGAACAGTTGCGGCTGCTTGAAAACGGCATCGGGATTTATGTGGCGGAAGCCCCGGCGGACACGATTGGTGTGGATACGGAAGAGGATCTGCTGCGTGCCGAGGCCGAGCTGCGCTCTCGCGGAGTCTGATGCAGTGGCGGTCCACAGAAAATCCGAATTGCGCGCAAGAACCGGGGTGCTGCCCAGGGCGCAATCGGCGAAGATCAGGTTCATGGCAGCAAGCGCAACAATGCGAAATGCGACAAGTCTGGCCGGCCCCATCGGCCCGGAGCAGGCCTGGCAGCGGGTGTTAGCGCGCGACAAGTCGGCGGATTTTTTCTATGGGGTTACCACGACCGGCGTCTTTTGCCGGACGGGTTGCTCCAGCCGGCGGCCGCGCCGCGAAAATGTGCGCTTCTTTGCGACCGCTGCGGAGGCACAGGCGGCGGGCTTTCGTGCCTGCCAGCGCTGCAAACCTACCACCGTGCCGGGCAGCCCGGTAGAGACGGTCCGCAAGCACCTCGAACAGAATCTCGGTCGGCCGGTACGGCTGGAAGAACTGGGCCGCGTGGCGAAGATGAGTCCTTTTACCGTGCAGCGGCTTTTCAAGCAGGCGATGGGCGTGAGCCCGCTGCAGTACCAGCGCGGCCTGCGGGCCAGGCAGCTTCGCGGCGCGCTCAAACAGGGAGATACCGTGACCAATGCAATCTACGATGCAGGATTTGGTTCGTCGAGCCGCGCCTATGACGGCGCG
>DASZRQ010000212.1:0-15607 GCA_035549115.1 Occallatibacter sp. | reverse complement strand
TAACACCGACGCAGGCTTGTGCTCGAACTCAAGCCCTGTCCACTGTCCGACCATCTGGGCCAGCCAAATCGCCTTTACGCGATCGAGATAATCGGCCCGCGACAAGACCAGCGTGCGGCTTCGCTGCGGCAATGGCCTCGGTTTCGCATGGATTGCTGTAGCACTCATTCCAAAAACGATGGCAATGACCGTTGCCGCACTTCGCAGGCGCATGCTTGCGCTCATCGATTGTCTCCTTGTCGGCAGGTGGCCCGCTCATCGATTCTGAAGGTACACCATGGGGTATGGGGGCTGTGCCCCATTCATCGCAGCTTTATCGCGATGAATGGGCCGCGATGCGTTGACGGGTAGCCCGGCCAGGCGACACAATCATAGCAAGAGAATGGGTGCCCCATTCTTCGCGAAGCGAAGGGTGGAAAAGCACGATGCCTCCCAGCCAAACGCGCATTACCGCTGTCCCACCTCTTCAGCACCTTCCGGCTCCACCAGCACGCCATTATCCAGCGTCGCCGCCAGCAGCCGCCCGTCCGCCGTGCGCACCGCGGAAATCCGGTACCCCGTCTGCCACCACTTCCACGCCAGCGTCTTCGCGTCAATCGCGTACACAAAGTCCGAGCCCCGCGAGCTCACCAGCAGCTTGCCCAGGTCCGCGTCGTAGTAGAGATCGTCGAGGTCCACCAGCGGCAGCCGGTGCACCCACATCCACTCCTTGCCGCCGTCGCGCGTAAAGTAAACGCCCTCGCGCGCGCCAATCCACAGCGTCCCATCCGGCGAGAACGCAATGCGATGAATCCGCGTCAGCACCGTGGGAATCCCCATCGGCCACCACGTCTCGCCCGCGTCGTGCGAAATCACAATCCCCGTCGGCAGCGCCGCGGCCATCGTCGTCCCATGCACCGCCACCGAAAGATACCCGGCCACGCCCAGCACCGGCGCGCCCTGCCATGTCGCGCCCTTGTCGCGGCTCGTATACACGCCGCCTGTGGTCGAGGCCAGCCACACATCGCCCGTCAGGTCCAGCGCCAGAATGCGCCCGTCCATCACATGCGGCTGGTCCTTCACATGCTTCTCGATATTCACGTGCGTGCCGCGCACGGTCTCGGTCTTCACCTTCACCAGCGTGTTCACAATCGTGGTTCGCGGCTCCCAGCGCGCCGCGCCCGGCTCCAGCGCATAGATGCCGCTGTTGGTCCCCGCCAGCACCGTGCCGTCCGCGGCCTCGGCCAGCACAAACACATCGTGTCCATCCAGTCCGTCGGCAATCTGCTTCCACCGCGCGCCGCCGTCGTCGGACACAAACACGCCGCCGTAGGCCTTGTCGTTCACCACGCCCGCATAAATCCGCCGCGGGTTCAGGCGGTCCACCAGCAGCGCCTCCACCTTGCGCTCGGAGACGCCCGTATTCGACTGCGCAAACGTCACGCCGCCATCATTGCTCGCCAGCACGCCGCCGCGGTCGGTCGCCAGCAGCACCCGCTTCGAGTTCGTCGGATCGACGAACACGTCGTTCACAATCACGTCCTCGCCCGTCATGCGCCGGAACGTGCGCCCGCCGTCCATCGTCTTGTAGAGGCCCTCGGTCGTGCCCGCATACACCGTCTCGCGCCGCTCCGGGTCCTGCCGCAGCACGCGCGTGCGCCGCGCCGTCGCCGGAATCCCCTGAATCTTGCGAAACAGCTCGCCCGCCGACTCGCTCTTGTAAATGCCGCTGCACGCGCTCGCATACACCACCCGCGGCCGCTCCGGGTCGATGATGATCGAGAACACATCCGAGTCGTCGATTACGCCCCGCTTGATGTTGTGCCAGGTCTTGCCGCCGTCCGTCGTCTTCCATGGCAGGTGCCATGTGCCCGCATACACAATCTCCGGGTTCACCGGATCGATCGCCAGCGACTCCACCTCGTGAATCTCGCGGCTGCCCTTCGGGCTCATCTGCGTCCATGTCGCGCCGCTGTCCTCGCTGCGGAACACGCCCTCCAGCGTGCCCGCAAACAGCATGTGCGCATTCGAGGGCGCCTGCACGAACGCGCGAATTGATTGGCCCTTCAGGCCCGGCTCCTCGGCCCACGTCGCGCCGGCATCGTGGCTCACCCACAGGCCGCCGCCCAGGTGCGAGAGCGTCCACCCCGCCGCGAAGATCGTTCTGCTGTCGCTCTCGTCCACCAGAATGTGGTCGATCACCAGCGAGTCGTCCGTGCCCAGCTTGGCCAGGTGCCGCCAGCGCGCGCCCCCGTCGGTCGACTCGTAGATCCAGCTCGTCGTCGTGCCCAGGTACAGGTGCTGCGCGTCCCCCGGCACTGCCGCAAACACGCGCGCATCGCCGCCGTCAGGCCCGACCGTGCTCCATGGCTGCGCGCCGAACCCGCGTCCCGCGGCAAAAACAAAAACCGCCGCCATCAGGCACACAAGACGTATGCGGCGGCAAAGGCGATCCAAAGTGAAAAGACGGTCGAGACACATCCGCTGACAACCCATCGGCAACAGGAACTCCACAATCCGGGCAGGAAATCGTGCGGGAGAGCGCAAGCAGGCTCCCCTCAAGCAAAGAGGCTGGCCGGCGAACCGGTCAGCCTCCAGAAATCGCAGGTACTGTCTTTTTGGCCTCTGGCCGGCCTCGTCGAGAGACCGGCCACAGGCGTTCTTGTCCGTGTGCCCCGTGCTTACTTCGTCACGGGCGGGTTGGCGGACTGGCGAACCCTCACCGTGGGGTGATGCTTCTTGCCCAGCGGCTTGCGCTTCTGCGCCTTCACCATCGACTCGTCCACCGGAGTGGTTCCGGTCACGTCGGTGTTGAAGTCGGCTCCGGCCGGCACGAGGTAGTCTTCCACCGTCTTGCCGTCCGTGGTGCTCGTCGCCGCGCTCACGCGGGAGGCGTCGATGCCCTTCTCGTCCACCAGGTAGGCCTTGGCGTTCACCGCGCGCTGCGCTGCGGGGTCAAACACCTTGGCATGCTTGTGGTGAGCCGCGTACTTCTCTTCGCGGGCTACCTTCGCCTTTTCCTTCGCGTCGGACTGGCCAACCAGCACAGCCTTCGCGTCGGCCTGCCGCTGCAGGTCAAGCGCCACTTCGTCCAGGCAGGCCTTGGCCTCGTTGTCCACGCGCTCCGGACGGGCCTTGTCCTTCTCGAACGAGATGGAGCAGAGAGCCTGTGCGTGCGGCTGCGGCGGCGGAGGCGGAGCCACGATCGTCACCGACGTGGTCGAGCTCGCCGTGTGGCCCTTGTCGTCGGCCACGTTGCAGGTCACGTCGACCGAGCCGGTCGGCGCGCCCGTCGAGTTGTAGGTCGCCGTCGTGCCCGTGCCGTTCACCGTGCCTGCGGTCGCCGAGTAGCTGTAGGTCAGCGGACGGTTCTGCGGGCTCACGCCGGTCGCGGTAATCGTCGCCGTGTCGCCCGGCTTGATCGAGCTGGGGCTCGCCGAGCAGCTCACCGTCGGCGGCTCGAACTCCTTCACCGTGTACGTCGTCGAACCGTCGGCAACCTGCCAGGGCTTCATGCCTTCCTTGCCCGGCTTGCCTTCCTTCACGCCGCACTTCACAGTGTAGGTGCCGGGGTTCTGGTTGGTCGTGTCCACGGTCGCCGTCGTGTCGGTGCCGCTCACGCCGTCGCCCGACCACGAGTACACCGCGTGCTCCTTCGGGTTCAGGCCGCTGGCCGTCGCCGTCAGGGTCACCTTCTCGCCGGCAAACACCGAGCTCGGGTTGGCCGAGCAGGCGATGGTCGGCGGAGCCGGAGGCGCGATGGAGCCAACGTGGAACACCACGCCCGTGCTCAGCGTCGCCGCGTTGATGTTCGCGCGGCCGCCGTAAATCACCGGGCCGAAGTTCGCGTGCATGTAGTTGTAGTCGGCCTGGAACAGGCGGATCGCCAGGCGGTGATTGAACCACGGAGTCTCATAGTCGAGACCGCCGCCTGCGGTCAGATCCGGTCCCCACGTTCCGGCATTGTGATCCGGGCCGTCCACGCGGGCGGTGCCCACAAGGCCATGCAGAAAGGGCGTAATATCGCCAGTCGGATAACGGAAGATAAGGCCGCCGGAGATTGTTGTAAAGCCATCGTTGTTGCCGTGGGTCCCGATGTTGCTGCCTGCAACCGCGTCACCCCACTGGTGCACGCCGAACTCGGCCTGCGCGCCCACGTACTTGTTGAAGTAGTACGCGCCGCTGAACAGTCCGCCCAGGTTCACGGCCGTGTACGAATACGGCGCCGTCGTGCCGTCAGGCTGGGGAACCTGCACCGTGCCCTTCGGCGCGATGTAGCTGTACCCCGCAAAGATATCCCACCGGGACGCGTAGTCCTCAGACCCTGCCTTGGGGGCAGACTTCGCAGAGTCCTGGGCAGCCAGTGTCACCGGCGCAAGCGCAACACACGCCATGGCAAGCACACAGCAAACTGAATTTCTAGTTCGCGAAAACATGTTGGTTCATCCTCCACAGTCGAACTGGCGTTCGTTGGGAGCAGCTACAAACGCCAGCCGCTCTCAGGGTTGAATCCTCAAAAATTGAATCGGTCAGGCGGAAAGCACTGACAGAACATCATTAAAGGTAGCATAAGCAAAGGCCGGAAGAGCACACTTTTTGCGGTCGAAACCCCGCCGAAGTCCAATGGAATGATCCCCTGAAAGTGTTAAAACGCACGGCTGCGCCCGGCGTCTCCGCCGGTGCCGCACGTTCTCTTCAGGCTCCGCTTATCCTGCGTTCAGAGTCTTGAGCAGGCTCCGCGGCTCGCGCTGAATCTTCTCTTGTAGAAGCGTAATTGCGTAGAGAAGTTGCTCGGGACGCGGCGGGCACCCAGGTACATAGACGTCCACAGGGATCACTTGGTTAACACCCTGGACCACGGCGTAGTTGTTGAACACCCCGCCGGAGGTCGCGCACGCGCCCATCGAGATCACCCATTTCGGCTCCGGCATCTGGTCGTAGAGCCGCCGGATCACGGGCGCCATCTTCTGGCACACGCGCCCCGCGATGATCATCAGGTCCGCCTGCCGAGGCGAGGGCCGGAAAACCTCCGCCCCGAACCGTGCAACGTCGAACCGCGACGCGCCCATCGACATCATCTCGATCGCGCAGCAGGCCAGGCCGAAGGTCACCGGCCACACCGAGCTCTTGCGCACCCAGTTCACCGCGAAATCGAGCGAAGTCAGCAGAACGCCCTCGGGCTGGTCGTAGCCGTAGCTCACTTCCCTGACCTTGGCGCGGTTCACCGCGCTGCTCTCCAGGGCTCCGAACAGATACCGGTCGCGTTCCTGCGTCGCCGCCATGGCTTGAGTATAGCAATCCTTGCTGCCCGCCGCGATGCCCATGCGGTATCCTGCAAAGTTCGCCCGCGCCACCGGAACCCCGCCGTGCATTGGCTGGCGAACCCCATCTCTCCTCATGGAGCGGAATTGATAATGCGCAGTCGCAGCACCCGGACTCTGTTCGCCTCGGCTCTCCTGCTTTCTCCTGCCCTTGCTTTCGGCCAGTCGCCCGTCACCCAGGCCCAGTTCTCTGCTCTGCAGCAGCAGGTCCAGGCCGCGCAGAGGAACGCCGACAACGCCTGGATGCTCGTCTCCGCCGCGCTCGTCCTGCTCATGACCGGCCCCGGCCTCGCCCTCTTTTACGGCGGCCTCGTCCGCCGCAAAAACATCCTCGGCACCATGATGCAGTCCTTCGCCATGATGGGCCTCGTCACCATCCTCTGGGCCGTCTGCGGATACTCCTTCGCCTTCGGCCACGGCAACGCCTTCATCGGCGGCTTCGAGCACCTCTTTCTCCGCGGCGTCGGCCTCGCGCCCAACCCCGATTACGCCGCCACCATCCCCGCGCAGACCTACATGATCTACCAGCTCATGTTCGCCATCATCACTCCGGCGCTCATCACCGGAGCCTTCGCCGAGCGCATGAAGTTCTCCGCCATGGCCGTCTTTCTCTCGCTTTGGTCTCTGCTCGTCTACTCGCCCATGGCCCACATGGTCTGGGGCGTCGGCGGCCTGCTCAACGCCAGCGGTGGCCGCATCCCATCCCTCGACTTCGCCGGCGGCACCGTCGTCCACATCACCTCCGGCATCTCCGCCCTCGTTACCGCGCTCTATCTCGGCAAGCGCCTCGGCTACCCGCACACCAACATGCCGCCTCACTCCATGGTGCTCAGCTTCATCGGCGCATGTCTGCTCTGGGTGGGCTGGTTCGGCTTCAACGCGGGCTCCGCTCTCGGCTCCGGCCCGCTGGCCACCTCCGCCTTCGTCAACACCCACTTCGCCGCCGCCGCGGCCGCCTTCGGCTGGACCATCGCCGAGTGGCTCCACAACGGCAAGCCCACCGCCCTCGGCGCCATCTCCGGCGCGGTCGCCGGACTGGTCGCCATCACCCCCGCCTCCGGCTTCGTGCAACCCTTTGCCGCGTTGCTCATCGGCCTGCTCGCCGGCCTCTTCTGCCCCTTCATGGTCTTCGTCGTCAAAGCAAAGTTCGGCTACGACGACTCCCTCGACGCCTTCGGCGTCCATGGCGCGGGCGGAACCCTCGGCGCAATCCTCACCGGCATCTTCGCCACCGTCGCCATCAACCCCATCTTCGGCAAAGACAACCCGACAGGCGCCGTCGACGGCCACTGGTCCCAGATCCTCAACCAGCTCGCCGCCACCGGCATCTCCTGGGCTATTTCCATCGTCGGCACGCTCGTCCTGCTCTTCCTTGTCGACAAGATCATCGGTCTCCGCGTCTCGCAGGAAGACGAGCACGAGGGCCTCGACCTCTCCCAGCACGGAGAAGAAGGCTACGACTTCAACGGCTGAGTGTCCGCCCCCGGTCCCTCGCACCTGGGAAAGCACTGCTCTCGCCAAGCAGCGTGTCATCCTGAGCGAACGGGGCCCCGAGCGTTCTTCAGCTCGGGGGTGGTGAGTCGAAGGACCTGCGGTTGCTTCTCTGTGCCCCATTCATCGCGCGCTTTTTGCGCGATGAGTGGGAGACTCATCGGAGCGCCGCTCCAACCAGTACGAATATGGGTGCTCCAGGTCTGGATTTTCAGACCTGGGAAAGCACGAACTCCACGTAAGCACTGTCATCCTGAACACACGCTCCCCGTTCCCCGCAAAGAACCCCTTGTGAAAACTTTCCCCCATCCCAACCCACACCGCACCCCGGCCTGATACGCTGGCAAGCGAGGTTTTTGCATATGCTCAAGATCGAGGCGGTAATTCAGCCTTCCAAGCTCGACGCGGTAAAGGACGCTCTGCTTGAAGCAGGCATCGAAGGAATGACCATTCTTGAGGCCCGCGGCCACGGCCGCCAGAAGGGCCACACCGAGTTCTACCGCGGCCGCGAGTACACCGTCGATCTCCTGCCCAAGGTCAAGATCGAGCTCGTCGTCAACGACAACCTGAAGGAAAACGCCATTCAGGCCATCGTGGGCGCGGCCCGCACCGGCCGCATCGGCGACGGCAAAATCTTCGTCTCCAAAATCGACGAAGCCATCCGCATCCGTAACGACGAGCGCGGCGAGTCCGCCCTCTAGCTCCACCTGCATGCTCGGCACACAGGAGGCGCGGCTCTGAGCCGCGCCTCTTTCTTGCTCGTAACCCGCGGCCGCTTACCCAACCCGTGCTATCCTCGCCCGCAAGGCAATCCCCGCCTCGCCCTTATATGTCTACGCCCCGCCACTCCGCGCTGGTCCGTGTCACGCACTGGCTCACCGTCATCGCGTTTGTGGCTCTCGTCGTCACGGGTGCGGAGATCGTTCTCTCCCATCCCCGCTTCTACTGGGGCGAAACCGGCAACGTCAACATGCGTCCCCTCTTCACGCTGCCCTTCCCCTCCTCGCGCGATACCGTGCCCACCGGCTACGCTTACGTTCTGCCCGACCAGAACGGCTGGAGCCGGTATCTCCACTTCGAGGCCGCGTGGGTCGCCGTGCTCACCGGCATCGTCTATGTTCTCGCGGGCCTCTTCAGCGGCCACTTTCGCCGCAACCTGCTTCCGTCCCGTGGCCAGCGCTCGCTGCGGGCCTGCTTCGCGCGCCTCGCGCAATATCTGCGCCGCGCTCCGTCGCCCGCGTCTGAAGGTTCTTCGTATAACGTTCTGCAGCGCGCCGCTTATCTCACAGTCATCTTCGTGCTTTTTCCCCTCGTCATCTGGACCGGCCTCGCGCTCTCACCTGCTTTCAACGCCGCCTTCCCCCTCGGCGTCCAGCTCCTCGGCGGCCGCCAGTCCGCGCGCACTCTGCACTTCTTCGTCTCCTGGGCCATCGTCTTCTTCTTTGCTGTACACATCGCCATGATCGTGCTCTCCGGCTTTTGGACCCGCACCCGCGCCATGATCACCGGCCATGCCGCCGAAACAGCGGCCGGAAACGCAGCCGAAATCGAGGAACGCGTATGACCGTCTCCCGCCGCAAGCTCATCACCACCGGCCTCGCCGCGGCCGCCGGTGCCTCCGGTCTTTACGCGGCCAGCCGCATTGCCCGCCGCTATGGCCTCATCCCGCCCGACCACGCTGGCCTCTACGGCCCCGGAGAAACCCTCACCTACGCCGCGCAGCGCCTTCTCACCACCCACGCCCTCGCCCGCGAGTTCCCTCGCGGCATGATCTCCAAAATGCCCTTCGCCAATGAGACCGCGCCACCCAGCAGCGATTTCAAGCGCCAGCAGGCCGAGGGCTTCTCCAACTGGCGTCTCGCCGTTGACGGCATGGTCGCTCATCCCGTCGCCCTCTCTGTTGCCGATCTCCGCGCCCTCGCCCGCCGCAGCCAGATCACGGAAGTCGCCTGCGAAGAAGGCTGGTCCTACATCGCCGAGTGGATCGGCACGCCCCTCGCCGCCATCCTCAACGAAGCCGGCGCGCTCCCCCAGGCCCGTTACGTCGTCTACTTCTCCATCCAGCCCGATTGGTGGGAGAGCATTGACATGGCTGACGCCCTCCACCCGCAGACCCTCGTCACCTGGGGCATGAACGATGGCGATCTTCCCGTCTCCTTCGGCGGTCCGCTTCGTCTCCGCGTCCCCCGCCAGCTTGGCTACAAGAGCGTGAAATACGTTACGCGTCTCACCGTCACCGGCTCGCTCAAGTCCTTCGGCAAAGGCCTCGGCTCCGCATCGCCGGAAGCCGGTTACGCCTGGTACGCCGGCATCTGAGTCATGTGAAACTATCTGTCTACCCGGCTTTGCGGCCTCGAATGCGGACCGACGCCCTCTGTTCAGTCAAAATTTAGTATTCTGTTAACACTCGTTTTCACGCACCCGCGCCACCTCGCACAACCCACTATGACTCCAGTCGCTCTAGCGGTTGACGATCTACGGGACCAGTATCTTCGCGAGATGGCCCTCGTGCGCCAGACCTACGAGCGCACCGGCGACGGCACCGCGGCCATCCGCCGCCGCTCCGCCGTCGTCGACCGCATCCTGATTGAAATGTGGCGTCGCGCCTTCCCCGCCGCGCCCAACGCCGCGCTGCTCGCTCTCGGCGGCTACGGCCGCAAGGACCTCTTCCCGTTCTCCGACATCGACGTGCTCTTCACCTACGCCGACGACAAGTCCGAGGAGCAAAGCCGCGAAGCCGTACAAGCAATCATTCAGGCCATGTGGGACATTGGCCTCCGCGCCAGCCCCGCCTCGCGCACCCTCAAGGAAGCCGGCCGCTTCGACCCCGACAACCTCGAGTTCACCCTCGCCACTCTCGACCGCCGCTTCCTCGCCGGCCAGTTCCCTCTCTATCAGCAGCTCCACCAGACCATCCTGCCCGGCCTCATCCTCTCCGAGTGGAACACCATCACCCAGAAGCTCGGCGAAATCGCCCGCGCCCGCCACGCCAAATTCGGCAACACCATCTTTCACCTTGAGCCCAACCTGAAAGACTGTCCCGGCGGCCTCCGCGACTATCACCTCGCCGTCTGGTTCGCCCTCCTCTTTCATCTCAAGGAGACCAAGGAGTGGCCCCGCCAGCGCGGCGGCGTCTTCCAGTCCGCCCGCGGAGACGCCGAGGCCGCCTTCGACTTCCTCGCCGCCGCGCGATGTTTTCTCCACTTCCGCCACGGCCGCGACGACAACACCCTCGACTGGCAATCCCAGGACGAGGCCGCCGCCAACTCCATCGGCCTGGAAACCCGCGGCACCGCAGATCCCGCCTACTGGATGCGCACCTACTATCGCCACGCGCGCATCGTCTACCGCCGCGCCGCGCTGCTCATGGAGCATCTGCCCGCGCCCGTCAGCTTCTACCGCCAGTTCCGCCGCCGCCGCGCCCCCATCGCCGGCACCGACTTCGTCCTCGACCAGGGCCGCATCGACATCCTTCCCGGCGCGCAATTCTCGGACACTGCGGCCATCCTCCGCATCTTCGTCCTCATGGCCACGCACGGCTACGCGCTCTCCCAGGCCGCCGAAGACCGCATCACCGACGCGCTGCCCGCCCTCGCCATCCACGTCCCCGAGGGGCCCTATCTCTGGAACGCCCTCCGCGAAGTGCTGCTCGGCCCCCATGCCGCCCACGCCCTCCGCACCATGCACGCCCTCGGCGTCCTCGAGATGCTCATCCCCGAGTTCCACGGCATCGACGCTCTCGTCATCCGCGACAGCTATCACCGCTACACCGTCGACGAGCACACCTTCCTCACCATCCACAACGTCCACGCCCTGCGCCAGCCCTCGCAGGACTACGAACATCGCCTCGCGCAGCTTCTCCCCGAGATCGACCGCCTCGACCTCTTTCTCCTCGCCCTGCTGCTTCACGACACCGGCAAGGGCCGCCGCACCGGCGACCATGCCATCCAGTCCGTCGAGCTCGCCGACAGCTTCCTCGCCCGCCTCGACTTCGACGCCGAGGAGCGCGAGTCCGTCCTCAAGCTCATCCGCATGCACCTTGAAATGTCCAGCGCCATGCGCCGCGACATCTTCGACCATGAGAACGTCCGCGCCTTCGCCGAAAAGATCGGCAGCCCCAGCCTGCTCAAGATGCTCACGCTCATGACCTATGCGGACATCAAGGCCGTCAATCCCGAGGCCCTCACGCCATGGAAGGCCGAAAGCCTCTGGCAGTTCTACATGGCCACGGCCAACTTCATGGACCGCTCCGTCGACGAGGTCCGCTACCACGCCTCCATCGACCCCACCCTGCTCAACCGCATCCGCTCCATGGTCCCGCCCGCGCAGTACGACGCCCTCAAGCGCTTCCTCGAGGGCCTGCCCCAGCGCTACCTGCAGACCCGCCTGCCTGAGACCATCCGCAACCACTTCCTGCTCGCCGCCAATCTCGACAAGGACCCCGTGCAGCTCGAGCTCCGCCCCCACCGCCAGCTCTTCGAGCTCACCGTCATCGTCCGCGACCGCCGCCGCCTCTTCGCCGACGTGGCCGGTGCCCTCGCCGCCTGGGGCATGAACATCGTCAAGGCCGGCGCATTCTCCAACGACGAGGGCGTCGTCGTCGATGCCTTCCAGTTCACTGACTCCTTCCGCACCATCGAGCTCAACCCCAGCGAGAAGGACCGCTTCCTCGACTACATCCACGATGTCGTCGCTCAGCGCGTCCCCGTCGAGCAGATGCTCGGCTCCCGCGCCCACCTCAACCGCTCCGGCGGCATCAAGATCGAGGTCGAAACCCGCCTCCAGTTCGACAGCGAGTCCTCCACCCACTCCACCATCCTGCAGGTCGTCGCCCAGGACATCCCCGGCCTCCTCCGCCAGATCGCCCTCACCCTCTCCACCCACCAGTGCAACGTCGAGGTCGCCCTCATCGACACCGAAGGCGAAACCGCCATCGATGTCTTCTACCTCACCCAGCAGGGCGCCAAGCTCACCCCCGAGCTCCAGCACTCCCTCGCCGCCGACCTCACCGCCGCCCTCGACTCCCTCCGCTCCCCCGCCGCATAACACCGCCGAAGCCTTTCAAGAAGCTCAAGAGAATTGGGCTTATGTTAGGCTTGTGGCTAGCTTTGGAATCCATTCGATAAGCCTAAGAGGCGGCAGTGAGATTTCGGCTTTCTCTTCCATTCATTCTGGCCACGCTCTGCATAATGTCCAACTGCAGTTTTGGACAGCAATCGAACGCGGGCCTACAGACTCCCGGCTCTGCTTCGGTGAGTTCGTTGGGGGGAACAACACTCACTCCGGGGCAGGAATTCATATTCCAGATTCGCTTAGATAAAGCTCCAGAAGGTTATGAGGGTGGAAACATCCTATACGAATTCAAAAATATCCACGGCACAGAGGCGCCCTTCCAAAGAAGGGTTTGGCAGAAGCAGATGCAGGGAAGTGTTCGCATTCAAAATGGTGAATCCATTTATACAAGTTCGCTCAAGATTACAGAACAAATGGAGAGTGGAACCTGGGAACTTGTCGATATGCAAATTGGTGATAATACGATTATCCCCATAAAGCTTCCCGATAATGTCATATTTCAGATACCAGCCCCGACGCCGGTAACAGTTAGTGCACAATTTCCGCTTACAGCGAGAGCTGGGGAAGATGTTTCCTTAACGGCAACAATCGAGCAATTTCCAACTGGACTCCTTCCCGGATGTCATATCGCATTGTCGGCCGGATTAGTCAAGCTGCCTTCTGACTCGAATAGAGTTCAAAAAATCTCTCAAGTAGACATGAAGTCATTCACCGTGGAATCGAACCAGCATTCCTATCATTTTTCTGGACATATAGCGTCTGACATGCCTTCAGGAACATGGATAATCGGAGTTTACCTAAGCGTATTTGGAGACCGCCCTCGCCCCGATACCGGTCTGTCGCGCACAATTTGTCACTTACCGGAATTGAGAGGAGAAACAAAATCTTCGATCACCATCTTACCTGCTGAACATCTGATTACTCCAACGTCAGCAGTCGTTGTCATAAATCCTTCGCAGGCTGAATTGCTTCAGGGAGCTGCCGATAGGCTTCGAGCAAAGGCAGATCAAATCAAAAAACGAACGGCTGAGAGTATCAACCCTGCAAATCAAGATTTTCTTCTCGAAATTGTGAAAGATGCACTTAAAGATCTAGATCAAACTGAAATCGAATTTAAAGACATGAACAAAGAACCTATTGCTCCGGCGGTCAATATCTTCTTCGATGATTTGAGGGCTGCATACGAATATCCAACTAAACCCTACCCACGCGACCATGTACAATTTCGCAACCGCGCAAATAGACAGGTTCCATTGCTTATCTCCGCAATTGCCAGCGTGGGCGATATCACCCCAGAAGCCGAAGCTGTTTTAATTAGTGTGATGCACAATGTGAGCGCATATGAGCTTGTTGCCTCTACAAAAGCACTCACGTTTGATCTCGATGTTTATAGCGACCCCGATGATGCTAGTATTTCCTATCGGCTACGAACTGGCGATTTTACAACTGTTGAACACAATACAGATTGGATCATTCAAAATTTACCCCGCGCCGTGTATATAATCCGTCTGAAAAAGCAGGGCTTCAAGGAACAGGAAGTCGAATTCGATGCTATCTCCAGCAGACAAACGAGCGTTCACGTACACCTGCAACCACTAAAGGTCTCAAGATGAGCATCGCGATCAAAAAGTATTATCAAGCTTTTAGTGGCATCAGAGTATGGCTTTTTTCGATTCCATTTTTAACACTGATGAGTCATTCGCTTAAGCTAGATTCTTCTTTTTTCAATCTGTCCCTGTTTCCGCCACTTGGCGAGGTCGAAAATCTGACCATTCTCGCGACAATTGCGATGCTCCTAGCTACAACTTATTTGGTTTATCAGTATTGCGAATCTCGAACCGCAAAAACGAAAAGATTACTAATCTGTTGCGCAGCCGGAATAGTTGTGGGAATAACAGCTCTAATTTTTCTTTACGCAGGTTTTGTTGTTCGGGTGCCTATTTCAGGCGCCGATTCCGAAGTTCTGGTTTCAGTGGGATGGGAACGCACACCCCTTGCGCTCTCTACTTACCCCGGCTACACCAAGCAAGCGATGCTGCATGATTCCGGACCGTGGGAGGATCGGATTTCGGCACTCTGGACCACGCGCTCAATCTGGACGATACGAACGCTCTTGTGGTTGGCATACTCAGTGGTATGTATCAGCTTTATCTCGCTGATAAGCTTGATGGCCTACAAACATGCTTCTGAAAACCCCTAAAAACAAGGCATATTGATTTCGGCAAGTGGCCCATATCTCAGCCTCCTCACCACCAATCTCTAGGTACCCCGGGTCCCCGCTGTTGAGACCCGGGATACCAACGAAGAGGACACCAGGCGCCCACGATCGTTGCTCGCTGTCCCAGCCAAAAATGGGTTTCCCAATCTTCCGCCACAACAAGACCCAGCGAGCGAAAAGCGAGCACCCGCCGCACCGCAGGTGCCTGTCAAGAGGCAAATCGAACAACAAATTTCTCCGGCCCTCTAACCATCCTGTTTCCCATCACTTGCAGCAAGGCGCTTTTCGGCCCCTTTTGCGCATTTATTCAACGGAGCAGCGCATAATCAGAAAGTCGAGCATCAACAGGCGGCGTCGCCGGACCTCCGGCCCGCCGCCTTCCTGTTTGTGCCGTCCGCCAGCCACGTTTGTCTTCTTGAGGAGCCGCATCATGGAAAGGAAATCCAAAAACCTCACCATCGCCCTCGCGCCCAGCACCTATACCCGCGCTCGCGTCTGGGCCGCCGAGCGCAACATCTCCCTCTCCACCATCGTCGCCGCCTTCCTTGAAGATCTGCCCCATCTCCGCAGCTTCCACGGCCTGTCCAAAACCGACCTCCCGCGCAAAGCCAGAGCCCGCCGCAAAGCCCCGCTCTATATCCGCATCGAGGCCCCGGCCATTCCCTGTGTTCCTGTGGAGGCCCCAGCCTTAAACCCTTCCGCTGCGCCGGATACGGCTGGCCCCACGTCATGTTGAAAACAACGCATTCCCTGTGTGCCTGCCTGTATCCCTGGGCGACGCGCAGGGGGTTGGCTAGAATGGACTTCATGGCAGCCCTGATTGACGCAATCGACATCAAGCGCAAGATGTACTTCGAGTTCGAGAACGCCCCCTACTACTGCATGGACGTTGAAGTCTCCACCCCCACCGCCCGCGGCGGTCAGACCCTCGTCCGCTTCAAGATGCGCAATCTGCTCACCCGCGCCGTCTTCGACAAGACCTTCAAGGCCGGCGAAAAGTTCAAGGAGCCCGACCTCGAAACCGTCGAGGCCTCGTACCTCTACAGCGACGGCGAGGGTTCGCACTTCATGGATCAGGAGAGCTACGAGACCATCACACTCAGCGCGGACAAGCTCGGCGACGCACTCGACTTCCTCGTCGAGGGCGCTATCATCCAGCTCGACAAGTTCAACGGCAACCCCATCGGCGTCCAGCTTCCCGATAAGGTAGAGCTCACCGTCACCTACACCGAGCCCGCCGTCCGCGGCGACACCTCGCGTGGCGACGTGACCAAGCCCGCGAAGCTTGAAACCGGCATCGAGGTCAAGGTTCCCTTCTTCATCAAGGAAGGTGAAAAGGTGCGCATCAACACCGAGACCCGCGAGTGCCTGGGCCGCGCCTAGCGAGTGTTTGGGCCGCGCCTGGCTTGTTGTCTTGGGATTATTTGTCGTTCGGGGTGTCTTTGGAGATGGCGCTTTTGAAGACCGAGACCCAACTGATGAGCACCACCAGCACGCACCCCGCCAGTCCCGTAAAGAACAGGAC
>DASZRQ010000211.1:0-22922 GCA_035549115.1 Occallatibacter sp. | reverse complement strand
TCTTCAATGGCCATGTCGTTAAATTCTTCAGAGTCAAATACTTCGCCACATTCCAGACACTCGACAAACTCGGTATCCTCGTGGCGGGAGACGATTCTCACTCGGGGGTGTTTGCACACGGTCGGCATCGGAATTGTATTCAAGGGAGATTTGGATGCTCTTTCCGCCGATTGTAGCGGCCTTTTGGGCAAATACAAGCCTCAAAATCACTGGCCGCGCGGTGCACCATTATGGCCTTCCCGGCCTTGAATTGCGGACCAGAGCAGCCGTATACTGAAAACGGACCTAAGCGGTCGCATATTCCATGCTGAAGCTGACAAAAAAGGCCGATTACGGGCTGATGGCATTGAAGTTTCTCGCCGAGCACCCGGAGACGCCTGCGTCCAGCGCCAAGGACATCGCAGACGCCTATGGAATCCCTGCGCAACTGCTGGCCAAGATTTTGCAGCAGCTCACCAAGGCTGGCCTGCTCAAGTCCCACGCGGGCATGAACGGTGGCTATGCCCTCTCCCGCGAGGCTAGCGGCATCTCGGCCTACGAGGTCATTCTGGCGATTGACGGGCCGTTCTTCATTACCAGTTGTACTAAGGGCGCCCACGGCTGCGACCTGACACCGAGCTGCACCATCAAAGAACCGCTGGCCCGCGTGAATGACACCATCGCCGGAGTGCTCAAGAGCATCAGTATTCAGGACCTTGCCGAGCACGAACATGCGCCGCCCGCGCAGACACTGGTTTCGTTGACTCTCTAACCCGAATTTTCTCCCCTGCCGCGCGAACGCGGCCGAGCCGCACAAGAAGGATGGAAACACGATGAGCACCGTTGTCAGCCAAGTGGAAGTGCCGGCGGGCGTTACGCTCCCGATCTACATGGACAACCACGCCACCAGCCCGCTGGACCCGCGGGTGCTGGAGGCGATGATGCCCTACTTCACAGACAAGTTCGGCAATGCCGCCAGCCGCAACCACAGCTTTGGCTGGGAGGCCGAGCAGGCCGTCGAAACGGCGCGCGAGCAGATCGCCAAGCTCATCGGCGCCACCGCCAAGGAGATTATCTTCACCTCCGGCGCCACTGAGAGCGACAACCTCGCCATCAAGGGCATCGCGGAGATGTACCGCGAGCGCGGCAACCATATCATTACCCAGGTGACGGAGCACAAGGCCGTGCTCGATACCTGCAAGCGCCTTGAGAAGTATGGCTACCGCGTGACCTATCTGCCGGTAAAGGCAGACGGCCTGATCGATCTCGAAGACCTGAAGCGCGCCATCGACGACAAGACCATTCTTGTCACCATCATGGCCGCCAACAACGAGATCGGCGTGCTGCAGCCCATCCGCGAGATCGGCAAGATCTGCCACGAGAAGGGCGTGATCTTCCACACGGACGCGGTTCAGATCGCAGGCAAGGTTCCGTTCAACGTGATTGAGGACAACGTGGATGTGGCCTCGCTCTCCGGGCATAAGCTTTATGGCCCCAAGGGCGTGGGCGCGCTTTATGTGCGGCGCCGCAATCCCCGCGTGCAGATTGCTGCGCAGATCGACGGCGGCGGCCACGAGCGTGGCATGCGCTCCGGCACACTCAATGTTCCGGGCATTGTGGGCATGGGTAAGGCCTGCGCTATTGCCATGGAAGAGATGGAGAACGAGGCGGCCTACCTGCGCGGCCTGCGCGACCGGCTGAAGGCCAAGCTCGAGTCCGAACTCGACTACGTGCATGTGAACGGCTCGTGGGAGCATCGTCTCCCAGGCAACCTGAACATGAGCTTTGTCTACGTCGAGGGCGAGTCCCTGCTGATGGGCATCAATGACGTGGCCGTCTCGTCTGGCTCGGCCTGCACTTCGGCCACGCTTGAACCGAGCTATGTGCTCAAGGCGCTCGGTCTGGGCGACGACGTGGCGCACAGCTCCATCCGCTTCGGTCTGGGCCGCTTCAACACACAGGCTGAGGTGGACTACGTGGCCGCCAAGGTCATCGACATCGTGAAGAAGCTGCGTGAGTTGTCGCCGCTGTACGAGATGGTGAAAGAAGGTATCGACCTGACCAAGATCGAGTGGCAGGCGCACTGAGAATCCCCGATGGATAAGCATCGGCAGGCTTCCCTGCCGAATCAAACAGGAGTAGACGCGGCTTCCCCCGCGAGGAGACAGAGATCATGGCATACAGCGACAAGGTAGTGGACCACTACAACAATCCCCGCAACGTTGGCACGCTGGACAAGAGCTCGGCGGAAGTAGGCACCGGCCTGGTTGGCGCGCCGGAGTGTGGCGACGTGATGCGCCTGCAGATTCGCGTGAACCCCGAGACCCAGGTGATCGAGGAAGCCAAGTTCAAGACCTTCGGCTGCGGCTCGGCCATCGCCAGCTCCTCGCTGGCCACCGAGTGGATCAAGGGCCGCACGGTCGAAGATGCGCTCGCGATCAAGAACACCGACATCGTGAAGGAGCTCTCGCTGCCCCCGGTGAAGATTCACTGCTCGGTGCTGGCTGAGGACGCGATCCGCGCCGCCATCGGCGACTGGAAGAAGAAGAACGGTGTGGCGGAAGCCGCTCCGGCAGCCACAGCCACTGCACAGTAAGGCAGGGAAGTAGAGAGAAACGCATGTCGAACATGGTCACAATCGAGAGCAAGACCGCCGAAGGCGTAAGTGCGGCACCGCAGGCGCCGGGTCAGGGGCTGCAGGTCACGCCGAAGGCCGTGGCGCGCATCCGCACGGCCATGGCCAAGGAAGGCATCTCGCCGGAAGAGGGCGGCCTGCGCCTCGGTGTAATGGGCGGCGGCTGCTCCGGTCTCTCGTATTCGATCAAGTTCGACACGCGGCCCCGCGAGCGCGATCGCATCTACGACTTCGATGGCGTGCGCGTCTTCGTCGATCCCAAGTCGTTTCTCTATCTGCACGGCATGACGCTGGACTACGAAGAGACGCTGATGCGGCAGGGCTTCAACTTCATCAATCCGAACTCTTCGCGCTCGTGCGGATGCGGCTCGTCGTTCTCTTCGTAACTTTCGCTGCGCACGCAAGGGTTTGAGACATGTTGAACGTTCTTGATTCCGCGGTTCCGGTTCCGTGCTGGTCTTGTTCGGTGTCGCACAGTCCATCGACGCTGTTTTGCCCGCACTGCAGCAAGATTCAGCCCCCGGCCGGGGGCAATTTTTTCTCGGTCTTCGGCCTTGTGCCCCGGCTCAATCTCGATCTCGGCATGCTGGAGCATGAGTTCCACAAGCTGAGCCGCAAGCTGCATCCGGACCGCTACGCGCGGGCCAGCGCCAGCGAGCGCGAGTGGAGCCTGGCGGACACGGCGCTGGTCAACGATGCCTACCGCACATTGAAAGACCCCATTCACCGCACCGAGTATCTGCTGAAGCTGCACGGCGCGGAGATTGGCGAAGAGCACGCCGGCAAGGGCCGTATCGATCCATCGCGCGTGCCGGCCGATCTGCTCGAAGAGGTCTTCGACCTGAACATGCAGCTCGAAGAGATGCAGATGGCCAAGGCAGCAGGTGAGAAAGACCCGGCGCTGGAACAGAGCCTGGCCGAAGCAAAGGAAAAATTCGACGGACTAATGGATGAAGTGGACCAGGAGCTGCGCGCGCAGTGGACCGCGTGGGATGACGGCGGTGAAGCCGCCCGCGCGGAAGCACAGAAGGCCATGGTGGCGCTGCTGGACCGGCGCCGCTACCTCAACAACCTGGTCCGCGACGTAACCGAGACATTGGGAGCATAAGACACTAGGCATGGCGGATACGACACAAGGCCGCGTAGTTGGCATCGACCTGGGAACAACGAACTCCCTGGTCGCATATATGCAGGGTGAAGCGCCGGTGGTGATTCCCGGCGTCGACGGCTCGAACCTTGTGCCGTCGGTGGTGGCGCTCGATCCGATTGCGGCAGAGGGCAGCCGCCCCACCGTCACTGTCGGCAACAGCGCGCGCCGCGCGTTGATTGAGACGCCGGAGCGCGTCATCTATTCCGTGAAGCGGCTCATGGGCCGCGGCCTTTCTGAGGTGCAGAGCGAGTTGAAGCTCTTCCCCTTCCGCCTGGCGGATGATGTGGAAGAGGGCGAGGTGCCGCGCATTCAGCTTGGCGAAATGCGTTTTACGCCGCCGGAGATTTCGGCCTATGTGCTGCGGCAGCTCAAGCGCAACGCGGAGCGCTTCTTCGGTGAGCCGGTCACGCAGGCTGTCATTACCGTGCCCGCGTACTTCAACGATGCGCAGCGGCAGGCCACCAAGGATGCCGGGCGCATGGCCGGGCTTGAAGTGCTGCGCCTGGTCAATGAGCCTACGGCGGCGGCGCTGGCCTATGGCCTCGACCGCGCGAAGGAAGGCACGATTGCCGTCTACGACCTGGGCGGCGGCACCTTCGACATCTCCATCCTCAAGCTGCGCGACGGCATCTTCGAGGTGCAGTCGACCAACGGCGATACACACCTGGGCGGCGACGACATCGACAACCTGCTGCTCGCGATCGCTCTCGATGAGATTTACGCCGAGAACGGCGTCGACCTCCGCCAGCATCCCAGCGCCGTGCAGGCTGTGCGCAAGGCCGCGATTGACGCCAAGATTCGCCTCTCCGCCGAGCCCTCCGCGCAGTTCGACATCGAGTTGCCCAACGGCGACCGCTATCAGCGTGAGATTCCCCGCGAGGTCTTCGAGCAGTTGATCGAGCCCATCCTGGCGCGCACTGCCGGCCCCTGCAGGCAGGCCATGGCCGATGCGGGTGTCTCGCCGGAACAGATTGACGAAGTGGTGCTCGTCGGCGGCTCCACGCGCATCCCCGCTGTGCGCGCTATGGTAGACGATCTCTTCAAGCTGAGCGCCCGCGGCAAAAAGCCGCACACCGAGCTCAACCCCGACGAAGTCGTCGCTCTGGGCGCGGCCGTGCAAGCCGACATCCTCGCTGGCGCATCGAAGACGACCGAAGAGCTGCTGCTGCTCGACGTAACCCCGCTCTCGCTGGGCATTGAGGCTCTCGGCGGCGTGGTTGCCAAGATCATTCAGCGCAACTCGACCATTCCTGCCTCGGCCACGGAGCACTTCACCACCGGCATCGACGGGCAGACAAACGTCGCCATCCACGTGGTACAGGGCGAGCGCGAACTGGCCGCGGACTGCCGTTCGCTGGCGCGCTTTGACCTCAAGGGCATTCCGCCGATGACCGCTGGCCTGCCACGCATCGAGGTCAGGTTCCTCATCGATGCGGACGGCATTCTGCAGGTTTCCGCACGCGAGCAGCGCTCAGGCAAGCAGGCGCAGATTGAGGTGAAGCCTACCTACGGCCTCACGGACGAGCAGGTCGAGAGCATGATTCTCGACTCCTTCGACCACGCGGAGGAGGACTTCGCCAAGCGTCTGCTCATTGAAGCGCGTAACGAGGCGGAGTCGATTCTCGCCAAAGTTGAGCAGGCCCGCGGCAACGCCGCATGGGCGCAGCTCACGGGCAAGGAGCAGGCCGCTATTGACACGGCGCGCGACCATCTGGCCGCAGTGAAGGCCGGCGGCGATGTTTCTGCAATCCGCGAGGCGACCGTGGCCCTCGACAAGTCCACCCAGCGTCTTGCAGAGTTGATGATGGATGCAGCGGTAACCACGGCCATCCGCGGTAAAACCATGGAGGCCGCCGGCGAAGAGCTGAGCGACAATGTGACCGCGCCTCATCCCATGGCGCCCGCCGAATTCAAGTAGCGCAGCAGCAGAGAAGGATTTGAACGATGAGCGAAGCCAACACGAAAAATATTCCGCCTGAGAAGCTGGTGCGCGTCACCTTTGAGCCCGAGGGGAAGGTCGTCGAGTTCGAGTTCGGCACCATGCCCTACGACCATCACGGCAAGCCCATGTCGTTCCTCGATGTGGCGGAAAACTTCGGCATCTTTCTCGATCATGCCTGCGGCGGCTCCTGCGCCTGCACCACCTGCCACATCTGGATGAAGGATGGAGCACAGGGCATCAGTGAAGCAGAAGACGACGAGCTTGACCGGCTCGACATGGCCGCAGACCAGCAGCTTAACTCGCGGCTCGGCTGCCAGGCAGTCATCACCAAGCCCGGCAACTACGTTGTAGAGATTCCCAAGTGGAACCGCAACTACACCTCCGAAGGCAAGCCGCTCACGCTCGCCGAGTCAAAGTAAGGAGCAGCGTATGCCCCGCGAGATCCTATGGACCGATGCCGAGGAGATCGGCATCCAGTTGCAGGAGAAGTTCCCCGACCTCGACCCGCTCACGGTGCGCTTTACCGATCTGCATCGTTACGTCACCGGGCTTGAGGGCTTCGCCGACGACCCGGCAAAGTCCAACGAGTCGCGGCTCGAAGCCATCCAGATGGCCTGGCACGAGGAGTTCGAAGACGCAAAGGAGTAGCGCCTACGCAGCGTGCTGCGAAAGCGAGAGCACATTGCCGTCGGGATCCTTGAACCAAGCCACCTTGTTGCCGCCGGGAAAAGTACAGATGCCGTGCTCGTCCTGCGCCAGGTTAGGATAGATTTCAAAACGCACGCCTTTGGCCGAGAGCCTGGCCACATCCGCCGCAATATCGCGCGACTCCCATCCCAGCACTGTGCTCGGCACAGGCGTAAAGGCATCCACCTTGGCGATGCGCAGCATTACGCCATTCAGGTTGAAGACCAGCGCGAAGCCATCGTCGCGCAAATAGGGAAACCCGAGTACATCCCGGAAAAAGACTACCGCGGCCTCGGGCTTCGCCGTCAACAGAAACGTTACGACATGATCCATGTATCGGCTCCAGAACTTTCGGTCACATCGATTGCTGCGTGCTGGCGCTCAGCAGAAACGCGCCTTCAAAGTGCGTGATCTCGCGCGCCGCGCCGGGCACGAGATACACGCTCATCACATCGAAGCGTACAGCGCTGGGCGCCCGCGGCAGTTGCCGGATATAGCGCCGCGCCAGCCTGCGCAGTGTCGCGCGCTTATGGTCATCCACGGCAGCTTCCGCCGGAGTCAGATCGCGCGCCGTGCGCGTTTTGACTTCAATGAGGCAAAGAACATCGTCTTTCCAGGCAATCAGGTCGAGATCGCCCGGCGCGTCGCCGGAAGACCATCGCCGCGCCACTACCGTATATCCATTGCGCAGCAGATGGAAGAACGCCGCATCCTCGCCTTCCAGACCAACGGCAAGGTGTGCGGCCATGCGCGCGGCGCGTCCGCGTGCCCGGGCCAGAGTATCCAGCCCGGTAAGCGCGCGTTCAAGCAGCGATCTCTGCATGGCTCTCCATTGTGAGGCACAGCCACGCGCGATGCAATCGGGATTATGCGCCGCTGCCCGCGGAAGCAGCAGCCAGCTCGCTTACCTGCAGGTGTTCCTTCTCCGCGGCCGTCAGCGCCTCTTCCAGAATGTCGAGCGCCACCGTCGCTTCGTGCTCGTTGATGATAAGCGGCGGGCAAAGCCGGATCGACGTTTCGCCGCAGCCCAGGATCATCAAGCCGCGCTCGAACGCAAGCGTCTCCACGCGGTTGCGCAGGGCCGATGCAGGCTCGCGCGTTGCCTTGTCCTTCACCAGCTCGATGCCGATCATCAGGCCGCGGCCGCGCACGTCGCCCACGGAGGGATGCGTCTTCTTCCAGCCATCGAGCCGCTGCATCATCTGCGCGCCCACGTGCGCCGCGTTGGTAATCGTTTCGCGTTCCAGAATCTTCATCGTCGCCAGCGCCGAGGCAATCGAAACGGGATTGCCGCCGAAAGTGGAGGCATGCGAGCCCGGCACCCAGTCCATCACATTCGCACGCGCCATACAGATGCCGAGTGGCATGCCCGAGGCGATACCCTTGGCCATGCACACGATGTCCGGCTCGACGCCGGTGTGCTCAATGGCCCACCACTTGCCTGTGCGGCCCGCGCCGGACTGCACCTCGTCGGCCACCAGCAGAATGCCGTGGCGGTCGCAGATCTTGCGCAGCTCGCGCATGAAGATGGTGGGCGCGACCACGTAACCGCCCTCGCCCTGGATGGGCTCGACGAAGATCGCCGCAACCTCTTCCGGCGGCAGAATCGTCTTGAAGAGCTTCTCCTCGATGTAGCGCGCGCAGCCCAGCGCAAAGGCTTCCTCTTCCTGCGGTCCACCCGTACAGCCGCGATACGCATAGGGATAGCGCACATGAGTCACGCCGGGCACGAGTGGCGCAAAGCGCCGCTTCTGCTGCGGCTTGGAGCCGGTAAGCGAGAGAGCGCCCATGGTGCGCCCATGGAAGGCGCCGAGAAAGGCAATGACGTGTTGGCGGCCGGTGTGGTAGCGCGCCAGCTTCAGCGCGCATTCAATGGCCTCGGCTCCGGAGTTGCCGTAGAAAAACTTGTGCGGCCCCTTCATGGGCGCCACGGCGCTCAGCCGCTCCGCCAGGTCGGTCAGGTGCTCGTCGTAGAAATCCGTGCCGGAGATGTGGATCATCTCCGCAGCCTGTTTCTGGATCGCGGCAACCACTTCCGGGTGGCAGTGGCCGGTCGAATTCACAGCAATGCCTGCGGCAAAGTCCAGAAACTCGTTGCCATCCACATCCTCCACACGCGCGCCGCGGGCCCGCTTGGCCACCAGCGGATATGAGCGCGTGTAGCTGGGCGAGATGAGGCGCTCATCCGCGGCTACGGCGGCCTGTGCCTTGGGTCCGGGCAGGGGAGATACCAGTTTGGGTCCGTATTGTGCGTGCAATTCCTGCTTGGTCATAATTAGTGCTCCTCGGCAGTTGTGCGGAGCTCTCGCGCGGGAAGATGGAGAGCGGCCGCGAACCCTGGGGAAGGGTCGTCCAGGTCCTCAGGCCCGGTGGACGGACCCGTTTGCAGGCGAGGATCTTCGGCGGAGGGTTGCTAGTCGCCGCCGAAGAGGCTAGGTCGAGTGCGGGTGGGCAGCACGCGCAGATGGCGGCGCGGGCAGAGGCCGCGCGCACGGCTCCGCGACCAGCGCTTGGCGGCCGGAATTGCGGTCTGTGTGCTGTGAACTGCGATTTTCATGGAGTCCCGCTGGCTACGAGGATAGCACGGGACAGACAAATGCCTTATTGCGCGGGCTTTTTATCGAAAGCCGTAGCCGGCACAAGCGCCACGGGCGGCTCGCCTTCCAGCGAGACCGGACTGCTCTCAAACACGTGCAGCGCATCGGCATCGGAGGCCATGGTCATCCAGCAGACTGCGCCTTTCTTGAGCAGGCTGCAGGCAATCTCCACGGTATAAGCCATCTCCGAATGCCCCTTGGGCGTCCCCTTGCTGCGCTCGATCCAGAGACTATGCGAACCCAGCTTGTAGGTGCCGGTAGCGGTATCCGTCAGGTCGAACATCTGCTTCAGACCTTCTGAGGCGCCCAGCGCAAAGCCGGGCAGGTCCTTGTCGGTGGCCGCCTGCCCAAGGCAGTCAAAAGGCAGCTCGACCACCACCAGCACGGAAGCCGGACTGCCGTGGCGCGCGGTCAGCGCTGCGCTTGCACAGCCCACGCCCTTCTTTTCTTCGTCATTGGCGGCATTCTGCTGGGCCTGCTCCTTGGCCTGCGGCAAAGTGCCGGAGGTATCCACGACCTGCCAGTCCGCGGGCAGGCTGTAAGTGTAACCAAGGTCGCTCGTATGGGTCTGCGGCTCCTGCGCCGGCAGCGCAGCGCACACAACAAAGCACAACAAAGCAAAGGGATGCACTTTCATCGCGCCGAAAGTGTACCACGCATGTGCATCGAGGACTTCAGCCTTCCTGCTTAGCGCAACAGATATGCAGAAGCCGCGGAGACAACGCCCGCCAGCGAGAACACGAGGCCGAAGTACCAGTACGCTTTGCGGCGCGTGAGCAGCGTAACCGAGGTGATGACCAGCCCAATCTCGAGCAGCGCCTCACCTAGGTCAAAACGGCCTGCGCGCTTTTCCGCCAGCTCCACCTTGGCCTCAAGCGCCTCGGCCTTCTCCTGCTCTTCCTTCAGGTCGTCGTTCCACTTAGCCTCATGATCGGCGTAGGCCTTCATCACCTTTCCAGCGGCCGCTTTATCCGTAATCGACACCACGCCGAGCATGTCAGCGGCAAGCTGCGTATCGCTGGCGCGAATCTTCTTGGCCTGATAGAGATTCCACTGGTCCGTGGCCCGGTTCTGGTCGAGCACCGCTTCGGTGTGCGTCCGGTGTCCCAGCACCGTGGTCACGGCCACCAGCACAGCCAGCACGCTCATGGTAAAGGCCACCGGCCTCAGCGCGGACTCATGCGCGCCGTGTTCGGCGTGTTCCTGGAGTTCCTGGGCTTCGTTGGCTTCCATCACGAGTCTCCTGCCTGCGCCAGCTTTCTACTTCCGCTTCCAGCGCACGCCGTCTTTCGAATCCTCGATGACCACACCTTTTTCCGCAAGTTCATTGCGAATCTGGTCGGCTCGGGCAAAGTTGCGCTGTTTCTTGGCCATAGTCCGCTCCACCACCAGCGCCTCAATCGCCTCATCGCCCAGCCCCTGCCGCGCCACCAGCTCCGGAGCCACATCGGCCATGCGCCCGGCCTCTTCCGCCCAGGCAAGCGCCCGCCGCGTCGGCTCGGCATCGCGGTCCTCGATGACCGCAAATACTGCGTCGAAGGCATCAAGGGCCTTCAGAATCGCGTCGCGGTCCGCCGTATGAACCAGCCCCTGGTTGATGGCGGTATTCGCCGTGCGAATCAGGTCGAAGATGGGCGCGCGCGCCTCGGCGGTGTTCAGATCGTTGGCCAGCGCCGCACGGTAATCCGTCTCGGCCTTCTGCGCCGCGGCCTGCAGATCGGGGTTTTCGCCGGAGGGCAGCGTTGCCGCCGTCAGCCGCTGGTGGAAGGTCCGCAGCCGCTCGATCGCGTTGGTCGCCTCGGCCAGCCCTTCAAAAGTGAAGTTCAACTGGTGCCGGTAGGGAACCGAAATGAGCGCCAGCCGGATAGCCGAGGCCTTGTAGCCCTTAAGCAGCAGGTCGCGCAGCGTGTAAAAGTTCCCCTCGCTCTTCGACATCTTGCGCCCGTCCACCAGCAGGAAGCGCACATGCATCCAGTGCCGTGCGAAGGGCTTGTGGGTCACGCTCTCGCTCTGCGCAATCTCATTTTCATGGTGCGGAAACATCAGGTCTTCGCCGCCGGCGTGCAGGTCGAAGCTCTCACCCAGGTACTCCATGGCCATGGCCGAACACTCAATGTGCCAGCCCGGACGCCCGCGGCCAATCGGCGTGTCCCACGCGGTCTCGCCGGGTTTCGCGGCCTTCCACAGCGCAAAGTCGCGGGCCGAGTCCTTCTCGTACTCGTCCACATCCACGCGCGCGCCATCTTCAATCCCGGTCAGGTCCTTCTTGCTCAGCTTGCCGTATTCGGGAAACGCCGCCAGGCGGAAGTACCAGCTTCCGTCCTCAGTCTTGTAGGCGGCTCCGGCGGCAGCCAGCTTCTGCACCAGGTCCACCATGCGCGGAATGTGCTCAGTCGCCCGCGCAATCACCTCGGGCCGCTCCACCCGCAGCGAGTCCAGGTCCTCGAAGAATGCTTCAACGAACTTGGGCGTGTACTCGGAGATGGGAACTCCGGCCGCCGACGCATTGCGGATGATCTTGTCGTCCACGTCTGTGATGTTCATGACATGGCGCAAGCGAAATCCGCTCAGCTTGAGGAATCGCCGCAGCACATCCACTTGCAGAAAGGTGCGGAAGTTGCCGATGTGCCCGTAGTCGTACACCGTCGGCCCGCAGGCATACATGCGGAGTTCGTTGCCATCGGCTGGCGCCAGAGTGTCGGATTGACCTGTGAGTGTATTGAAGAGTCTTAGAGCCATGCGTCGCGCGGAACTCCCACAAAAGTCACCAATTGGGGAACTCGGAAACCTCTCTGATTCTAGCAGCGTGACTTAATGGTAACCCGAACCACATGTGGTGCATTTTTGGGGCAATTTCTGGTGTATAGATGAGTAAACCCCCACTTGTATACGGCCCGGATAGATTATGGAAAGTGAAGCACTCGCGCTCTTATGCGACCCGGATACACGCTATTCGTTTGAGTTGGACGGCCAGACCCTCCGCAATACCGCCACGGGGCGGGTCTACCCAATTCGCGATGGCATTCCCCTCTTTATCAGTTCGCTGACCGGAGCCAACCTGCGCCTGCAGTCCCGCTACGACCGCATGGCCCGTTTCTACGACCTTGGCGAACGGCTGAACCGCTGGATGGGCAAGTCCCCTGATTTTCGCGCCGAGCTGGCCGCTGCATTAGAGCTGGCTCCAGGTGCGCGCGTTCTGGAAGTGGCCGTGGGCACGGGCGCCAACATCCCTTATCTGCCGCAGACAATCGATCTCTATGGCATCGACATCTCCTGGCCCATGCTGATCCGCTGCCGCAGAAAGCTCCGGAAATCGGGCCGCAGCGTCCGGCTCTTCCACGGCGAAGCCGCGCGGCTGCCTTTCTGTTCCTCGGCCTTCGACTGTGTCTTCGCGGCATGTGTTCTGGGTGCGCTGCCAGAGCCGGCACGCGCCGTCACTGAGATGGTGTGGGTTACCCGGCCCGGCGGGCGCATCGTGATTGCGGACAGATTCAGCCCAGCCGGAAACAACGGGCAGGATGCAGCTCCTGTGTTTCCGATGGATCTGGTTCCAGAAGGAATGGAAAACGTGCAGGCGCGAACGATCGGAGAAGGGCAGCTCTACTGTCTTTCGTTCAGCAAGCCGCTGGACTGATGGGCCACGCCAGACCCCGGTTAGCGCACCACCCGCCACAACAGCCACGCGCCGTAGATGCCGGCAGCCAGCACCGCTTCCAGCGCGATGCCCAGCACCGCGGCCTTGGCACCATTCAGGCCAGCCCGGGTCGACACATACACCGTGCCGCCGTCACGCATAAAGCCCCGCGACCGGCGCATCTCTGCGGTCACAGTGGGATGAAGCCAGCCTTCGGCCGGTGACGGGCCCGGAAAGCTCCGTCCCTGCAGGTCAGTCAGTGCGCGTGTCGCCATGGTGCCAGTCCTCGCTACCGATTTCTATGCACGCAGGCAACCAAAACCTGATGTTCACTTTAACTGCTCAAAATCAGCGAGTTGATCGAATTCCACAGTCTTCGCGATGCGGCCGGAACCGTGTAATTTTTATCTACTGCCGTCACAATTGCACAGCGGGGCCAGGTAAAACGGTTATCCCAGGGCCAGGGAGGGATTTGCCGTCAGCTCCGCCGGGGCGAACTCGCCGGTGGCAAATCGTGGCCACGCCGCGGCGGCAATCATCGCCGCATTATCTGTGGAAAGAGCCAGCGAGGGAAACGCCACGGCAATCCCTCTTCGAGTTGCTTCGGCCGTGAAGCGCTCCCGCAGCTCGCGGTTGGCCGCCACGCCGCCCGTCACCAGCACGCGTCCGGCTCCCAGCGCCTCCGCAGCGGCAAAGGTCTTGCGCAGCAGGTCACCCGCCACGGCATGCTGAAAGCTCGCAATCAAATCCAGAACCGGCTGCGGACACAAAGCCAACGCCTCTTCGCGGGTCTGCGGAGGCTTCGTGCGCCTGAGCACTTCTTCCGCTCGCGCCTCGGCTGCCGGACGCATCCCACGCAGCTCCACATGCCGCAACACGGCCGTCTTGATACCGGAGAACGAGAAGAGAAAGCGCGGATCGAGCTCCGCGATCGGGGCCGTCTTCGCCGCCTTGGTGCGCGGCGCTTTGCCGCTCAGGTGGACCTTCGTCTTGACCTGCGCAAAGCTGAACGGCACCGCCTTTGGATCGCCGAATCGCGCCAGCGCATCGATCCACGGCCCGCCGGGATAGCCCAGCCCCAGCAGCTTGGCCACTTTGTCGTAGGCCTCGCCCGCCGCGTCGTCCAGCGTGCGGCCCAGCAGCCGGTAGTGCCACGCGCCGCCTGTGGCTCGCGCTGCATACAGATGCGTATGCCCGCCGGAGACCACCAACGCCAGGCAGGTCTCGTCTTCCGCGGCAGGTTGTTCACCCGCTGCGGATTGCTGCAACAGCACAGCGTGGATGTGGCCCTCCAGGTGATTGACCGCGACCAGCGGCAGCCCCTGCGCAAAGGCCAGTGCCTTGGCATAGGTAATGCCCACCAGCAGCGCCCCGGCCAGCCCCGGTCCGCTGGTCACGGCAATTGCGTCCAGATCGCTCAGCGTCGCGCCCGCCTCGGCCAGCGCCGCCCGTACCACGGGAACTACCGCACGCAGATGCTCGCGGCTGGCTAGCTCCGGCACCACGCCGCCGTAGCGCGCATGCGTGGCAATCTGCGAGGCCACCACGGACGAGAGCGTCCGCCGGCCGCGCTCCACCACAGCAGCCGCAGTCTCGTCGCAGGAGCTCTCAATGCCGAGAATCAGGCCCTTGCCCATCCTTCTAGTGTACCGGCGCGCAGGTTTCCACATCGAGCCGCCGCCGCGCGACAATAGACCCACCATGCCCGCCCCGCCTCAGCTCGCTGCTGCCCTGCGCATCCTCGCCACGCTGCGCAATGCGGGCCATGAGGCCTACCTTGCCGGCGGCTGTGTCCGCGACCTGCTGCTGGGCCGCGTACCCGCCGACTACGACGTAGCCACCAGCGCTACGCCGGACATTGTGCTCGGCATGTTTCCGCGCACCTTCGCCGTCGGCGCGCACTTCGGCGTGGTTCTGGTTTCTGAAGGCGAAGGCGCCGCATGTACCGAGGTCGCGACGTTTCGCTCCGACGGCGCTTACTCCGATGGCCGCCATCCCGACGCTGTGCGCTATACCCTCTCCGCCGCCGAGGATGTGCAGCGCCGCGACTTCACCATCAACGGCCTGCTTCTCGATCCTCTGCTGATCGCGCCGCAACTCTTCTCCGAAACTCCGCCCGGCCCAGTCGTGCGCAAAGCTGTTGTGGATCACGTCGGCGGCCTCGCTGATCTCGACGCCGGCATCCTCCGCGCCATCGGCGAGCCCGCGCGCCGCTTCGAGGAAGATCAGCTTCGCCTGCTGCGCGCAGTGCGTTTTGCCGCCCGCTTCGGCTTCGAAATCGAGCCGGTCACCTTTGCCGCTGTACGCGCCCTCGCGCCGCGCATCAGCGCCGTCAGCCGCGAGCGTGTCCGCGATGAGCTGACCAAAGTGCTCACCGAGGGTTGCGCCCGCCGCGCCTTTGAGCTGCTCGACGCGACCAGTCTGCTGGCCGAGGTGCTGCCGGAAGTCGCGCGCATGAAAGGCGTCGCCCAGCCGCCCCAGTTCCACCCCGAGGGTGATGTGTGGATCCACACGCTGATGCTGCTCGATCAGCTCGAACCCGGTTGCCCGCTCACCCTCGCCTGGGGCGCATTGCTGCACGATGTGGGCAAGCCACCCACCTTCAGCGTCTCGGACCGCATCCGCTTCAACAGCCATGTCGAAGTCGGCGTCGCCATCGGCGCGGAAATCTGCCGCCGCTTCCGCTTCTCCAACGGCGACACGCAGCAGATTCTCGCGCTCATCGAGAACCACATGCGCTTTGCCGACGCGCACCGCATGAAGGCGTCAACCCTCAAGCGCTTCTTCCGTCTCGACCGCTTCCCGGAGCACCTGGCCCTGCACAGGATGGATTGCCTTGCCGCGAGCGGCAATCTCGATCACTGGAACTTCGTCCGCGAGCGCTACGAGGCTATGCCGCAGGAAGCCGTCCGGCCCCGGCCGCTCCTCACCGGCCGCGAGCTGATCGCATCGGGGTATACGCCCGGCGCGCAGTTCAAGGAGATGCTGCATGCGGTGGAAGATGCACAGTTGGAAGGAACAATCACGACCGCGGAGGAAGCGCTGGTTCTGGTACGAGCGCGGTTTGGCCCGGCACAGAGCTAGAGCGCAAGCCCGAAGCAGGTCTTCACGCCGCCCACAATCTGGTCCACCTTCGCCAGGGCCGCAGCGGCTTTCTTTGCATCGTTGCCGATGGCCTCAATCTCGGCTTTAAGCTGATCCAGATCCTTGAGAGGCTTCACTAGATCGGCCGCCGCTGCCTGAATCTGCACGGTGCGCGAAGCCATGTCCTGCTGGTTCATCGCTGTCAGTGCATCATCCACGGCATCGGCCCGCTGATCGATTTCGTCGCAGATGGACGAATCTGTCGCATCGGTACAGGCAGTATCGAGCTGCTCTTTAAGCGCCTGCAGCGCATCGTGGGCCTGCTGCCATGTTGGTGTAGCGGTTGTCGCCATGCGCCCCCTCCTTACTGCGCGGGCAGCTTGCTGTAGAAGCCCTGCAGTTGCTGGCTGTCGTTCATCAGCTCGGAAAGCATGGTGCGAAACACCGGCGCTTCCTTTGCATTGCCGCTCTCGGCCAGTGCCGCATGGGTCGCGGCAAGCTGCTTCAGCGCTGCCTGCGTCGCGGCCAGCGTCTTGTCGCCCGCGGCCTCGTCGTCGGCCATTTTGGCCAGCTCTTCCAGCAGGGCGCGCTTGTCGCTCACGCTCATCTTCCCTTCGTTGTCTCGAATGAAGGTGATCTGCCTGCGCTTCAGCGTCTCGTAATCGTTCTTGAGCTGGTTGCGCAGGCCGGACTTCTCCGGGTCGCCAATGTCCGCCTCCAGCAGCGCGCAAATCTGCGTGATCGGACCATTCATCTCTTTGAGCAGCGCAGGCAATTCTCGGCTTCGCTTATGCTCGATCAGCGCCCGCCCCAGCGCATCCACGGCGGTCGTTGCCAGGTTCACATCCACGCCGGTCACATTTGAGGACTGGAGAAACGCCCCAATGCTGCCGGTCGCGCTCAGGTCCTGCAGCGATTTGCCCAGCGCCTCGGCCTGCGTGTCGAAGTCCGTCATTGGCTGGTCGCCGCCGATGTAGGCCAGCGTCTCCGCATATTTGCTTAACCCGTCCAGAATCTTGGTGCGCGCGGTCATGTCCTGCGCGGACATGAAGGGCTTGATCTTCTCCGGATGAAACCCCTCCTTATCGAAGTTCGCGATCATCGCCTGCACTTCTGCATCATGGTGGGTCTGCTCCACCAGTGCGTAGGCGTTGGTCGTGTCCTTTGCCGCGGCTGTGGCGGCTGTGGCAAAAGCCGAGGCGCGCTTGACCATCGGCGAGACCGAGCAACCCGCCAGTGTCACGAGCGCCAGCAGCATCGCGCACAGCCCCATGGGGGCCACTCCGCGGCTTGTGCACATCCTGTTGCTGTTCCCCATCGCTCAGGAACGTTACCACAACTTTGCGCCAATGCAAGCATTTCTCCGTGCCCGGTCGGCGACAATCGATCCATGTCCTGGCCCCATGCTCCTGTTCCCGAATCCGCGCGCCGCTGCGATGTGCTTGTTCTGGGCGCGGGCGCCGCCGGGCTCATGTGCGCTGCCGTGGCTGCCCAGCGCGGCCGGCGCGTGGCCGTGCTGGACCACAATGCACAGCCCGGCCGCAAGATTCTCATCTCCGGCGGTGGCCGCTGCAATTTCACGAATATCCACTGCTCGCCCGCCAACTTCCTCTCGGAAAATCCCCACTTTGCCAAGTCCGCGCTCGCACTCTATAGACCGCAGCACTTTCTCGAACTCGTGGCGCGCTACAACATCCCCTGGCACGAGAAAACCCTCGGCCAGCTCTTCTGCGACCGCTCCGCCCACGACATCCTCAACATGCTTCTCGCCGAGTGCGAGCGCACCAGCCGCGTCGAGATTGTCCTGAATGCGCGCGCCATCGTTGTCGAGCACAGCGCCGCGGGCTTTCGCATCTCCTGTTCGCAGGGCGAGTTCGCTGCCGATACCCTCATCATCGCCACCGGCGGATTATCGATCCCGAAGCTCGGCGCAACCGGCATTGCCTACGATCTCGCAAGGCAGTTCGGCCTCGCCGTCATTCCGCCGCGCCCGGCTCTTGTGCCTCTGGTGCTCGGCGGCGGCGAGGCTGTGTGGACAACGCTTTCCGGAGTTTCCGCCGAGGTCATGGCAAAGGCTGGCCGAACGCAGTTCCGCGAGAAGATGCTCGTCACCCATCGCGGCCTCAGCGGTCCCGCAGTGCTGCAGGCATCCAACTACTGGCGCATGGGCGAGCCGCTCATCGTCGACTTCGCGCCTCAAACCCAACTGCTCGCATCCTTGCTCGCGCCGCAGGCACGCCGCGATGCGGCCGCGTATCGCCAGGCCCTGCGTGCCGCGCTGCCGCAGCGCCTCGCCGCCCATCTCGCGGAGATTGCCATGCCGCGCGGATGGACCAACACCGCTCTCGCCGAGGCTGAACGCAGCCTGCATCAATTTGCCTTTCATCCGACGGGCACGGAGGGCTTTGCCAAGGCCGAGGTCACCGCCGGCGGCATCGACACCAGGGGCCTGCAGGCCCGCACCATGGAGGCGCGCGCTGTTCCCGGTCTCTTCTTCATCGGTGAAGCCGTCGATGTAACCGGCTGGCTCGGCGGATTTAATTTTCAGTGGGCGTGGGCCTCGGCAGTCGCCGCCGGGCGCGCGGTCTAGCACCTACTGCATGGGCGCTTCGGGCTTCGCGGGCGGCGTCAGCACAAATCCCTTGCGCACCAGCGCGAATCCATCCTGCGGCAGCTCGGCCTGCAGCAATTCGTTGTCCGGACCGCTGAAGAGTACCGTCTGCGCGCCCGCAATCGTTGCCACCAGATGATGCACTGTGATCGGCTTGCCGTCGAGCGTGCCCTTTTCATCGGCATAGGTGGCCAGCGTTACCGCATCCACGCTGCCCGCCTGCTTGGGAATCACCGCCCACAATCCGCCGTTATCATGCGCCGCAGCCAACACCAGCAGTGTCTCCAGCGCACCGGGGTCGAAATCCGGCAACAGCACCGCCTCTGCGTGCGCCGCGAGCCGCGTGGTCGTGCTGCGCCCGTTGGCCGAGGTATTCATCAGCAGTTGCGCGGAATCCGGCGCAACTGTGATGCTCACCGCCTCGCCGTTCACCGTGGCGCTTATCTGGCTGTGCATAATCTCCCGCGAGGCGGTCAGCTCCTCGTTCTTCGAGAGCGCATAGTCCAGCCCCTGCATCGAGACATTCACCAGGCTTGTCGAGTCGTATCCCTGCGCCGCGGGGGCGATACGAAAGCTCGCCGTGCCCACCTGCTTGCCGTGCTGGCTCACCAGAAAATCCGCCGTCTGCCCATGTGCTGTAACGGCTACGCCCAGCACTGCCGCAAGCGCAATCCACCTGAATCTGCGCACGTCGCTCTCTCCTTCGCGCTATTGATATAGACGCGCAACTCCCCGCCGAAGTTGTGAGAATACACGGTCCGCATGGACGGTCTATCCTTCTTCTTTGAGGTAAATCGCGATGACCGACTCCGCCGCGCCGCGCCCCCAGCTTGCCTACCTGACCGCCGTTCTCGACGACCTGCGCGCCAAAGGCACGCACTTCCGCCTGCGCGTGCTCGACGATCAGCAGGCCCCCGTCTGCCACTATGACGGCCGCGAAGTCATCAACCTCGCCAGCAACAACTATCTTGGCCTCGCCAATCATCCCAGACTCATTGAAGCCGCCCTCGCCGCCACGCGCACCCTTGGCGTGGGCTCCGGCGCGGTGCGCACCATCGCCGGCACCATGCGTATTCACATGGAGCTCGAAGAGAAGATCGCACGCTTCAAAAACGTCGAGGCCTGCGTCGTCTTTCAGTCCGGCTTCACCGCCAACGCGGGCACCGTCAGCGCCATCCTCGGCAAAGAGGACTTCATCCTCTCCGACGAGCTCAACCACGCCAGCATCATCGACGGCGCGCGCCTCTCCCGCGCCAAAATCAAGGTCTTCCGCCACAAGGACGTCGCTCACTGCGAAGAACTGCTCAAGGAAATCGAGAACGAGCCGGGAAGAAAACTCGTCATCACCGACGGCGTCTTCTCCATGGACGGTGACATCGGCCCCGTCGACAAGCTGGCCGAGCTGGCCGAGAAGTATGGCGCCATCATGATGGTTGATGATGCCCACGCCTCCGGCGTGCTGGGCCGCAACGGTCGCGGCAGCATCGATCACTTCGGCATGCACGGCCGCGTCGATGTGCAGGTGGGCACGCTCTCCAAAGCCATCGGCGCGCTGGGCGGCTATGTCTGCGGCTCCCGCGACCTCATCGACTACCTCTACCATCGCGCGCGGCCATTTTTGTTCTCCACCTCGCATCCGCCCTCGGTCGCGGCCTCGTGCATCGCGGCGTTCGGCATTCTGGAGGAGGAGCCGGAACGCATCGAGCGGCTGTGGGAGAACACGCGATATTTCCAGGCAGAATTGCGCCGCGCCGGGTTCAACATCGGCGGCTTCACCACGCCGGCCACGGAGACACCGATCACGCCCGTCATCGTCGGCGAGGGCCGCGCAGCCATGGAGTTCAGCCGCGCCCTCTTCGACGAAGGCGTCATGGGCACCGGCATCGCCTTCCCCACCGTGCCCGAGGGTAAGGCCCGCATCCGGCTCATCCTCACCAGCGAGCACACTCGCGCCCAGCTCGACCGCGCCCTGGAAACGCTGGAGCGCGTAGCCAGGAAGATGGGGATACTACAATAAGCACGCCATGATCGCTCACCTGCGCGGCAAGCTCATTCACAAGGAACCCGGCCAGGCCATCGTCGAGGCTGCCGGCGTCGGCTACGACGTGGCCATCAGCGTGCCCACGTTCACCGCGCTGCCCTCCGTGGGAGCCGAGGCCGCCCTGCACATCCATACCCAGGTCAGCGACGACCAGATCGCCCTCTTCGGCTTCCTCGACCGCGAGGAGAAGCGGCTCTTCGAGCGGCTCATCACCGTCAGCGGCGTCGGTCCCAAACTCGCCATCAAAATTCTCAGCGGCCTCTCCTCTGACCGCACCGTGCAGGCCATTCGCGCGCAGGATCACGCCCAGCTCACCCGCATCCCCGGCGTGGGCAAAAAGCTCGCTGAGCGGCTTGTGGTCGAGCTCAAGGACAAGCTGGAAGACTTCGCCGTCGCCCCCGCGCCATCGGTTGTCCAGGGCGCGGCCGTTGACGACGTGCTCTCCGCCCTCGTCAACCTCGGCTACCAGCGCCCCGCCGCTGAAAAGGCCATCGAGCAGGCCGTAGCCAAAGAAGCATCCCTCGCCGAAGATTTTGATGGTCTCTTTCGCGGGGCGTTAAAGCTTATTCGATAAACTGAAGGCATCTCAGCTCGCACGGATTCGAGCGGCTCGACCTCGAATTTTGAGGGGCACGTGCTTTGCACGCCAAGGATGGTCTCTTGCGTTACATCGTCGCTCTCCTCTGTCTCGGTCTGGCCGCCAGCGGCCGCGCCCAATCAGTGCAACTGCCTGACGCGCCGCTGCCCATGATCAACTCGGCGGATATCAGCGAGTCTGACCTTGCCGATAGCCTCGACGCTGCCCAGCAGGCCGCTTCGTCCGCTGGCGGCCAAACCACACAGGGCAAGCCGGGCGACGTTGTCGATGCCGAGGGCAAGCCGATTCCTCTCGAGCATCAGCAGCCCAGGCGTATCCTCGGCTTCATGCCCAACTTCCGCTCCGTCTCCAGCGGAGCCAAGCCGCATCCGCCCGGCTGGAAGTACAACTTCGTCGTGGCCACCCATCAGGCCACCGACTATTCCACCTTCATCTTTCTCGGCCTCACCTCTCTCATCGCCGAGGGCACCAACGAGCATCCAGCCCTCGGCAAAGGCATCGGCGGCTTTTATGCCTACACTTGGCGCGGCTTTCTCGACAAGACCGACGGCACCTATCTCTCCGCCTGGCTGCTGCCCAGCCTTCTGCATGAGGACACGCGCTACTACGCCCTCGGCTCCGGCCATCCCATCGCAATTCGCGCGCTCTACATCATCAGCAGGCAGGGCGTGGCGCGCACTTACGGCGGCCGCCAGACGCCCAACATCGCCGGCCTTGGCGGCAAGGTGCTCACCCAGGTCGTCTCGCGCACATACTATCCCTCCAGCGCTGCCAGCTTTACCGTTCTCGCCGCCAAGTTCGGCTACTCCGTCATGCGCGACATTGCTTTCTCCTCCATCCGCGAGTTCTACCCGGACATCGCCGCGCACTACATCAAGAAGCACCGCGCCAAGGTGGCCGCGCAGGCAGCGGCACAGGGCGCTTCCACAGCGCCTTAGTTCTTCCGCTCCTGCTAATCTTCCTTACATGCCGCGCGTCGCCAAAGCCGCCCAGCCTGTTCCAGTCCAGCCTTTCTTCCGTCCGGAGGCGCTGACCTTTCTCCGCAACCTCGCGCGTCACAACGACCGCGCCTGGTTCCAGCCGCGCAAGGCGCGGTTTGAGGCGGAGCTGAAGGAACCCATGCTGGCCGTCATCCGCAAGGTTACCGACGCCATGCTCGACTTCGCGCCCAGCCACGTGCGCCCGGCAGAGAAAAGCCTGTTCCGTATCTATCGCGACACGCGCTTCTCCAACGACAAGCGGCCCTACAAAACCCACATCGCCGCATGGTGGTCGCACCAGGGTTTGCAGAAGACCTCCGGCGCGGGCTACTACTTCCACGTGAGCGCGAAAGAAGTGATTGTCGCCGCCGGTGCCTACATGCCGGAGAAGGAGCAGCTCGCACAAATTCGCCACTGGATGCTCGACCACCACGAGGAGTTCCGCAAGCTCCTGCGCAGCCCGGCCGTGCGCAAGGCCTTTAACGAATTTGAAGGCAATGCGCTCACACGCCCGCCCAAGGGCTTCCCCGCCGAGCATCCCGGCATGGACCTCATCCGCTGCCGCCAGTGGGGCCTCGCCGCCACGCTGCCCGCGAACGCCGCGCTCGATCCCAAATTTGCTGCTGCCATCATCCGTTATTTCCGGCTTGCGGCGCCCATCGTGGATGCGCTCAACACGCCCATTGCCGCGGCTCTTGCGCCCAGGAAGACTGTGCTCTTCGGCCTGCGCTGAATCCTCATTGCACAGCCTGAACACGCTGAAAATCCTGCAAAAACAGGCTATTTCGCGTCAAAATCCAGGAAACTCCCACAAAAACCCAAGAAAACTGTGGAAATCCGGCATTTTCGGTTGACTTTGCCCGCCCTCAAGCCGCATTGTTACCAACGACGGGTTGTGAAGAACCCGCATGAATACAGGGGTTTTTGCTACCTGAGCCTCACGCACACTCCCCCATGCGGTAACGCTCGAAAGCCTTCCTTGGG
>DASZRQ010000210.1:0-15953 GCA_035549115.1 Occallatibacter sp. | reverse complement strand
CGGCTGCACCGCCACCGGCGCGCTCAGCCGGTGGATGGCCTCGACGCCGATCCATAGCGAAAGCACGATGAGGGTGGCCGCATTCACAAAGGCCGCCAGCACGCCCGCGCGCTGATAGCCAAAGGTGCGCGAGGCATCCGCCGGGCGGGTCTGGAAGTAGACCGCCGCAAAGCTCAGCAGCAGAGCCAGAAAGTCCGACACGTTGTGGCCCGCTTCGGAGAGCAGCGCCAGCGAGTGCGCGCGCAGGCCTGCCACGAAGGTGATCACCACATACAGCAGCGTGGCCACCAGCGAGATGCGCAGCACGGGTTGTGTTCGGGCAGCGCCTGGACCCGCAGGCGCGGCATGGACATGCATGCTTCCAGTCTACTTGCGAGCGTGCATGGAGCGCCATGGGGGCCGGCGCGGCAGGAATGCCCGGCGTAACGCTACGAGGAGATGCGGCTGAGCCGGATCGCGCGCTGGGGCAGTTGCGGCAGCCGGTCGCGCAGGCCGGACCACTGCTCGGCCACCACGATGCTGTTCTGCGGGCTGTGCTGCAGGTAGCGCACGGAGCAGGGAAAACCGGCGCGAATCTCTGCCGGATCGAGCGTTTCGCGCAGGGTGGTAATGTCCTGCGAGCAGGCATACTCCACGCCCGCAATGCGGTAGCTGTACTCGATCAGCGTGAGCGTCCGGCCGTCATCGGCCTCCATCTCGCAGACATCCAGCAGCATGCCGTCCACCAGCCGCCCGGTAGAGGCCAGCGTCGCGCGGCGGATGCGCTCAAGCTCGTCTGCGGTGGGCCGCCGCCTGCGGAACCACCACACCGCGCCTGCAATGGCAGACACCGCCAGCACCAGCCCGGCGGCGGTCTCCCATGATCTTGGCTCCACGAGGGTCATTGGGGGATGGAACGTGCTGCTCCTGCCCAAGCATACCGCAGATTGCGCTGCCGCGCGCCGCGGCGGAGGCGGCGTGGCGCACAAGGGGAATCGAGTCGGTTCACTTCAGGAGCGGCCCTTGCAGCAGAGCCGCTTTCGGGAGGGACGCATCCTCGATTCACCGTTGATTTACCGTTTCTTGACCCGGCGAACGGCGCACTCGTATGCTCGGGGCGAACGCGCCGTGCGCATCTTGATGAAAGCGAGGACTTCCATGTCCACAGCAGTCCCGGCCAGCACCAGCCCAGCGCACGCAGGCGCCAAACCCATGCTGGTGCGCCGTGCCGCCGTGCTGGGCGCGGGCACCATGGGCTCGCGCATCGCCGCGCACCTGGCCAATGCCGGCATCCCGGTGCTGCTGCTGGATATGCCGCAGGAGGGCGCGCGCAATCGCCTCGCGCAGTCGGCCCTTGCCGCGCTGACCAAGGCCAGGCCCGCCGCGTTCTACGAGCCTTCCGCTGCCGCGCTCGTCACACCGGGCAACTTCGACGACGATCTGCCCGCGCTTTCCGCCTGCGACTGGGTCATCGAGGCCGTCGCGGAGAATCTGGCCATCAAGCAGAGTCTCCTGGCCCGCGCGCTGCCGCATCTCGCGCCGCAGGCCATCCTCACCACCAACACCTCCGGCCTGCCCGTGCATACCATCGCCGCCGCACTCGGCGAGCGCCGCGCGCGCTTCTTCGGCACGCACTTCTTCAATCCCCCGCGCTATATGCGCCTGCTCGAAGTGATCCCCACGCCGGAGACCGAGCCGGAGACCGTAGCGGCCTTCGCCGCTTTCGCCGATCGCATCCTCGGCAAGCAGGTGGTCTTCGCGCATGACACGCCGAGTTTCATCGCCAACCGCATCGGCGTCGCCGTCATGTTTACCGCGGCCACGCTCCTGCTGGAGCAGGGCCTGACCATCGAGGAAGTCGACGCCCTCACCGGCCCCGCGCTCGGCTGGCCGCGTACCGGAACATTTCGCCTCGCCGACATGGTCGGCATCGACGTGCTGGCCCATGTCGCGGCCAACTTTCCCCAGGGCGCGGGTCGGGACGCGGGTCAGGGTTCGGAGCAAGGTTCGGGGCAAGGTCCGGCTCAGGGCCGCTTCGGTGCGCTGCTCCAGGAGATCGTTGCGCGCGGCTGGCTCGGCGACAAGGCCGGCCAGGGCTTCTACAAAAAAGTGCGCGGCGCGGATGGAAGGGAAGAGCGTTTTGTTCTCGACCTGAATACGCTCGAATACCGTCCGCTGGCAAAAGCTGCTCTGCCCGCGCTGGAGATGGCGAAGAGCGCGCCCACGGTGGGCGAGCGTCTGCGCCTGCTGCTGGCCAATGATCCCGCAAAGGACAAGGCCGCGCGCTTTCTCTGGCCTTTTCTCGCCGCGCTCTGGAACTATGCCGCCGAGCGCATCGGCGAAGTGGCCGACGATACGCCTGCCATCGACGAGGCCATGCGCGCCGGCTTCAACTGGGAGCTTGGGCCATTCCAGATGATGGATGCCGCGGGCCTGCGCGAGATCGCGGGCCGCATGTGCGCGCTGCATCTGCCCGTGTCTGCACGCATCCAGGCGCTGCTCGATGCCGAGCGCGATGCGCCCGCGGCCTCGTGGTACTCGCCCGACGGCCCGCAATGCTTCAACCCCGTGAGCAACTGCTGGGAGCCGGTGCCTGTCCGCGCCGGCCACGCGCGCGTCGCCGATCTCCGCCGCGCCCATGGCATGGTGCGCGGCAACGCGGGCGCATCGCTGGTCGATCTCGGCGATGGCATCGCCTGCATCGAGCTGCACGCGCTCAAGAACGCCATCGGCGGCGATGTGGTCACCCTCGTCTCCTCCGTGCTGCGGCCGGACTCCAGCGCCGTGCGCGACTTTTCCGGCTTCGTCATCTCCGGCGACCGCGACAACTTCAGCGTCGGCGCCAACCTCATCCAGCTTCTGCTCGCCGCGCAGGAGGGCGAGTGGGAGGAAGTGGATGGCGCTATTCGCGCCTTCCAGCAGATGACGGCCGCCATCAAGTTCTGCCCGCGCCCCGCGGTGGTTGCGCCCTTCGGCCTCACCCTGGGCGGCGGCACGGAGATGTGCCTGCACGCCGCGCGCCGCCAGCCTCACGCGGAGACTTACACCGGCCTCGTCGAAGCGGGCGTCGGCCTCATCCCCGGCGGCGGCGGAACCAAGGAGATGTTGCTGCGCGCTCTCGACGCCGCGGCCGCGCTCGCGCCGCCCGATCCGAAAGATCCGCCTTCGCGCTTCGCCCAGTCCGCCGAGGTTGCCGATGCCCTCAAGCGCGCCCTGGAAACCATTGCCATGGCGAAGGTGTCCACCTCCGCTGCGGAAGCGCGTTCCCTCGGGCTGCTCGGCGCGGCCGATCGCATCACGCTCAACCGCGAGCGCCTGCTGCTCGACGCCAAGGCGCAGGCCGCTGCTCTGGCGGAGGCAGGTTACGCGCCGCCCGCGCCGCGCACGCAGAGTCCCGCGCCGGGCCAGAGCGCTCTGGCCGCGCTTGAGACCGGCATCTATCTGATGGGCGAGGCCGGTTATGCCTCCACCCACGATCAGAAGGTCGCCCGCTGGGCCGCATACATTCTCTGCGGCGGCCGCGTCACAGCGGGCATGCCGCTCTCGGAGCAATATGTGCTCGATCTCGAGCGCGAGGCCTTTCTCTCGCTCTGCGGCGAGCGCAAAACCCAGGAGCGCATCGCCTACACGCTCAAGACCGGCAAGCCGCTCAGGAATTAGCACGATGAATCACGCGAGGACAGCAGCGATTGCAGCGGGCATAGCGCTGGCGGCGCTGTGCGCATGGCCGCAGAGCGCGCCGGAGCCATACACGACAACAGGACACGTCCTTGTCGAGGGCCGCAGCACTGCCTACATCGTTCATCATCTGCCGCCCAATGCCTTCCCCGATCTGCCCGCGTCCATCGCCGCCGAACTCACCGGACGCGGCTGCCTGATCCCGCAGACCTATGAGGCGCATCAGCCGGAGAACGTCATCCACGGCAGCTTTGAGCGCGCGGGCTCAAAGGACTGGGCGGCCCTCTGCTCCGCGGATGGCACGGCGTCGCTGCTGGTCTTTTTCGGCAGTGCGCCGCAAGCCCCCATCGTGATCGCTGCCGTGCCGGAGACCGACCGGCTGCAGGCGCATGGCCCAGGCGGCGTGCTGGGCTTCGACTGGGGCATCGATGCGGCTTCGCCCCGCGCCGTGCACGACATGCAATCCGGCCTTGCGCATCGCCCGCCTGCGCCGGACCACGATGCGCTCGCGGACTCGGTGATCGACCAAAGCGTCGTCTACCACTTTTTTACGAAGGCCCACTGGACCTTTCTCGAATCGCCCGCGAACTGATGCCGCGCAGCCCGTGGCACCATGAAAGATGAAGGAGTTCTCGTCTTATGCCGGAAGCCGTTCTCGTCAGCGCTGTGCGCACGCCCGTGGGCCGCGCCCCCAAGGGCGCTCTGGCCACCACGCGCCCGGACGACCTGGCGGCGATCGCCCTGACCGGCGCATTGGCCCGTGTGCCGCAACTGGAGAAGCAGGAAATCGACGATGTGATCCTGGGCTGCGCCCAGCCCGAGGGCGAGCAGGGCTTCAACATCGGCCGCTTTGCCGCCCTGCGCGCGCAGCTTCCCGTCGAGGTGCCCGGCGCAACCGTGAATCGCCTCTGCGCCTCCGGTCTTGAAGCCATTGCGCAGGCCAGCATGCGCATTCGCGCGGGCTCCGCGCGCGTGGTCATTGCCGGCGGCGTCGAGTCCATGAGCCTCATCCCGATGGGCGGCCTCAAGCCCAGCCCGAACCCCTGGCTCGCCGAAAACTATCCCGCATCGCTGCTGACCATGGGCCTCACCGCCGAGCGTGTCGCCCGCCATTACGGCATCGCGCGCGAGGAGCAGGATGCCTTCGCTCTGCGCAGCCACGAGAAGGCTCTCGCCGCGCAGGCCGCGCATCGCTTCGATGAGGAACTGGTGCCGGTGACCGTAACCACCGCTGCCCCCGGCGCAAAAGCTGGCAAGCCGGTGATGACCGAAACCATTTTTGCCGCCGATGAGGGACCGCGTGCCGACACCTCGGCGGCAGCGCTTGCCGCGCTCAAGCCGGTCTTTCACGCGCAGGGATCGGTGACCGCCGGCAACTCCTCGCAAACCTCTGACGGCGCTGCAGCCGCCGTGCTCATGGATGCAGAGCGTGCCCGCGAGCTGGGCGTTGCGCCCATCGCGCGCCTCGTGGCCTACGCCGTCGCCGGCTGCCTGCCGGAGGAGATGGGCGTCGGCCCCATCTTCGCCGTGCCCAGGGCGCTCCGGCAGGCTGGCCTCACCCTCGCCGACATCGGCCTCGTCGAACTCAACGAGGCTTTCGCCGCGCAGGCCATCGCTGTCATCCGCGAGCTTGGTCTCGATCCGGAGAAGGTCAACGTCAACGGCGGAGCCATCGCCCTGGGCCACCCGCTGGGCTGCACCGGAGCCAGGCTGACCGCGACGCTCCTCCAGGAGATGAATCGTCGCAAGGTGCGCTATGGCATGGTCACCATGTGCGTCGGCGGCGGCATGGGCGCGGCCGGTATCTTCGAGCGGTTCTGAAGAGGCTGGATCGGGCAGGCTGCATGGTTTGACATCGAGACTCGATTTCAATACTGTGTCACCAACCTCAGTTCAATTCAGCCGGAGAGTGGATAAGAGCATGCGCATGCTACATCGTTTTGCAGCTCTGGCAGGCATTCTTGCGCTTGCAAACGCAACGCTGTGCATGGCCCAGAACGACGGTTCCGCGGCAGCGGGATGCGCGACATGCGGAGGCTGCGGCTTCTTTGTCTTTGTTCTGGTTGGGCTGGTTGTGCTCAACATTGCCCTGCTGGTATGGGTTGCACGCGACGCCAAGGCGCGCGGCATGGATAGCTCGGTTCTGTGGATGCTCCTCGTATTCTTCCTGGGCATCATTGGCCTGGTGATCTACCTGTTTGCCCGGCCGCAGGGCAACACGGTGCCGTGCCCGAACTGCGGCAACAAGCGGCTGCAGGCCAGCGTGAAATGTCCTCACTGCGGCATCGGTTCCTGAACCCGAAGCTGTGGCTGGCGGCGCTGCTCATCCTGGGCGCTCTGTTCACGGCGGACGCGCTGCGCCCGCCCGAAAAGCAGGTCAGCGTCCGCCTGTTTGCGCTGTCGGTGGAGGGCTATCACCGCTATCTGCATCCGCTCACCGCGCACTTCATTCGCTGCCGCTACCAGCCCACCTGCTCCCGCTACGCGGTGGAGGCGGTGCGGAAGTATGGCATCGCACAAGGTGGATGGATGAGCCTGCGCCGCGTGGCTTCGTGCCGGCGCAGCGTTCCCATGGGAACGCGCGATCCGGTTCCCTGAAAAGGGAATGCGGCAGAAGAGATCGGGAGCGTGTAGCGGTCCGGTTAACGGCTGCCGTGAAGGTCTCCGTTAAATGTAACGGTGAACATTGGGATGAGCTGGCGCGGATAATCGGATCGCGCCATATTCATGCCGACGCCCGCACCCCAAGTGATGGCGAAGCGGCCCGAAGCTGGCTAGGTGTACTCGACTTCGGGAGAGATATTGACATAGGAGAAGGCTGGAGCGGTGGCATTGCCAAAGATGAGACTGCGGTCCGACTGCCGTTGACCGTTGATCTCAATCAGGTAGCCCAGGCCCGACTTGGCACGCAGGACATGCTCCAGCGCACCGGATGCTGCAAGGATATTTCCGTCGACAACATGGAACGGAACTCCAGGAGCAATATCGGTGAGGCCATTGTTGAACTGATATGGGCCTACGACATGGACCGGATTCTGCACGATTTCGGTTCCCTCAAGATAGAGCTGAAATGGCTTGAACTGCTTGCGTACAAGCAGATTGACCTGCTCGTTCCAGGTGTCGTTGGTGGTCTGCGTGCCGCCGGTGAGGTTGGGCCTGGAACTCTCCATGTGTCCGGTTGGGATGTTGATATCCACGGAAAAGCCTATGGAGGGCAGCGTCCAGAAGTGATAGCGGTCGGTTTCTTTGGCGACCTGGAACTTGGCCTGGGCTGTAGTGTCGCCGAGTTGGAATGAAGTACCGTCGATACCGCCTGATCCGACATACTCCAGAGCCGTGGTGGCGTCCAGCTCCATATGGTGACCGACGCCGTAAGAGAGTTTGAAGGGCAATGTGGTGTTGGTGCTGTCGTGGGTGCGATAGCTGAAGTAGTAGGGCTCGAAGTAGAAAGAGCCGCGGGGCATGACATCGGCAGTGCCGGTATACATCGGACCGCTGGTGTTGTCGACCCATCTCTGGCCAACGTTGGGTGGGATTGTTGTGGACGCGGGTGATGTCGTTGGCTGCTGTGTGGCAGCACAAGCGGCAGTGGCATGTAATACCAGCGCTGCCGCCAGGGCGGACAGGAATCGAATCGTCATAAAAATCCATTCGCCGCGCATGGCGCGGTGCAGATAAAAATCGTGAACTCTTCGGGAACGAGGGCGGGGAATCAGAGGACAGGCGGCGGGCGAATGGTATGGCGGAAACCGGCAGGAACTTCGTCAAGCCAGGATTCGAGATGAGGAACGGCTGTCCTGCCCAGAACGGCGTAGACGGGGAACCGGATCGAGCTGGCCAGGAAGGGTGCCAGCGCGTGGGGAGCGAGGTCCCGATGATGCATGGCAAAATGCATCGCGCCGTCGTGGCGGCGCAGGAGAATATCCGTTTCGGCGGGATTGTGGAGGGCCCACAGATCGTCGGAAACTGAGACGGCCGGAAAGATAATGAATAGCAATACCGTCAAAGCAAGCAGCCGCTGTCCAAATGCATTTCTCTCGCGCCAATGCGTGAGCATCCAGCACGTCAGTGCAGTGGCTGCTAATAGTCCCCACGCGGCATTGAGGAAGAGTTCCACAACAAATAGACGATTCTGGCAAGGAAACTACTTCACCAGACAGCATTGGGCGCTTTGCACGGGCTTGCCGGCCGCCTTGACGCGGAAGCGCAAAAACTTGACGCGGGGAGCGCAAAAAGCAATCGGCCGGGGGCGAAATCCCGGCCGATTACCTGAACTGTAGTGATAAGGCAGCCGCGCGGGCTGCAGGGGAACTACGCCTTGGCCGTGGCCAGGGTCTTCAGCCGCGCATTCAGGCGGCTCTTGTAGCGGGAGGCGGTGTTGTCGTGCACCACGCCCTTCTGCACGCTCTTGTCGAGCACGGAGACGGTGGAGCGGTACTGCGCCTGGGCGGCCTTCACGTCGCCGGCGGCCAGCGCCTCGCGCATGGCGCGCAGACTGGTGCGCACGCGGGTACGGTTGGCGCGGTTCACCGCGGTGCGGGTCTCGGTCTGGCGGGCGCGCTTCAGCGCAGAAACATGGTTTGCCATGGCTGTTCCTTAATCTTTTTGCCGCAGACATCAGGAACGCGCCTGACCGGGCTGGAATGATGCGGGTGAGAATGCAACTTGAGCCGCATCCCTCGCAATTTCTTAGTCTACGGGAAACCGGGCCGGGGGTCAATGGCGTCCTGGCCTGGCCGGAGCCGTATGACCGGCGTCCTCTCGGGTACCAAAAGAGTGAATCCTTTATCCGATCTTTACCGCCCTGCCATTGACGCCTGACCTCACCGGCGCTACTCTCTCCCCAGATACCGCATTTGGGCGCATTCGCCAACCCGTTTCCGGTCCAGAACCTCCACGGTTCTGTGTGCGTCTCGCTGTGGTGTGCGCATCCACAACGCATCTCAATCCCTTCCAATCGAATCCAACTTATCGTCGCTGCCCGCAAGGCAGATATGGAGGCCGTCTGATCGCTGAACTGGAGATCACCCCGAATCTTGAGCCCCTGTTTGGGACCCGCGATGAAAACCTCAGGCTGATGGAGGACGCCCTCGGCGTCCGGATCGATCTCCGCTCCGACGCGGTCCAGGTGGAAGGCCCGCCCGAAGCCGTAGCCCGCGTGCAGCGCATCTTTCAGGACTTTGAAATCCTGCGCCGCAAGGGCATTCACCCGCATAACGGCGAGCTGAACGGCATGCTGCGCCTCGTCGTCGCCGACCCGGCAACCACGCTCTGCTCGCTGGCCGACTCCGGCAAGCAGCGCTCCACCGGCGTCAAGCGCACCGTGCAGCCCCGCTCCATCAACCAGCGCAAATATGTCGAGGCCATCGAGACCAACGACATGGTCTTCGGTGTGGGCCCGGCCGGAACCGGCAAAACCTATCTTGCCGTGGCCATGGCCGTCTCCGCCATGAACGCCAAGAAGATCAGCCGCATCGTGCTGGTGCGTCCGGCCGTCGAGGCCGGCGAGCGGCTCGGCTTCCTGCCCGGCAGCCTCCAGGAGAAGGTCGATCCCTACCTGCGCCCGCTTTACGACGCCCTCTACGACCTGCTCGAGCCCGAGCGCGTGGACAAGATGCTCGAGAAGAATGTCATCGAGGTTGCGCCCCTCGCGTTCATGCGCGGCCGCACCCTCAACGATGCCTTCATCATCATGGACGAGGCGCAGAACACCACCGTCGAGCAGATGAAGATGTTCCTCACCCGTCTCGGCAACAACTCCAAGGCCGTCATCACCGGCGACATCACGCAGATCGATCTGCCCAACCCGCGCCGCTCCGGCCTGGTGGACGCGATCAATGTGCTCGATGGCGTCGAGGGCATCCAGTTCTGCCACTTTGAAGACGGCGATGTCGTTCGCCACGCCCTCGTGCAGCGCATCGTGCGCGCTTACGAGTCGGCCAAGCCCCAGCAGCAGGAGCTGCCGCTCTCCATGGGCGAAAGCATCGAAGTGGATCAGCCCGCGCAGCCTGCGCACGCGGCCAAACCGCAGTAGATCGTTTTTCGAGGAAAGGAAGGCGGCGCGCCGGCAGGGAGCGCCGCTTTACTTTTGAGCAGTCTTCTGTGCCTTGATGCGGTCGCTGTGGCTGGGCATGATCTCGCGGCCCCACTTGTTCACCAGCGTCTTGCACTCCGCGCACTGGCCCCCGCCGAACAGCGCCTGCCGCAGCCCCGCGATTCCACCGGGGCGCGGAATCGGATGCAGGCAGCGCGGGCAGTTCACGCGGCGAAAGTTCACGCCCCAGCGGGTGCGCGCAACCGTGCCCCACGCCGCCAGCGCAAGCACGCCGAGGCAGATCAGAATGAGTGCGCCGTAGAGCGTGTTCATCGGCGGCCCTTTCCTCCGGTACTGATCTTACAAATTTTCCCGCGTTGTCCACCACAGCGCGGTCCGGCGCGAAACGCCGCTTGGCTTCGCGTATCATCGTGCCAGTAGGCTGCACGCCCCATGATCTTCATCGATCCCGACCTTGAAGCTGGCTCACCACGCGCGGAGGAGTTGCAGGAACGCATGCCGTCACGGCGCGCTCTCGCGCAGTTTCTCGGCAAGGCGCAGATGGCCGTGCACCTGCATGGCCAGGTGAGTGTGCTGCTCACGTCGGACGCGGGCATTCGCCGGCTCAATCGCCGGTTTCGCGGCAAAAATAAAGCGACCGATGTACTTTCCTTTCCCGCCGAGCCAATCCCCGGTCTCAAGCCGGCCCAGCAGATCGCTGGCGACCTCGCCATCAGCGTGCCCACTGCGCGCCGCCAGGCTGCGGAGCAGGGACACGCTCTGCTCATCGAATTGAAGGTGCTCATCCTCCACGGCCTGTTGCATCTCGCCGGCTACGACCACGAAACCGACTCGGGCCAGATGGCTCGCTGCGAGCGTATGCTGCGCGCAAAACTCGGCCTGCCTCAGGGGCTCATCGAGCGCGCGGAGGGCCCGGCGGCAAAGCAGCCGCGCCGCACAGCAAGGGCACGCGCATGAGCCCGCTGACGATCCTCCTGCTCATCCTCGCCGCGGCCATCGTCGCGCTGGCGTCCTATATGACGCGCGTCTACTCCGAGTTCGGCAAGATTCTCGCGCGCGAAGTCCAGGACAACATCGACACCTGGGAAGAATACGTGGAGCCGCAGCTCGGCCTCAGCCGCGAGCACGCGGCCATGTCCGCCGCCGTGCTGCAGCAGCTTGCGCTCGGCTTCATCGCGCTGGAGTTCGGCGCAGTGCTCTTCGATCGCGCGCCGCACACCGGCCGTCCTTCGTTTGCGGAGATTGCGCAGGCCGTGCTTGGCGTGGTGATGGTCGTGCTCTTCTGCGGCCAGATCATTCCGTCGCTGCTTTTCGATCACACCAGCGGCAGGTGGGCCCGGCGTCTGGTGTGGCCCATCCGCCTGCTGCTCTGGATCATCACGCCCATCACCGTCTTCGTGCGCTTCTTTCACTCCGTGGCCTCGCTCGCCGAGCCGCCGGCCGATGAGGAAGAGGAAGCCGCGGGCGACGTGGAAGCCCTGCTCGAAGCCGGCGAGGAGGAAGGCATCCTCGAGGAGACCGACCGCGACCTCGTCCGCTCTGCCGTCGAGTTCGGCGACAAGCTGGTGCGCGAAGTGATGACGCCGCGGCCGCAGGTCTTCGCCGTGCCGGAGTCCACCACCCTCGAAGAATTCCTGAACCTGCTGCGCACGCAGAACTACTCGCGCGTGCCGGTCTATGGCGAGACCCTCGACGACATCACCGGCATCGCCTTCGTCCACGATCTGCTGCAGATCACCGACGAGGAGGCGCGCACCCGCACTGTCGGTGAGATTCAGAAGTCTGCGGCCTTTGTGCCCGAAACCAAGCGCGGCTACGAGTTGCTGCGCGAGATGCAGCGCGAAAAGCAGCACATGCGCCTCGTCATCGACGAGTACGGCGGGGTCGCCGGTCTCGTCACCATCGAAGACCTTCTGGAGCAGATCGTCGGTGACATCCGCGACGAGCACGAAGAGGACGCGCACGCCGAGCAGCCGCAGCGCGAGCCCGGCGGCTCCTGGCTCGTGCCCGGCAGTTTCCCCGTCGATCAGCTCGTCGATCTCTTCGGTGAGCCCGTCGAGCTGGGCGGAGTCTACGAGGCAACCACGCTCGGCGGCCTCGTCAGTGAGGTCGAAGGGCGCATTCCCCTGCGCGGGGAGGTTGTCGTCGTCGACAGCGCCGGCCTGCGCATTGAGGTTGTCGCCTCCACGGACCGCCGCGTCGACAGGCTGCGCGTCTTCCCGCCCAGGATCGAGTCCAGGACTCCCTCCGCATCCTGAATGCCGTACACTCAGTCAGGAGAAACCGCCTCTTGAAGTCTGGATTCGTCGCCATTCTGGGCCGCCCCAACGCCGGCAAAAGCACATTGCTCAACGCCCTCACCGGCGAGAAGGTCGCCATCGTCACCGCCAAGCCGCAGACCACCCGCAACCGCATCGCCGGTGTCGTCGAGGTGCCCGCGCGCAAGGGCCAGCATCCGGCCGCACAGATCGTCTTTGTCGATACGCCCGGCGTGCACAAGCCCGCCTCGCAGCTTGACCGGCGCATGTTGCAGGAGGTGCATGAGGCCCTCGAAACTCGCGATCTCGTGCTCGTGCTCATCGACGCCAGCCGCCGCATCCAGCTTGAGGCCGCGGGCGAGCCAGCGGAAGCGCATCAGCGCAAGCCGGCATGGGCCAGCGAAGACGAGTTCCTCTTCGGCCTCATCCGCGGCCTCGATTGCCCTGTCTTCCTCGTTCTCACCAAGATCGATCTTGTCAATAAGGACCTGCTGCTGCCGCTGATCGAGACGCTGACAAAGCAGTACAGCTTCGCGCAGATCATCCCCGTCAGCGCGCGCAAGCGCGACGGCCTCGACGTGCTTCTGCGCCGCATCGTCGATGCGCTGCCCAGCGGTGAGCGCTACTACCCGAAAGACCAGTACACCGACCAGCCCATGCGCTTCATGGTGGCCGAGCTCATCCGCGAGCGCATCCTCGTCGAAACCGGCGAGGAGGTTCCCTATGCGGCAGCCGTGGTCATTGAGCGCTACGAAGAACCCGATCCCGCGTTGAAGTCAAAGAAGCCGCCGCTCACGCGCATCGCCGCGGCCATCTACTGCGAGCGCGATGGACAGAAGGCAATCCTCATTGGCAAGGGCGGCGCCAAGCTGAAGGAGATCGGCACCGGCGCGCGCAAGCAGATCGAGTCGCTGCTCGGCACCCGTGTCTTTCTTGAGCTGCATGTGATCGTCGAGCCCGGCTGGCGGGAGTCGCGCGCCTTTATCGAGTCGCTCGACTGGCGCAACCAGCTCGAGAAGCTGGCCGAAAAGCAGGGCGCTCAAGAAGCGGACGAGTAGGCGCTTATGCGCCGCGCACGCGGCCGCGGCCGTTGCTCTTCACGGAGTACATCCGCGTGTCTGCCGCGCCAATCACCGCATGAATCGAGTCTCCGTCCGCGGGCGCCGTGGCCACGCCCACGCTGGCGCTCACGGCAAGCTCGATGCCGCTCTTCATGTGGAAGCGCGTCGCCATCAGCGCGCGATGGAGTTCCGTGGCCTGCCGCTCGGCTTCAAGCGCAGCCGTATCCGGCATCAGAATCACGAACTCGTCGCCGCCGTAGCGGAAGCACAGGTCGCCCTTGCGGCTCAGCTCCTGCAGCCGTTCGCCCACGCACGCCAGCAGCTCGCTGCCCACCAGGTGGCCGTGCACGTCGTTCACCTGCTTGAAGCGGTCGAGATCGAGAAACGCCAGGCTCACCGGCACGCGGTCCCGATGGCAGCGCTCCAGCTCATGGGCCAAAGCGTTGTAGAGGTGCCGCACATTGTGCAGTCCCGTGGTGTCGTCCGTGATGGTGAGCTGCTGAATGCGCGCCACGTCGCGCGCGTTCTCAATCGCGATGGCCGCATGGTCGGCCAGGATGTGCAGAAAAGCGATCGTGTAGTCGGTGAGCTGGTCTCCGTGCGGATTGAAGATCTCGATGGCGCCCTGCGTGCCTTTGCGGCCGCGCAGCGGCAGCGCGATGATCGATTTGATCTTCGGTGTTCGGCCGTTGCCCATGCGTCTCAGCCGGGGATCGTTTTCGGACTCGGGCACGATCAGCGTCTCGCCGTGCTCCACCACCCAGCCGGCCACGCCCTCGCCCACCTTCACGCGCAGGTCGCGCAGCGCGGCCTCTTCGCCGCCTGCCGCAATCGCATAATAAAGTTCTTTCCGCGACTCATCCAGCATCAGCAGCGTCCACAGGTCGGCATCGATCATCCGCTCCATGTGCTCGAGGATCGTGCGCAGAATCGTATCCAGGTCGAAGCTCGAAGCGAGCGACCGCGCCAACTGATGAAAGACGAGCAGGTCGTCAAGCGGGATACGTTGTGCAGGGGCCTTGGTCATACGGCTATCAGGGGGATACTGCCTGACTTGCATTGTGTCACATGCAAGCCCGCAATCCTCCGGATTTGCGCGCCATCGGTAACCATGGCCGCGCGGCCTCAGCCTCCGATGTGCACCATGGAGCGCGAGGGTTTCAGGAAGCCTGGCTCGCCGATATGGTGGCGGGCCTCCTTGCCCTGCACCGTGTGCGCAATGTAGGCGCGCAGCTCCGCATCGTTCTCGCCGGCGCGCATGCGGCCGTAGAGGTCGTGCTCGATCTGTGAAAACAGGCAGGTGCGAATCTTGCCGTCGGAGGTGAGCCGTACCCGGCTGCATGCGCCACAAAAGGCCTGCGTCACCGGAGCGATGATGCCGATCTCGCCGCGTCCGTCGGCAAAGCCGTAGCGCCGCGCCGTCTCGCTGGCCTCGCGCGGCGGCAGCGGATGCATGGGCAGCACGCGGCCAATGCGCTCCACAATCTCCGCCAGCGGAACCACGATCTCCGGCGACCACAGCCGGTCTTCTTCGAGCGGCATGAACTCGATGAAGCGCACGATCACCTCTTCTTCGCGCGCAAAGCGGGCAAAGCCCTCCACCTGCTCGTCGTTAAAGCCGCGCAGCAGCACGCAGTTGATCTTGAGCGGCGTGAGCCCCGCGGCGCGCGCCGCGCGAATGCCCGCAAGCACCTGCGCATGGCTGCCCGGCACCCGCGTAACGCGCTCGAACGTTGCCGCATCCACGGCATCCATGCTCACCGTCACCCGGTTCAGCCCCGCGGCCTTAAGCGGTTCGGCCAGGTCCGCAAGCAGATGGCCGTTGGTGGTCAGCGCTAGATCGAGCGGCTCGTCTTTGAGTGTGCGCATTGCGGCCAGCGCGCGGAGCAGGTCGAGCAGCCCGCGCCGCAGCAGCGGCTCGCCGCCTGTCAGGCGCACCTTCTCGATGCCCAGATCGACAAAGAGCCGAATCAGCCGCAGGTATTCGTCGATTGCGAGTTCGGGATACTGTGCGCCCACTTCGCCCGTGCGGCAGTAGACACACTTGTAGTTGCAGCGGTCCGTGATGGAGACGCGAAGATCGTGGATGATGCGGCCGTGCGCGTCAGTCAGCCGCGCGGCAGCCTGCGCGATGGGAACGTTATATGCCATCGGCACCCTGGGGGAAGCGGCCGCTTAGTCGATGCGCGGCGTGCCCCGGCGCAGAACAAGCCCGGTAATGCCGAAGAAGGCGATGAGGCAGAGCGCGAGGAAGAAGTAGTAGGCCATGGGGTGCGCCCAACCCGGCGAGTAGGTCAGATCCTGTCCTACCCACAGCAGCAGCACGGTGGCAATCACCGAAAACTGCCCGGCGATGACCAGAAACGTGTGCCCAAGATCGCGGCGCTTGTCCAGCGCCTCCACCTGGTCGGGGGTCAGATTGCGCTCTTCAAGGGGAAGTAGGGAATTCGCCATGATCTCTCCTCAGCTCAGCCCCACGGTTCGGCCTCCGGGGCATTTTCGTCACTCTCGATTCAATCACACCGCGCCCGCGCAGCGCCAGCGCGCGGGGCTCAGTCCGTCAAAAACGCCAGCGACTGCAGCGTGGTGATCTCAAACGGCTTGCGGCAGCGGATATTGGCGCAGCCCAGCTTGTCGTCGCGGCGCACCATGTAGCTCTGCGCCTTGGCAAAGCGGGCCCGGTCGCGCTCATCCGCGTTGCGCGGAAGAGCAGCCTTTTTCCGCCGCACAACCCAGGTCACTTTGTACTCGCCGGCCTGGCCGCACTTGGGGCAGGTCAGGGTGTGGGTGCGCTGCTCGGTGGTCTCGTTGAAAAATTCCCGCTCTTCCATGGACGGCAATGCTCCGGTTCCGCGGCAGGCACTTTCGCCCGCGCGCGATCTATTCCATACTCGACCTTGCCATGCCGAAACGCAAGCCAGC
>DASZRQ010000209.1:0-15637 GCA_035549115.1 Occallatibacter sp. | reverse complement strand
CTCCCAGCCTTCCAGGTTGCGGCCGCCCTGCTTGTTCAGGCCGCTCTCGCGGGCCAGAACGCGGGTGATCTGGCGGGCGCGGTCGGCGCGGAAGTTGAAGTTGATGCAGACATCCTCGTCGCGAATCTGCGCGACGGGCTTACCCGCGGCGTCCACCACGACGAAGGGAATCAGGAACTCGTCGGTGACGCCGTTGTTGTAGCTCTCCTTGATGCGCGCCACCGGACTCTGGTGCGCGCCGCCCTCGGCCTTGCCCACGACCATGGCGTCGAAGGCTTTGCGCTCGCGCTCCCAGCGGCGGTCGCGGTCCATGGCATAGTAGCGGCCGCTGACGGAGGCCACCTTGCCCACGCCGTACTCGCGCATCTTCTGCTCGAGTTTTTCGATGTAGCCCGCGCCGGAGGTGGGCAGGGTGTCGCGGCCATCCATGAAGGCGTGCACGAAGACGCGCTCCACATGATATTCGCGCGCCGTGCGCAGCAGCGCATAGAGATGCTCCTGGTGCGAGTGGACACCGCCGTCGGAGACGAGGCCGAAGAGGTGAAGCTGGCGGCCATTCTCACGGGCCTTGTGCATGGCCTGCACGATGGCGGGATTCTTCTGGAACTCGCCGGAGGCAATCTGCGCATCGATGCGCGTAATGTCCATCTGCACAATGCGCCCCGCGCCGATGTTCAGGTGGCCCACTTCGCTGTTGCCCATCTGGCCGTCGGGCAGGCCGACGAAGTGCTCGGAGGCGCGGATCAGCGTGTTCGGGTACTCCTTGAGCAGCGTGTCGTAGGTGGGCTTTTTGGCCAGAGCAATGGCGTTGTTGGCGGTTTCAGCGCGATAGCCCCATCCGTCGAGGATGGTGAGAACGAGAGGATGCTTGGACACGGCGCGAACACTCCTGGATCGATGAAAGGTGCAACCTCAGGATAAATGGCGGGAGCGAGGCGGCGCGTGTCGATGCTCACATCTGAGAGACGAGTATCTCGGGCTAAGCAAAAGGCCTCTCCTAAGCGGCGGGAGAGGCCTTTTGCATGATGCGCGTCTGCTGCAATGCCTAGTCGTTGTAGTTAATGCTCTCGATGCCCAGGAACGTGGCGCCAGCGCCCAGCTCTTCCTCGATGCGGAGGAGCTGGTTGTACTTGGCAATGCGGTCGGTGCGGCTGACGGAGCCGGTCTTGATCTGGCCCACGCCGGTGGCGACGGCCAGGTCGGCGATGAAGGTGTCTTCCGACTCGCCGGAGCGGTGCGACATGACGGCGGTGTAGCCGTAGCGGCGGCCCAGCTCAATGCAGTCGAGCGTCTCGGTGACGGTGCCGATCTGGTTGACCTTGATCAGAATCGAGTTGCCGACGCCTTCCTCGATGCCGCGCTGCAGGCGCTTCATGTTGGTGACGAAGATGTCGTCGCCGACGAGTTGAATGCGGCTGCCGAGCTTGTCGGTGAGGATCTTCCAGCCTTCCCAGTCGTCCTCGGCCAAGCCGTCCTCGAGCGACACGATGGGATACTGCCGGACCCAGTTGTCGTAGAAGCTGACCATCTCCTCGCTGGAGAGCTCGCGCTTGTCGCTCTTCTTGAAGACGTACTTGTTCTTGTCCTTGTCGTAGAACTCGCTGGAGGCGGGATCGAGGGCGATGGCGATCTGCTCGCCGGGCTTGTAGCCCGCGGCCTCAATGGCCTCGAGGATGAGCTCGATGGCCTCGGAGTTGGACTTGAGGGAGGGGGCGAAGCCGCCCTCGTCGCCGACGGCGGTGTTGTAGCCCTTCTTCTTGAGCACGCTCTTGAGGGTGTGGAAGGTCTCGGCTGCCCAGCGCAGCGCCTCGCTGAAGCGTTCCGCGCCGACGGGCATGATCATGAACTCCTGGAAGTCCACGTTGGAATCGGCATGCGCACCGCCGTTGAGCACGTTGAGCATGGGCGTGGGCAGAATGTTGGCATTCACGCCGCCGAGGTAGCGGTAGAGCGGTACTTCGAGGGTCTGCGCGACAGCGCGCGTCGCGGCCATGGAGACAGCGAGGATGGCATTGGCGCCCAGCTTGCTTTTGTTGGGCGTCCCGTCGAGGGCGATCATGGTCTGGTCGATGAGGCGCTGGTTGGCGGCGTCCATGCCCTCGAGTTCGGGGGCGATGACGGTCTCCACGTTGGCGACGGCCTGCAGCACGCCTTTGCCGAGGTAGTGGCTCTTGTCGCCATCGCGCAGCTCCACGGCCTCGTGCTCGCCGGTGGAAGCGCCCGAAGGCACAATGGCGCGGCCCAGTGCGCCGCTCTCAAGGATCACATCAGCTTCCACGGTAGGATTGCCGCGCGAATCCAGCACTTCGCGCGCGCGAATGGCAACAATTTCGGTCATATCAGTCCTCGCAATGCGGTGGTAGAGCCGTTCGTTCAGTTTGGGGCGGCGGTCGACGCGCACAGGCATGCCGGCGGTGCTTCGGATCATTTCGATGAATCCCGACACGAGGCGCGTTCCTTTCCGTCCTGGAAGGCAGCGTTGTATGGAGAACTCCATCCCGGGCCGCCGTTCCGGCCGCTTGCGGCGCAGCGCGGAAAGCAGGGCAGCGCAGATTTCAAACGGGATGCAGTGCCTTGAAAAACGCCGAAAAAGCGTAGTTGTTCCGTAGGGATTCTAACAAACCGGGCTGACCGGGAAGGTGTGGCAGCGGTCACAGGGACGGGAGCGATTCCAAAAGAAACCGGGCAGGTTGCCGGAGTTGATTCTTGGCGGCAGAGGCACGGCATACGCGGAGGATCGCGCGGCGCACCGTGCGTGCCGGTAGCATCAAAGTGAGCATTCACGGGCCTTTGCGCATGCGCGGCCCGGCGCTCAACGACTTTTCGCCGCAGACAGGGTCTATACATTCAGGGGAAATCCTGCCCGCGAAAGGAGACTTCGGATGAACCGGCCGCTTCTCGCATTCGCATTCTTCGCCGTTGCTGCGGCTGCTCTGGCTGCGCAGCAGGCAAGCCAGAGCCCATACTCGGGAGTTTCCAATCCTCCCCCGGACGACACGATCGTCACGGACATGCAGCAGGATCAGCCGCAGGCCAAGCCTCCGGCGAGCCATCCCGCGCAGCAGAGCGCTGCTGTTGCGCCTCCCGCGCAGCCGGCTCCGATGGCTCAGGCTGCGGTGACGGGCACCGACGACGGCATAGTGCAGATGGCCCCGCAGGCTGCAGAGCCGGGCACTCCGCAGCTTTTGAGCCGCGAGTATGCCAGCGATCCGGACGGCGACATTGTGCATCCGGCCCCGCTGGGCCCCGGCGTGCTGCGCGAGGGCACGTCGATCCGGGTGCGGCTGCAGACGGAGCTGTCGACCTCGTTATCGCAGCCGGGCGAGCCGTTCCGGGCGCGCGTGGCCTCGGATGTCTATGGCGACGGCTCGGATGTGGTGATTCCCGTGGGTTCGGAGATTGCCGGGCACGTAGTGGATGTTTCGACGGGCAGCTTTGGCGGCCACGGCTCCATGGTGCTGCGGCCGGAGACGGTAACTCTGCCCGATGGCGACAGCTTCCGGCTGCATGCCATGGTGGTGAGCGCCCCGGCAACGCACACGCGGGTGAGCGGCGAGGGCGTGATCGGGCCGGATTCGCGCAAGAAGCGCGATGCGATTGAGTACGGCGGCGCGGTGGGCACTGGCGTGGTGGCTGGGGCCTATCTTGGCGGGCCGGTGGGCGCGCTGGCAGGCGGCGTGGTGGGCGCGGCCATCGTCACAACGCATCTGCTGGTGAGCCATCCCCAGGCGCATCTGGAAGAGGGCGATGTGCTGATGCTGACGCTGACTGACCGCATGCACCTGGTGCCGGCGAGCGCGCATGGCGAATAGCTGACCGCAATTGGAGATACGCGGGGGCGCTTCGGCGTCCCTTTGCTTTTGGCTGCTACACTCCAATCGGCGCAGCGGAGGCAGGGGCATGAGTGACGTGAAGACGGTGGGCGTGGTGGGCGCGGGAACCATGGGCTCGGGGATTGCGCACGTGTTTGCGCGCAGCGGCTATCGCGTGCTGCTGTGCGATGTGGAGCAGCGTTTTCTGGAGCGCGCGCTGGGGTTGATTCGCACGAACCTCGGGCGCGAGGCGGCCAAGGGCAAGCTGGCCGAGGCAGAGATCGAGCCAGTGCTGAAGCGGATTGTGCCGGTGACGGACCGCGCGGCGCTGGCCGAGGCCGATCTTGCCGTGGAAGCTGCTCCGGAGCGGTTCGAGCTGAAGGCGGAGATCTTTCGCGCGCTGGATGCGGCGTTGCCTGCCGGCGCGGTTCTGGCGTCGAATACATCGTCGATCTCGATCACCAAACTGGCCGCCGTGACGCAGCGGCCGGAACGGGTGATCGGGATGCACTTCTTCAACCCCGTGCCGGTGATGGCGCTGGTGGAGGTGGTGCGCGGGCTGCAGACGAGCGAGAAAACCTTTGCCGTGGTGCACGCGCTGGCGGAAAAGCTGGGCAAGACGCCGGTGGAGGTAAACGACGCGCCGGGGTTTGTATCGAACCGCGTGCTGATGCCGCTGATCAACGAAGCGGCGTTTGCAGTGATGGAGGGCGTGGCGACGCCGGAGGCCGTGGACCAGGTGTTCCGGCTCGGCATGGCGCATCCCATGGGGCCTCTGACGCTGGCGGATTTTATCGGTCTCGATGTCTGCGTAGACATTCTGCGCGTGCTGCAGGAGGGATTCGGCGACCCGAAGTACCGTCCGTGCCCGCTGCTGATGCGCATGGTGGATGCGGGTTGGCTGGGGCGCAAGTCGGGCAGGGGGTTCTTCAGCTACGCATGATGCATGATTCCTTACCTGAGGTAAGGAATGGCGCTATACTCAATGGGCGAGGCAATCATGGCGAGCGCATCGGTGACATCGAAGGGGCAGATCACGATTCCGATTGAAATACGGAAGAAACTCGGGGTGAAACCAGGCGTTCGTCTGCAATTTATCGAGAATAGCGCTGGTGAGATCGTCCTTACAACAAAGACCGGGTCACTCGAAGATTTGAAGGGGATCGTGAAGTGGAAAGGGAAACCTGCTTCGATCAAAGCGATGAATCGAGTGATTCGGAAGGGTTGGGCAGGACAGCTTAAGCTGGACGATTAATGTCACGATGATCGGCATCGATACGAACGTGATTGTACGATTTTTCGTGCAAGATGAACCCGCCCAGAGTCGGAAGGCATCGGCATTTTTGAAAACATTGACGCTAAGCCGTCCCGGATATATTTCTCTCGTTACGCTGGTGGAAACCCTCTGGGTATTGCGTGCTGTTTATCGAATACCACGCAGAGCGCAGGTAGAAATTCTTGATCATCTCTTGAACCTGCCCCAGATTGTGATCGAAAAAGAGCCAGAAGTCCGGGAGGCTCTGGAGCCCTTCCGGCGCTCCAGGGTCGATTTTGCCGACCAATTGATCGAGCGCTGCTGCCACGCGGCTGGTTGTACCACGACAGTCACCTTCGACGCCGATGCCGCCCGCCTTGCTGGTATGAAGCTGCTTTAATCCGAAGGCATTCTGTAGAAATCCAGGAACTGCCCCGGCTTTGTTCGCGTACACCTTTCCAGGCGCGGCTGTGGCGCGTCGAACTCCTATGCAATCCTTTCGCGACACTCTGGGGCAGGTGTTCCGGGCCATTGCGGCCAACAAGCTGCGCAGCTTCCTGACCATGTTCGGGATTGCGTGGGGCGTAGGGTCGCTGCTGGTGCTGGTGGGTCTCGGCGAGGGGTTCCGCTCCGGGCAGAAGCGCAATCTGTCAAAGCTCGGCAATGACCTCATCATGGAGTGGAATGGGACGATTCCCGCGGTTGCCAACCAGCACACCGGCATGCGTCCTTACCAACTCACTCTGCGCGACTACGCGGCGGTGAAGGCGCTGCCGGAGGTGCGGGCAGCCACGGTCGAGCTGCAGCGCTCCGACCTCTACGAAGTGAGCCAGTGGAGCAACACGTCGAGCCATGTAATGGGCGTGACGCCGAACTACGGGGTGGTGCGGTTTATTCCCATGGCGTCGGGGCGCTTTCTCGACGATGCGGACCTGGCGCAGCGGCGGCGCGTGGCGGTGCTGGGCGCGAAGTCCGCGGCATTGTTGTTCAACGGGCGGCCCACACTGGGCGCAGCCATCACGATTAACGGCACGGAGTTCACCGTCGTCGGCACAGTCGAGAAGATCTCCCGCGGCAACAACGACTACGACGACCAGAAGGTTTACGTGCCGGTGACAACGATGCAGGAGCTTTTCCCGCTCAAGGGCGACAACATACCCGACGATGCGCTGACCTCGATCCAGTACCAGCCGGCGACTCGCGGCGATGCGACGGCGGCGGTGGCGGCGGTGCACCGGGTGATTGCCGCGGACCACGGCTTTGACCCCGCGATGAAGGATGCCTTCGATGAGTTCGACACCATTACCGAGATGAAGATGGTGGGCGCCATCTTCACGGCGATGGATGTGTTTCTGGGCGGCGTGGGAATTGTGACGCTGGGGCTGGGTGCGGTAGGCATCATCAACATCATGCTGGTATCGGTGACGGAGCGGACGCGGGAGATCGGTCTGCTGATGGCTCTTGGAGCGACCAAGCGCAGCATCCTGACGCAATTTTTCTGGGAAGGACTGCTGCTGACGGGGCTGAGCGGCGCCATCGGAATTGCGCTGTCGGCAGGATTCATGGGGCTTCTGCAGGCGGGGTTGACGGACAAGATGCCGGGCTGGGATCCGCCACGGCTGGTGCCGTGGTCGGCGGCAGTGGCGCTGGCCTCGCTGGTGTTTTCCGGCGTGGCGGCAGGGCTGTATCCGGCAAGCAAGGCGGCGGCGCTCGATCCCATTGAAGCGCTGCGCAGGGAATAGCCGAGGAGCAAGCGATGTTGCGAGACATCTGGGGCCAGGCGTGGGAAGCGATGGTGTTCAACCGGCGGCGCACGGCCATCACCATGGTCGGCATGGCGTGGGGCATTGCCACGGTCGTGCTGCTGCTGGCGTATGGCGCGGGGTTCAGCCACGCGATTGAAGCCATCTTTGCCGAGTGGGGCACGAATGTGATTGGCGTCTTTCCCGGCCGGACGAGCGAGCAGGCCGGCGGCGCGAAGTCGGGCGCGCAGGTGCGCTTTACAGCGGACGATGTGGACCGGATTGCCAATGCGGTGCCGGGAGTGGTTCACATTTCGCCGCAGGTGCAGAAAGATGTGACGGTGCAGAACGATCTGCACAGCTACACATGGACCGTGAACGGCGTGACGCCGGTGTTCCAGGATATCTGGAAGCTGGATACGGAACAGGGGCGGTTCTTCAACGGACTTGAAGAGCAGCAGCGCGCGCATGTGTGCGTCATCGGGTCGGAGGCCAAGACGAAGCTCTTCTCCGGCGGATGGGCGCTGGGCGAGACGGTGCGGCTGAACGGCGTGCTGTTCACGATCGTGGGCGTGCTGCAGCCCAAGATGCAGGAAGGCGAACAGAACGACCGCAACCGGCAGATCTATATCCCATTCAGCACGATGAGCGACATCAAGGATACGAAGTACCTGGACGGCGTCTGGTTCAACTACCAGGGCAACTATGAGCTGGCGGAGCAGCAACTGCGCGCGGCGCTGGCCGCGGCGCATAACTTCAGTCCCACGGATCACAACGCGGTGTATGTGGCGAACCTGATGACGGAGCTGCACCAGTTCAGCATTCTCTCGCTGGCGCTGCAGGTGCTGCTGTCGTTTGTGGGCGCGCTCACGCTGGGCATCGCGGGCATTGGCCTCATGAACATCATGCTGGTGGCGGTGCAGCAGCGCACGCGCGAGATTGGCGTGGAGAAGGCGCTGGGCGCGCAGAAGCGGCATATCCTGCTGCAGTTTCTGGCCGAGGCTTTCGTGATTACGGGCGTGGGCGGCGTGAGCGGCATCGCGCTGGCGTATCTGGTGTCCGTGCTGGTGGGGCGCATTCCGTTCTACAGCAAGCTGGCAATGCACGCGGAGGCCGCGGATATCTATCTGCGCATCTCGCCCGCCTCGGTGATTGTGGCTACGGTGATTCTTGCGCTCACCGGGCTGGTGAGCGGGATGATTCCAGCGATGCGCGCGGCGAACCTGGACCCCATCGAGGCGCTGCGCTACGAGTGACGCAGAAGCCAGGAACTAAATCGGGGCGTTGGCGTCGACGACGGGGATGCCTGCGGGCGGCGTGAATTGGAAAGCGCCATCGGGCGCGGGGGCGTTGGGCTGCTCGTTCGAGAAGAGAAAGCGCGTGATGGCGCCATCCTGCTCTTCAATCTCGAGTGCGGTAATGACGCCGCTTGCGGTGACGGCGAGTTGCACCTGGCGCACGCGATTCTGCTGGCCTTTGGGCTGGCCGGTGAGCAGATAGTCTCCGTGATCGCCCGGCGCGAGAGTGAGATCGGTTAGCTCTTTTTCAAGCTGGGTGTGGCCCAGCAGAAAACTCAGTGGCGAGCGCAGGTCATCGAGCTTCTTGGCCGGGATGCGCTGTACCTGCGCCGCGCCCGGCTCGTAAGACCATGCGTACTTGCCATCGAGCAGGAAGAGCTTGCCCGCGGGCGAAGAGTAGTCCCAGCGCATGCGGCCCGGCTTGACGAGCAGCAGCGTTCCGCTTTCGCTGCGATGGATGCCGAGACCGTCATAGGTCTCGGTGAATCCGGCGCGCAGAGAGTGCAGCTTGTTGTAGTGCTCGTCGACGCGATGCGCAAGCTGATGAACGTCCGCGGTTTGTGGAGTCTGCGCGGCAAGAGGCACGGCAAGCAACGCGGCCGCAAGAGTGAAGCCGCCCCGGAACAGTGGGCCGTTGCTCATTGCACGCTCTGCGTGCAATTGGTGCCGCCCGCGGGGTCGGCCTTCATGGCGCCGCCGGACTCGAGGCAGAAGCCGCGGTCGCCGGATTTGCCGGGGGTGGCGGGCACGGCGGTGAGGGTGTAGCCGGTAATGCGCTCGCTGTTGTTGGCCGTGGATTTGGTGCAGTTGGTGATGTTGAAGACGTAGCCGGACTTGATGCCGGTGGCGAGCTCACCGTTGATGTCGCCGGCGGCCTGGGCCGAGGGCGGAGCTGAGGGGTCGCCGCCAAGGGCGGTCAGCGAGCAGGCATAGCCCACGGTCGGATAGGTGTCGGCATACATGCCTTCCGCCTGTTCCAGCGTCTGCAGCGACTTTTGCGCGGAGAGCTCGTTGGCGTGGCGCTTGATTTTGCCGGCGGTAGGAATGGCGACCAGCATGATGATCAGGATGATGGAGATGACGATAAGCAGCTCCATCAAGGTAAAACCATTGGGCAGCGTGAAGCCCTTAGCCCTGCGGCGCGCGGCGCGGCGCTGGCAGGCCGGAAAATCGAACAAAAGCATACGGTTCATGGGGAGTCTTTGCCTCTCGCGCAGGATCGGCACACCGATCCCTTCCGACAAAATGCTACAACGTATGGACGCGGAAGGGAAACGGGACGCTCGCACGGCGAGGAGTCAGGCCACCTGCGGACGCGGCGTGGTGCGCGGCCGCTTGATGTGCGCGTTGGCCAGGTCGGCGGCAGAAAGTGCATTCGACCACTCGTGCGCGAGCAGCCCGCGAAACTCCTCCGCGGTGACCGGGCGGCCATAGAGCCAGCCCTGGCCGTACACGTTCTGCTCTACGAGCGAGAAGTAATTGGCCTGGTGTTCGGTCTCCACGCCTTCCACCACAACTTCGAGATTGAGCGACTTGGCCATGGCGAGAATCTGCGGCAGAATGGCGACCGTAACCGATTCGGTACCGATCACCTTGGTGAAGGCCTTGTCGATCTTGATGGTGTCGGCGAAGAGATAGAGGAGCTTGTCCAGGTTCGAGTAGCCCGTTCCAAAGTCGTCAATGTGGATGCTGTGTCCCTTGCGCCGCAACTCCCGGATCGTTTCCATCGCGACCGGATTGTCGGCGGTCGATCGCTCCGTGATTTCAACCACGAGGCTGGCGGGCTCGACCCTGGCGTTCTTCAGGGTGTGGTCGAGCATGGGCATGAAAGCGGGATCGACAAGATCTTCAGCGGCCACGTTGACGCTGAGACGAAAATCGGAGCGGCTGCGCAGGATTTCCGCAAAGTCGTGCAGCGCGCGCTTCAGAACGATCCTGGTGATGGCACTCACAAATCTGTGCTCCTCGGCGATCTTGATGAAGATGTCGGGAGGAACGGGATTGCCGTCCTCGTCGTTCCAGCGGGCCAGCGCCTCGGCGCCCACAATGCGCCGGGTATTGAGGTTCACAATCGGCTGATAGACAACCTGCAGTTTGCCGCTGTTGATGGCGCGGCGCAGTTGCTGGCACAGGTCGCGGCTGCGGTTGTAGACGAACGAGAATGCCACTCCGATCAGAATGCCAATCAGGCCGCCGGTGACGGAGGTTCCGGCGATGACGATGGCTTCCCCGCGCAGAGCCTCCGGTACGGATGCGGATGCGGTGACGCAACTGAAGCGGAGGGCGGAGCACCGGGTGGCATAGAGCGTGTCGCCCACGCGTCGCGTGCCATCCTTCGGGCCTGGGCCGGCTACCGCAGCGGATCCTGTCTCCATGGCGGCTCCCTGGCCAGAGGCATCCAGAACCATGGGGAAAGGGCCAATGCGTGCGGGCATGTGCGAGCCGATGATGACGTAGGCTGTGCCAAGCTGCAGGCCAGCTCGCTTCAACTTAGGGTCACGAATCGGCGTCAGATTGCTGTAGGCGAGAACGCCCTCTTCCTGGGTGGGCTTGGGCCTGGAGAGACTGAGCGCGCGCGCCGGATGCCCCGTGATGGCGGAGCACTCGATTCTGCCGCCGCGAATGCGCCCGGCATCCTTCAGATATTCGGAGCGAAAGAGCAGTGCGCGGAATGAATCGATTTCGGCATCGGAACAGAAAGCATAGGGCGAGGCCTTCAGAACATCGAGCGTGGCGCGGGCCTCTTTATAGGCCGCGTCATCCTGAACGGCAGTGAGCTTGGCGTACTGGTCGAGCCAGTGCTCGGCAAGCTGGATCGCCAGGACACACCCCAGGAAATAGCCCGCGACCATTCCGGCCACAGCCAGCACACCTTTGGTTGCGCGGGCAACCAGAAACCGGTTTTTGCCAATGCCGATCATCGTACCGGCCACTCCGTGACCTTGAAAGACGCTCCGATGTTCTTTGTTTCCTTGTAGATTGCCCTACGTTTGTAGCAAGGGGCAATACACAGTTGATGGGAGTCCGCTAAGGCTGAAGGTAATTGCGTAGGAGGGTATTGAGGTAAGGGAGTGCGGAGGGTAAATAGCTAACCCATTTAGATTGAATGCGTTGATGGGTACAACAAACAGGCCGTGCTTGCTCGGCATTAGTCGCCGTCACGTTACCTTGGGCGGAAGCCAACTGGCCTGAGTGACGGAAAAATTCATCTTCTCGGGCACTCAGGCAGAGAGCGATCACTTTGCCTGAGCGCGGTTTCCGGCTGTACGAAAAAGCCCGGGAAGCACTATCCGGACGCGCTAGCAGACAATGCGCTTGCGGCTGAGCTTGATGCCGTCCAGCCGGCCGAGGAGGGTGACGGCGATCCGCTCGGGGTCGAAGAGGCGCTGAGCCATCGCCTGCACGCTGGCCGCATCCACCGCATCGACGCGGGCGATGATCTCGTCGACGGTGAAGAACTGCTGGAAGTACATCTCCTGGCGGGCGAGGTTGGCCATGCGGGAGTTGGAGCTCTCCAGGCCCATGAGGATGTTGCCTTTGACCTGATCCTTGGCCCGGGTGAGCTCTTCGAGGCTGAGAGGCTCATCCTTGAGCTTGCGCATCTCGCGCAGGATGAGGTCGATGACCTCGATGGCCTTGCCCGCCGAGGTTCCGGCGAAGACGCACAGAGTGCCGGTGTCGCGGTAGGGATTGAGGTCGGTGTAGATGGAGTACACCATGCCGCGCTCTTCGCGGATGGTCTGGAAGAGGCGCGAGCTCATGCCGCCGCCGAGAACGGTGTTGAGGATGAGCGTAGTGTAGCGGTTCTCGTCGGTGATTGCGGGCGAGGGCACACCCATGCAGATCTGGACCTGTTCGAGGGCCTTCTTGTTGCGCAGCAGGATGCGGGCGCTGGCCTGCGGGGCCTGCTCTTCCGGCAGGGCCAGGCCGGAGGGCAGCGCGGCGAATTTTTCCGCGACCGCCGCGACGAACTGGTCGTGTTCGAGATTGCCGGCTGCGGAGAAGATCATGTTGCCGCCGAGGAAGCGGCCGCCGTGGTAGTCGAAGAGCTTCTGCTGGTCGAGACGGCCCACGGTGGCCGTGGTGCCGAGGATGGGCTTGCCGAGGGGATGGTCCTTCCAGAAGTTCTGCGTGAACAGTTCGTGGACAAGGACATCGGGATTGTCCTCGTCGATCTTGATTTCTTCAAGAATCACACCGCGCTCGCGCTCGATATCGCTGGAGGCAAAGGTGGGGTTCAGGACGAGATCGGCGAGGATGTCGAGGGCCACAGGCACATGCTCGCCGAGGGACTTGACGTTGAAGCAGATGGTCTCTTTGCCGGTGAAGGCGTCGAGGTTGCCGCCGATGGAGTCCATCTCGCGGGCGATGAGCTGCGCGGAGCGGGAGCGGGTGCCTTTGAAGACCATGTGCTCGACGAAGTGAGAAATGCCGTTGGTTTCGGCAGGCTCGCAGCGGGAGCCGGATTTGACCCAGATGCCCATGGCGACGGAGCGCAGATGCTCCATGCGTTCGGTAAGGACAATGAGGCCGTTGGGCAGGACGGTGCGGCGGAGATTGCGCTCGGGATTCATCAATGTGTCTGCTTCCATTTTAGGCGCTCGGAACGGCCAGAAGCCGGTGCCGGGAGCCTGCCTGTTGGATGAACCTGCGCCCCGGAAAGGAGCCGGAGGGAGCATTCCGTGCGGAGGCTGAGACAGTGTAAAGCCGTCAAACTACTGAGAGAACAGGAGAAAACTGCATCCCGGCTGCGCGGGGAAGCGGAAATGCTCTATGCTGGGCCCAACACCGTGAACACGCCGCCACAGCTCGTCCGATTAGACACCCGGGAAGGCTCCGGGGGAAGCCGGGTCGCGCTCTTTGGGTTGGATGCGGCCGGGTTGGCGGCGCATATGACCGATTTGGGCGAGCCTGCGTGGCGGGGCCGGCAACTGGCGGAAGCGCTCTATCGCCAGAGGGTTACAGAGCTGGATGCGGTGACCACGCTGCCCATGGCGCTGCGCCAGAAGCTGGCGGAGAAGGGCTGGGTAGTCGGCCGCCCGAAGATTGGGCAGGTATTTGTCTCGCAGGATGGGACGGAGCGCTACCTGGTGGAGGGCGTGGCCGGACCTGAGACGGTGGAGACGGTGTGGATGCCGGAGGGCGACGGGGGCGAGGCAGGAGACGGATCGGAAGCGGGCGACGCCGAAGAGCGCCGGAGCTGGGATCGGGCGACCATCTGCGTGTCGAGCCAGGTGGGCTGCGCGGTCAACTGCCAGTTCTGCCTGACGGCGAAGCTGGGGTTGCAGCGGAATCTGACGGCGGGCGAGATTGCCGGGCAGGTGGTGGCAGTGCTGGACAGGCAGGGCGTGGAGGTGGGCCGGGACCGCGTAAACCTGGTCTTCATGGGCATGGGCGAGCCCTTTCTGAACTATGAGAGCTGGATGGCGGCGGTACGGCTGCTGGTGGGGGAAGTAGGGCTGAGTCCGCAGCGCATGACGGTGTCCACTTCGGGGATTGTGCCGGGCATCGAGCGCTTCGCCGAAGAGCCGACGGAAGTGCGGCCGAAGCTGGCGATCAGCCTGAATGCGCCCAACGACACGGTGCGCAGCGAGGTGATGCCGATCAACCGCAAGTGGCCAATTGAGGCGGTGATGGATGCAGTGCGCAGGGTGCGGCTGCGGACGAAGGAGCGAATCACGTTTGAATATGTGCTGCTGGGCGGGGTAACAGACCGGCCGGAGCACGCAGCCGAAGTGGCGCGGCTGGTGCAGCGCGCCGGACTACCGGCCAAGGTCAACCTGATTGCATGGAATTCGGGGCCGGGCGTGCCCTACGCGATGCCGGATGCGGGCGCGGTGGAGGCGTTTCGGAGGGCGCTGGGAGCGGCGGACGTGCCGGTGTATCTGCGGAGGCCGCGGGGACGGGATATTTACGCGGCCTGCGGGCAGTTGAAGCGGACGGTGGAAGGGGCGGCGAGCTAGATGAACGAACCGGTCAGGCTGGGCGCGGAGCGGGCGGCAGTGTTGTGGGGGCTGTTTTTCCTGATTTGTTTCGGACTGGGATATCCGACGCTGAACCGCTACGACGCGCGGAAGCTGGGGCCGGACTGGATGGGCTACTACGACACGGTGATCCACCAGGACGTGCCCGACGATTTTCCATTTAACGAGCGGGTGGTGATACCGGCAGTGGCGCGGCCCTTCTATCTGCTGGCGCGCGGGCATGTCGGTACGTGGGATCCGGTATGGTTCGGGCTGCTGATGGCCAACTGCCTGTTTGCGGCAACAGCCACGTACCTGTTGCTGCGCATCGGGCTGCGCGTCACGGGCGAGCTGCCGCTGGCGCTGCTGGCCTGCACGCTCTACCTGCTGAATTACGTGGTGCCGAACCTCTGGCTCTCCGGCATGGTGGACTCGGCGGAGGCCTGCCTGATGCTGACGGTGACGTGGGCGCTGATGACAGAGCGGTGGTGGCTGCTGCCGCTGATCGGCGTGGTGGGCGGCATGGCGAAGCAGAGCTTTCTTCCGTTTGCGACAACCTTTGCGGGGACGTGGTGGCTGGTGGACGAGTGGCCCAAGCGGCGCTATGGACGGCTGGCGTGGGTGGCGGCGCTGGGTGTGACCACGGCGGCAGCGCTGATGACGGTGGAGCATGTGGTGACCAGGCAGCCTGTGGCTGCGCCGTGGACGATTGCGCATGAGTGGAACGCAGGCGGCAACTACTTCGTGAATCTGTGGCACAGCGTGCGGGACCAGCAGTTCTGGTATGCGTTCATGTGGCTGCTGCCGCTGGGCGTGTGGCGGCTCGGGAAGCTGCCACGGCCGTGGGTCGCGGCTTCGCTGGCCGCGGCAGCGGTAGCCATGGCGCTGGCGGGTTACGCCGATCTGCTGGGCACCGTGAATCGGCCGCTCTTCACTGTCATCGGGCCGGTGCTGACGCTCTCTACCGCGCTGCTGCTGGCGGAGCGGACTGGCCCAGGGCAAGCAGCGCGCCGGTGACGCGGCCGGCGTTGTGGCGGACGACGCTCTCCACGCTGGCGAAGTCGCCGGCGATGCAGCGGACACCAAGGGCTTCGATGCGTTCGATGTCGGCGGCGATGGGCGCGGCATTTTCCTGTGCGTAGCGGGCCAAAATCTCCGGCGAAAATTTGGCGGTGTTCACAATCGCGTAGTCAAAGATGGGCTCGCGGGTGTGCTCGTAGATGCGTTCGATGTGCTCGGAGGCGGTGAGCCCGAGGCTCTCATTGGCCTGGGTCATCAGGTTGCAGATGAAGACGCGGGTGCCGCGGGCGCGGGCCAGAGCCGAGGGGATGCCGCGCACCAGCAGATTGGTGATGAGCGAGGTATAGAGTGAGCCGGGACCGACGGTGATGAGGTCGGCGCGTTCGATGGCTTCAAGGGTTTCGGGCACGGCGGCGGCATCCGGCGGGTCGAGCATGAGCTCGGCGATGCGGCTTTTGCTGGCGGTGATGCGGGTTTCGCCGCGCACCTGCGAGCCGTCATCCATGCGCGCCACAAGCGTGGCGTTGGCCGTAGTGACAGGATAGAT
>DASZRQ010000208.1:0-13447 GCA_035549115.1 Occallatibacter sp. | reverse complement strand
AGCGTGCAGTCGGACGTGTGGGCGCTGGGCGTCATCCTCTACGAACTGGCCAGCGGGCGGCACCCGTTTTCGCGGCCGGATGCGGAAGACTTTCAGGCAATCCGCGCAATCCAGTTTTCCGATCCGCCGGACTTGAGCGAGATCGTGCCGGACATCTCGACCGAACTCAAGAGCGTGATCGCGACGTGCCTTGAAAAGAATCCGGCGCAGCGCTACGGTACGGCTGCCGAAGTGCGCGAAGCGCTGAAGACGATCATGAAGGCACTGCAGATTGAGACGGGCATCATTCCCGGCGATGCCGCGGCCAACCTGCCTCCGGTAACCGCGGCTGAAGCCGAGAAACGCGCGACCGGCTTTCTCTCCATGCTCGCCGAGCGGTTCCGCGAGTCGTCGAGCGAACGCACGCCGCAGAACTCACTGGTGGTGCTGCCCTTTACGAACCTGGGCGCTGCGGATGCGGCCCCACTCTACGGCTATGCGCTGGCGGATGCGATTGCCGCGCGGCTGGCGCGCATTCCGGAGCTGATCGTGCGTCCCTCGAGTACGCTGATGTCGCTGCCCATCGCGCAGATGGACCCGCTCTCGGTGGGCCAGCGGCTGCTTGTGTCCTATGTGCTGGCGGGCAGCTTTGTGCGCTCGGAAAACGGCTTCGACCTGAACTGGCAACTGCTCGATGTGGGCTCGCAGAGCGTGCGCTCGGGCGGTGCCATTCAGGTGGCGTCGCTCGATCTGATCGCCGTGCAGACGGAGATTTCCAACGAGGTCTTTGCCGCGCTGCATGGGCTGCGCGCGCCGGAGCAGGCCGACGCGGCGCGTGGCGGAACGCCGGCGGGTTCACTGCCGGGGCCGGTGAGCGAGGAGTATCTGCAGGCGCGTGCGCTGCTGAGCTCGTTCATGGTGCGCACCGGGGCGCGCGACGATCTGGACCGCGCTTGCGCGCTGTTTACCAGCGTGACGACAAAGGACCCGCAGTTTGCCGCGGGCTGGAGCGGCCTGGGTATCGCGGAGCTGCAGTACGCGCGCCACGGTTTCGGCGGCCAGACGCATGTGATGCGCGCGCGGCGCGCCTTCGACGAGGCGCTGAAGCTCGACCCCGACTCAACCGAAGCGAATCTCTATCGCATTTACATGCTGCTGGGCCGCGGCGAGAAAGAGTCTGCGCGCCACGGCATCGCCAACCTGCTGGCAACGGCGGCCAACGACTGGAACATGCACATGGTGGCCGGCCTGGCGCTGCGCGCCGACGGCATGTACGATGAGGCGCTGCAGCAGTTCAGCCATGCGCTCAAGCTGAATCCGGCAAATGCGGCGATTCTCTACAACCACCGCGCCCGCGTGTACCACTATCAGAATCAACTGGAGCTTGCGGGCGACGAGCTGGCGAAGGGCCGCGCCCTTGAGCCGCGGCATCCGCTGCTGCGCACCTCGTCTGGCTATCAGCAGATGCGCATCGGCAATCTGCAGGCGGCCATCGAGATTCTGGAGGGCGTGATTCGCGACGATGAGCGGCTGCGCATCGCAGTGCCCACGCTTGCCATGTGCTACGTGCAAGTGGGGCAGCGGGAGCGCGCCGCATCTCTGCTGAAGGACGACACGCTGACCGCCGCCGAAGCCGATGGTGAGATGGCCTATCGTCTGGCGAGCTACTTCGCGGTCGAGGGCGACTCGAGCGAAGCGCTGCACTGGCTGCGCCGCGCCATCTATCTGGGCAACGAAAACTATCCGTGGTTCCAGAAGAATCCGGCGTGGAATAACTTCCGCACCAACGCGGATTTCGAGCGCATTCTCGAAGACCTGAAGAAGAGCTTTCGGCGTAACCAGAAGACATGGAAGCGCCTGCTGGAGCAGGTTCCGCTGGAAGCCGAGTAAGCGCTACTCCTCCTCGACAATTGCCAGATCCCACGGCCCGAGCGTGAGCTCCGCATCGTGCGCGACTGTCTTGCCGTCGAGCAGATTGGTGCCTGCGCGATAGACGTAGGCCGTCTTCACCGGCTCGGCAGAGTAGTTGAAGTAGTAGTGCAGTTGCCTGCCTTCGCGATTCACGCCGCTCTGCACATGAATCGCCGCCGGAAGCTGCTCGTTGCCGGACGTGAGCCCGGCCTCTTGCACCGCATGTCTCATGATTGCCGTCTGCAGTGCATCGGAGAGGTAGGTGCCTTCATAGAGCAGCGTGCCCGCGCCGAAGCTGTTCTCTGTGATCGCGGGCCACTTGCCGAAGAAGGGATGGTCGTAATACGCAAGCGCCTTCGCGTGCTCGGGCATTAGAAACTCGGCCCAGTATTCCACTTTGTTGTTCTCCTCGCCCACGTGGAAGGGATCGCCTTTGAGCGCAAGCGGATGCTCGAGACTCGAGAACTCCTGGTAGCTGAAGCCTGCGGTCTCGCGCAGCGGCCCCGGCGCGCGCACCCAGCGTACCGCATTGTTCTCGTTGGTAAAGCCGCTCTTGAAGGTCATCACCACGTGGCCGCCGTTCTTCACGTAGTCGGAGATGCGCTGGAGCAGCGCGTCATCCGCAACGTAGAGGGCGGGCACGATGAGCAGCTTGTATTGCGAGAAGTCCTGCGTCTCGGGAAAGACGAAGTCCACGCCGACGTTGAGGTCATAAAGCGAGCGATGCAACTGCTGCACCAGCGGAATGTAGCCATCGGCATCGCCGGTCCAGCTTCGCGCCGGCACGCCGCCGCCGTAGGGCATAAAGCTGATGCCGTTCCACGAGTCGCGGCTGTAGAGGATGGCGACATCGTTGTGAATCCTGAGGCCGACGAGTTGTGGGCCGATCTTCTGCAGCTCATGCGCCGTGCGGCTCATCTCTGCATACTCGCGGTTGGGCTCCAGGTCGTGCGAGAGAATGCCCTTCCAGTAGGTCTCCTGGTTGGCGGCGATCGAGGCCCAGTGCCAGTACTCCACCATGTTGGCGCCGTTCGAGAGATACGTGTAGACATCCTCGCGGAGCTGCCCATCGTAGGGCGGAAACTGACCACCGGAGGTCCAGCCGATGGTCTGAGCGTTGGTTTCCGTCACCAGGAAATTCGCGTGCTTGAGCGAGCGTGAGAAGTCGCTCTGCATCGTCTGGAACCAGCCGTTGTAGTGGTCTTGCGTGCCGTGGTAGATGTTGTCAGCCACGATGTCGAGAGCGCTGGCGACGGCATTTTCATTCACGTCGCGGCGCATCATGCCGCCGTAGTCCGTAGTGACGAATTGCCGCGGGCCGGCGCATGCGCGCACCAGCGCTGCCTGCCAGTGGAGAAAGTCGGTCACGCGCATCTGGCTCCAGCGGGACCACTCGAGCTTGTAGCCGGTGGAGATGGTGCCGTCGCGGGTGGGCAGGTCCTCCCAGGCGTGCATGTTCTCGCCCCAGTAGTTCAGGAACCATGCCTTGCTCAGTGCTTCCGGTGTGCCGAACTTCTTTTCGAGGTAGTGCTGGAAGCCGATGAACACATCGGGATTGGCGGCATCGTAGCTGGAGGTTTCGTTATCGAGCTGCCAGCCGATGACGGTGGGATTGTCCTTGTAATGTGCCACGATGTGGCGGATGAGCCGCTCGGCGTAGAAGCGGTAGGCGGGCGAGTCCGTGTCCATGTTCTGGCGCAGGCCGTAGACGGCGGGCTGCGCCTTGCCGCCAAACATGCCAGGCGGAATGCGGTCGGCAAGAATCTCCGGATGCTGATGCGCCATCCACGCCGGAATCGAATAGGTGGGCGTGCCGAGAATGACCTTGATGCCCGCCTTGCCCATCTCGTCGACGATGTGATCCATCCAGGCGTATTCAAAGTGGCCGTCTTCGGGTTCCCAAAGGCTCCACGTGGACTCACCCATGCGCACCACATTGATGCCCGCGGCCTTCATCAGCGCCACGTCCTTTTCAAGACGCGCGTTCTGGTCGCCGGGCATGTACTCGTTGTAGTAGGCGGCGCCGTAGAGGACGGTGGGGAAGTTCAGATCGGGTTCGCGCGCAGGGGAGGCCGGGCTTTGTGCGATGAGAGTTGGCGCAAGGCAGCAGGCCAGGGAAATCTGTCTCAGGAAACGTTTGCTCGTGCAAGCCATAAGGATCCTCGTTTCGGCGCGCAGCGCGGCCTTGGAATGCGGAAGAACCATGAAAACACTTCTAGGCGAAGGTGAGCAAGACGACCTCGGAGTGTGCACCAACCCGCATGGGCGGGCCCCATGTGCCCACGCCGCTGGAGGTAAGTACCTGCAGCATGCCGAACCGCTGCAGGCCGTAGGTGAACTTGCCAAAGGCGCGGCGCGTGATCCAGTTGAAAGGCAGCATCTGGCCGCCGTGGGTGTGGCCGCAGAGCATGAGGCTTGCTCCGGCCTGCTCCACGATCGGCAAACGGTTAGGCACATGCTGGAGCACGACGCTGGCCTGCCCATGGGCAAGATCGAGGCCCTGCAGGAACTGCCGCAGCGCGATGGGATGCGTGGAGGTGCGGTAGTCGACGCCAATGACCTGAAGACCGTCGACATCTACTTGCTCATCGCTCAGCACGCGCACGCCGTTCTGTCGCAGACCGGCGAGGTACTGTTCGGCATCGCCGATGTACTCGTGATTGCCGGTGACGAAGAAGATGCCTTGGGGAGGGCGAAGTTCAAGGAGCGGTGCAGTGATGACGCTGGGCTCCACGCGCATGCCATCGAAGAGGTCGCCGGGCAGAAAGAGGACGTCGGGGTTGAGCCGGTGGGCCATGCGGGCGACCCGCATGGCGAATCGCGCTCCGTTGACGTGGCCCAGATGCATGTCGCTCACGACCAGCGCGGTGCGGCCCCGCCACGAGGCGGGCAGGCGTTCAAGCGTAACGGAGACGCGGCGCACGCGCAGAATGCGTGCATGGATGAGTCCGTAGAGGCTGAGCGCTACTGCGGCGGCAAGCAAAATGGAGCCGAGCCAGGGACGCAGAGCGAGCTCGCGCGGTGCAGGCAAAGCAAGACGCAGGATGAGATCGGCGAGCCAAAGAAGAATCGCGCCAAAGAAAAGGAAGTTGAGCAGCCCCAGCCAGAGCGACGACAGGCGATAGAGCAGCGAGACCGCGGGATTGGTGAAGCGGTAGGCCAGAGCGGAGGAAAAAAGAAACAGAAGCGAGAGCGCGGCGAGCGCGATGCGCAGCGCGAGCACTCCGGTGTGGCCCAGCGGCCAGCCGAAGTCGATCCAAGTGCAATAGAGAAACCAGTGCGCCAGGAAAAGGATGGTCTGGACAATCGCAATGCCCAGCAGGGGCCAGGATTTCAAACAGTCGTCTCCTTCCTTCATTCTGGCATGCGGGCCGTGCGGCGCGCTCCCGCGCGCATGAAAGAATGGAGACATGGCAGCCGCGGCAGCCGAAGACCGGCTCGGCCTCTACATCTCGATTCCCTTTTGCCGCTCGAAGTGCACTTACTGCAACTTTGCGTCGGGCGTGTATCCGGCGAGCGACCACGCGCGCTATCTCGACCGGCTAATCGAGGACATGCGCGGCGCAGGTTCATGGGCCGCGGAGATGGGTGTGAACCTGCCGCGGCGTGTGGACACCATCTATCTGGGCGGCGGCACGCCCAGTCTGCTGGAGCCAGAGCTGATCGCACGGCTCTTCGCAGCCATCCGTGCGGAGTTTTCTGTCGATCCGGACGCGGAGATCACGGTGGAGTGCGCGCCGGGTCAGCTAGCCGACGCCACACTTGAAGCCTTTGCGCGCGCCGGGACAAATCGGGTGAGCCTTGGCGTGCAGTCGTTCATCGACCGCGAGGCTCAGGTGAGCGGCCGGTTGCACACACGCGCAGCCGTGCTGGACGATGTGCGGCGGTTGCGCACGGCGGGCTTGAGCAACCTGAATATTGACCTCATCGCCGGGCTCGCGGGGCAAACATTCGCGTCGTGGGCGGAGTCGCTCGCCGTGCTTGTGGAGACGGGCGCGCCGCATGCGAGCATCTACATGCTTGAGGTAGACGAGGACTCGCGGCTGGGGCGCGAGATGCTTGCCGGCGGCGCGCGCTATCACGCCGAGCTGGTGCCAAGCGATGACGTGATCGCACGCATGTATGAGACGGCGGCCGAGACGCTGGCGCAGGCTGGCCTTGCGCAGTACGAAATCTCCAACTTTGCGCGCGGCGGCTTCGAGTCGCGGCATAATCTGCGCTACTGGCGGCGGCGGCCGTATCTGGGGCTGGGGCTCGATGCCTCGTCGGCGCTGTGCGAAAGCGAATCGGGCTACGTGCTGCGCTCGACCATGACGGACGATCTGAAGGCGTATCTTGCCGGCCCGCAGTTGGCGGAGACGGCCTGGCTCTCCCCGGAGCGGCAGCATGAGGAGGCATGGTTTCTGGGCCTGCGGCTGAATGCGGGCGTGCAGCCTGACGCGGTGCGCCGCGAGTTTGGCGCCGGGCGCGTGGCGCAGGCGATGGAGACTGTTACGCGCCTCGTTGAAACCGGGCTGCTGGCGCATGAAGATGGAACGGTGAAGCTCACTCCGCGCGGGCGGCTGCTTTCGAACGATGTCTTTCAGGAGTTTCTGGGTGCGGGCGAGGAGGTGGACGCGCTGAAGCCCGCGCCGGCGCGCTGACCGACCCGCTACCAGGCCAGCAGCTCATCGCCTGTGCTGGGCGAGAGAAAGGCGACCGGCTCCGCGGACTGCGGGCCGCTGCCGAAACACTGGATCGATTCCGGTCCGATCTCCTTGGCCTGATGCAGGGCTAACTCGGCCTCGCGCAGCACAACCACAGGTGAGCGGCCTTCGCTCGATGCGATGCCGAAGCAGGCCGAAAGTCGAATCGCCTCGCCCGCAACATGGAACGGCGTTGCGAAGATCTCCATGCGCAGGCGCTCGGCCAGCAGAATGGCGTCTACGGTACTGCAGCCGGGCAGGATGGTGAGGAACTCATCCTTGCCGGTGCGGCCCAGCAGATCGTAGCTGCGCAGCAGATGACCGACGCGATCCGTCACCTGGCAGAGAAGCTCGTCGCAGGCCTCCGTGCCCAGGCGCGTGTTCCAGTGGCCAAAGTCGTCGATATCGAAGAGCAGCAGGCAGAGCTGGGTCTTCATGCGCTGCATGCGGTCGGTCTCGCGGAAGAGCATTGACAGCAGCGTGGAGCGGTTGAAGACGCGTGTCAGCGGATCCTGTTGCGCGCTCAGCGCAGTGGCCTCGCGCAACTGATCGAGGTCGCGCATGCGATGGCAGGTGTGCAGAATGATTTCAAGACGGATGCGCCAGTGAGGGTTCGTCGTAGAGCGGGGAATCAGGTCGTCGATCATGGCTTCCCGAATGTGCGCGGCCCAGTCTTCTGCAGGCTCGTCGGAGAGAACGACAAGGGGGCAGCGCTGGCCGCCGGCCGCGCCACGCGCGCTGGCAATCAATTGGCTCAGCTCCACTCCCGGCAGCTCGGCGTCCAGCAGGGCAAGGTCCGGCGGCAGCGGCGAGGCCAGTGCCGCGAGCGCTGCCTCGCCGGTGAACACAATCTTGACCTGCGCCTCCGCCGCCGTGAGCATGGGCTCAACGGCTGCCAGCAGAGAGGGATCGTGCGAAGCGAGCAGAATGGAGAGACGAGATTCCGCAGGCATTCCTACACCTCGATAGAGCGTCTATCGGCAGAGGCTGGAAATGCTTGAGGCGGGGCTTGTTGAAATCCGGGGTGGAATGAATACCAAAGAAACCTGCGCGAAACGCCGCCCTTGCGGCAGCGCTCCGCGCACAGAGCTTCAGTCGACGAAGTCGACCTGGGGCTTGATGGGAATTACGCCGCGTTCGTGGCCCAGCTCAAGCAGCTTGCGGATGGCCTCGCGGCCGTCGGGACCGTAATCGAGGGTGCGGTCATTAACGTACATGCTGACGAAACGATTGGCCAGCGAGCTGTCCAGGTCGCGCGCAAACTGCATGGCATACTCAAGCGCCTGCTCACGGTGGTCGAGCGCGTGCTGAATGCTGTCGCGCAGAGCCTTGGAAATAATCTTGTGCTGCTCGGCCCCAAGCGAACGGCGAATGGCATTGCCGCCCAGAGGAAGCACCAGGCCGGTCTGCTCGCGCCACCAGATGCCGAGATCGATCACGCGATAGAGGCCGCTCGAACTGTAAGTAAGCTGCCCTTCGTGGATGATGAGGCCCGCGTCAAAGCGGCCGGCGAGAATCTCCGGAATAATCTGGTCGAAGGGGACCGTCTCGGTTTCGACAGCCGGATTGAAAATCTTGAGCGCGAGGAAAGCCGTGGTCAGCTCGCCGGGCACAGCAATGCGAATGCTGCCGAGATCTTCCGGCGTGAGCGGCTTGCTGGAGACCACCATGGGGCCGTAGCCCTCGCCCACGCTGCCCCCGCAGCCCATCAGCGCGTAGTTCTCCTGCACGTAGGGATAAGCATGAAAGCTGATCGCGCTGACATCGTAGAAGGCTTCGTCCTGCGCGCGGCGGTTCAGGGTCTCAATGTCGCAGAGAGTATGCGTGAAGCGGTAGCCCGGCACACGAACCTTGTTGGTAGCCAGGCCATAGAACATGAACGCGTCGTCCGAATCAGGACTGTGCGCAATGGAGATGTCGATGACAGGCTGCGCCATCGCAGCAGCCGGGGAGGATGGAGTCGTCACTGAGAGTACCAAGATCCTTTCGGGAAAGCCGCAGGAAATAAGATGCGGCAAAAAGCTTACCGGCGCAGACGCTGCCAGCCGCTGGTAATCGCGGCTGCGGCAGCAACCTTGAGTGCGTCGCCGGGCAGGAAGGGCATGACCGCTAGTGCGAGCGCGGCCTGTGCCGTGAGGTGCGTGCTGGCTGCGAGCCACAGGGCTCCGCAGACGAGAATGACAAGATCGCCGATCGCGGCGCTTGCCAGATTTGCAGGAAAGCTGCGTCCCAAGCGGCGGCTCAGCAGAGCAATCAAAAGCGCCGCAACCGGATACGCAAGCAGATAGCCGCCCGTCGGGCCAAGAAGATGGGCCAGGCCGGCCATCGGTGCTGCGCCTGGCGTAAATACGGGCAGGCCCAGCGCGCCCTCGGCGAGATAGGCGAGCACCGTTCCGCTGGCAAGCCGCGGGCTCAGCAACAGGCCCAGCACCAGCACGCCAAAGGGCTGCAGGGTGAGTGGCACAGGCGTGAACCACAGCGGAATGGAGACATGCGCGCAGAGCGCGAGGAAAGCCGTGCCCAGCAGGATGGATGAAGGGATGCGGAGCCACGCGGGCAGTGCGCGCAGGGCTGCGGGGGCGAGCGGTGCAGAGAGTTCGCTGTTCACGTTTGTTCCCTCAAGGCTCGGATTCAAGGTCAGTTTCGCCGGAAGGCACAGCAACATCTGCCGGCTCTTTACTGTTGAGACGGTGACGATGCAGCCAAATATGCCATACCATGCCCGCTCCGGCCACCAGCAGGCCGACAAGCGAAACAATCATTGCAAGAATGAGCCACTGCATGACTGCAAAAGCCAAGGATACCAGATGGGGTAAAGCCGCCTGGGGTGGAAACGGTTACCCTTCGCGGAGGCTCTGAAAGAGCCAGTCGAGGTAGCCTCGGCTGCCCGATTCGACAGGCAACACAAGGAACTCCGGCGTCTCGTAGCTGTGCAGCGCGTGCAGGCGCAGTTCGAGCGCCGCAAGCCTGTCTGCGCTGGTCTTCAGCAGCAGCAAAGTCTCCTGTGCCGACTCGATTGCGCCCAGCCAGCGGTAAATCGACTGCACGGAGGGGACAAGCGTTACGCAGGCCGCGAGCCGCTCGTCGACAAGCGCGCGGGCAAGCTGCTCGGCCTCGGCTGCGTTGGCCGCAGTCGTCAGCACCAGCCGCGCGGCGGTGGCTTCATCCGGCATCGCACCCTCCGGTGCCAGTGTACGGCGCGCCGGACCATAGTGCGGGAACAGCATGGGATGCCGCGCCTTGCCCAGCCGGGGCGCGTGTTGCAGTATGGACCTTGCAGGCCGCATGCCCGGCAGGGCGGCGGCGAAGTTTGGAGACGAGCGATGAGCAAAGGGATCAAATTCGGCACTTCCGGGTGGAGGGCCATTGTGGCCGACGAGTTCACGCTGGCCAACATTCGGCTGGCTGTGGCTGGCATTGCCGCTTATGTCAAGGCGCAGCCGGAGCCGCATCGGGTACTGGTGGGACGCGACCCGCGCTTTCTGGGCGAGCAGTTTGTGCAGGAAGCGGCAGGCGTGTTGGCCGCCGCGGGCGTGACGCCCATCGTGATTTCCGAGGCCGCGCCCACGCCTGCCATCGCCTACGCGGTGCGGCAGGGAAAGACTTCCGGCGCTATCAACTTCACCGCATCGCACAATCCGCCGGAGTACAACGGCATCAAGTTCTCCACGCACGACGGCGCGCCTGCGCTGCCGGAGGTGACGAAGCAGATTGAAGCGGCCATTGCGAAGATCGGCGCCGGAGAAGTGGCGAAGGCCGCCGCGCCCGCCAACGGCTACGAAACCACCGATGTGAAGCCGGACTTCCTCAAGCGCATCGCCGAACTCGTCGACCTGAAGGCGATTGCGAAATCGGGCATCAAGGTGGTCTACGACCCCTTCTGGGGCGCGGGCCGAGGCTATAGCTGCCACATCCTGCGCGAAGCGGGTGTGACCGTCGAAACCGTGCACGATTATCGCGATGTGCTCTTCGGCGGCCACGCGCCTGAGCCGGATGACCACCTGCTCGGCGATGCCAAGGCGAAGATGAAGCAGATCGGCGCGAAGATCGGCATTGCCACCGACGGCGACGCGGACCGCTTCGGCATCGTGGACGAGGACGGCACCTTCATCCAGCCGAACTATGTCATCGCGCTGTTGTTCGACTATCTGGTGGAGACGCGCGGCTGGAAGAATGGCGTGGCGAAGAGCGTGGCGACCACGAATCTGGTGAATGCACTGGCCGAGCACCACAAGGTGCCGCTCTACGAGACGCCCGTGGGCTTCAAATACATCGGCGAGCTCATCATCGAGGACAAGATCGCCATTGGTGGCGAGGAGTCGGCAGGATTGACGATTCGCGGCCACGTGCCAGAGAAGGACGGCGTCATCGCTGGGCTGCTGATTGCGGAGATGGTGGCCACCCGCGGCAAAAACCTGCGCGCGCAGCTCAATGAGCTGTTTGGCAAGGTTGGTTCCTACTATCCCGTTCGCGAGAACTTCCGCTTGACCCCCGAGGCCATGGCCGCGTTCACTGAGAAGTTGAAGGCCGATCCGGCTGAGCTAAGCGGGCGTAAGGTGGCGAGCATTGTCCGCACAGACGGGCTCAAGCTGATCCTCGACGATGGCTCGTGGGTCTGCTACCGGCTTTCCGGCACCGAGCCGGTGGTGCGGGCCTATACGGAAGCGCGTAGCGAGAAAGACATGGAAGCGCTGAGCGCTGCCGCCAAGACATTTGTGCAGGGCTGAGAGACGAGGATGACGGAGCAGACCCCATCACAGGCAAGCGTCACTGCGCCAGCGGAGACACTGCCGCTGCGCAGCCGCGTGGCTGTGTGGGCGCAGGGCATCTGGCGGCCGGCCGGCACGTCGGTGGCCGTGGCGCTGATCCTGGTCTTCGGCTGGGGAGTGGTTAACGGCAAGCACGGCCTCTCCGCGTGGCAAAAGCAGCGCACGCAGGACAGGGAACTCCGCAAGGAGATCGAAGACCTGCAGCAGGAGAATGCGCGGATCAAGGATCATGTGGACCGGCTCAAGACCGACCCCGGAGCCATTGAGCACGAGGCCCGCGAGCAGCTCCACTATGCCAAGCCTGGCGAAGTGATCTACGATCTGCCGCCGCAGCCACAGAGCCAGCCAGCGCCGGCAAATTCCGAGAAGTAGCTTTCCGGTTAAAAATCGATGTGGGCGCGCACGGAGCCGACCCATGCCGGGCCGCGGTCGCGGTTGTAGCCGGGATCGCTGATGTGCTGCACATCGATGGCATAAAACAGCCCGCGCCATGCATGCAGCGTGTAGTAGCTTTCGACAATATTCTCGCGGCCGTAGTTCAGGTTGCCGTCACCCAGCAGGAAGCCGAGGCCGCCGAGGCGCAGGTAATTCTGATGGTCGCGCTTGATCGCGTTGGAGACGATGGCGAGGCCGATCTTGTCATTGGGGCGATGCCACTGGCTGCCGGTATAGTCGCCGCCAGCCTCGACCGTTTGGTCGACCTCCGTATACACATACGACTCGTGCTGGCCCTCGTTCCATCCAAAGCGGCCGAACAGGCGCAGGTTCGCGGTCACTTCCTGATCCGTGTTATAGCCAAAGCCATACTTGAGCGCACCGTAGTGTTCGTGCGCCAGGATATTCGGCGTGGGGTCCGTGCCATTGAGATAGGCTTCGACCGCCTCGCGATAGCTGCCCATGTGGGCGCGATTGGCGAAGAAAAGAACGCGCGTGGTCCCCTTGCGGCCGGGCAGCAGGCTCTTGCGCAGTTCAAACTCGCCGTTCTGCGCATGAGCGCGGCTGAAAGCCCAGTCCATGTCGAGCCCGTTGGCTACCGTCGGCATGGCGAAGAGGCCGTAGCGCAGGCTCCATACGCGGTCGTCGTACTCGGCCATGCCGCCCACCGTGTAGCCGCGCGTGTCGGCGGCGTAGTCCCATGCGCCGTTGTTGACTGCGGTCCAGTTCATGAACTGGAGATGGCTGTCGGAGCCCACCTCATTCACATCGAAGAAGTCCGGCAGGGTCATCTTGCCAATACGGAACTCGATGCGGCGGACAGGGACTTTATCCGCCAGCGCGAAGAAGTTCGCATCCTGATCGACGGTCTCATTCGTGAGGCCGAATACCTGGTGAATCTGGTAGCGGGCGAGATAAGGCTTGGAACCAAGGTTCGGGTTGCGCACCACATCCACATTGGTGAAGCCTGCGAGGCCAAGGGCCTGGCTCAGGCCGCGGCCGCCGGCGCTTTCAACGTCGAGGATGAGATCGGTGTTGTAGCGAATGGAGCGCGTAGGACGCACCGCCGTATACAGCGTGCCGACGAGCGAGGTCTTGTACTCGGCGGAGTTGTGGAAGCTGTTGATGCCCTGGTACGGCGCATGGAAGGGCAAACGGCCCTGAAAGATGATGTTGGCCTGGCCGGAGACCCACCAGCGCTGTCCATCGGGATGGGGAGCCATGGTGAGGATAGGCTGCGGGGCATCCGCCATGGGTTCTTGTGCATACAACACTGCTGCCAATGCCAGCGCGAGGCAGAGGACAAGCAGAGAGCGGCGATGAAGCAGAACATTCATGCGAAAGACGTTGGATGCACCGGGCAGGCTGAGGCTATAATTCGAGAGAACCATACCCCCACTGGGTATATAGCATACCCCTCGGGGGTATCGTCAAGTCAGGGAGCTGAAGCCGATGTCGCACCAGGAGCGGGAAAAGGTAAAGCTGTTGCAGCGGGTAAAAAAGCTGCGCGGACAACTCGATGCGGTGGAGCGGTCGCTTGTGGCCGACGAGGATTGCGGCGGGCAGTTGATGCTGCTGGCTGCTGTGCGAGGAGGCGTAAACAGCCTCATGGCCGAAGTGCTGGAGACGCATATCCGGTTCCATTTGGCGGACGAAGCTAAAGAACAG
>DASZRQ010000207.1:0-1690 GCA_035549115.1 Occallatibacter sp. | reverse complement strand
GGTCTCCGGAGCGGTCAGGTCAGCCTCCCAGCGAACGGCGAATGGGCCTTTGCCGGCGACCTCGGAGGGCAGAGGCTGCGCGCCGAGATCGATGCCTTTCTCCACGCGCGAGGCAAGAATGTTGGGCTTGGCATTGGGGTTGGAGAGATCGATGCCGCGCATCTCGGTGTAGCTGGCGCGCGCGCCGGGCTTGCCGTCCACGGAGAGCACGCCCGCGGGCACGGGCTCCGCACGCTTGGCCAGGAACATAGTGCCTTCCTGATAGTCGATGGAGGCATTGGGGAACTCGGCCTTCATGCCTTCGAGGATCGAGACGGTGTGCGTGGGAATGCCGTTGTAGTTGCCCAGCAGGAACCGGGTCTGGCCGGCCAGCGGACCGATGAGCGCGATCTTTGTACCGCTGGTCTTGAGCGGCAGCGTGCCGTCGTTCTTCAGCAGCACCATGGACTCATCCGCCAGCTTGCGGGCCAGGGCGCGGTGCTCGGGGCTGTCGAGTTCCTTCTCGTCGATCTTGTTGTAAGGCACCATGTCCGGCGGGTCGAACATGCCCAGCTTGATGCGCGCGGTAAAGAGCCGCGTTACGGCGGTATCGATGGTGCTTTCCTTCAGAAACCCCTGCTGCACGGCCTCGAGATAAGGCCGGTAATCCTTGTCGTCAGTGCGCTTGGCAAAGAAGTCGGCGCACTCGTTATCCATGCCGCGCTGCAGTGAAAGCGCGGAGGCCGAGGGCTGGTCCGGCGTGAAGTTGTGACCCTGGTAGATGTCGGTCACAGCGTCGCAGTCGGAGACGACATACCCCTTGAAGCCCCACTTCTCGCGAAGCTGATCCACAAGCAGAAAATTGTTGGCGCAGGCAGGCTCGTTGTTGATGGAGTTGTACGCGCACATGATCGAATCGGCCTTGCCCTCAGTGATGGCGGCGCGGAAGGCGGGCAGGTAGGTGTCGATCTCGTCGTGCTTGCTGATAGGCACGTCGATGGAGTGGCGCAGCGGCTCAGGACCACTGTGCACGGCAAAGTGCTTGGGCGTGGAGATGACGCGGTAGTAGCGTGGGTCGTTGCCCTGCATGCCTGTGACAAAGGCCACGGCCATGCGGCCGGTCAGGTACGGGTCCTCGCCGTAAGTCTCCTGGCCGCGGCCCCAGCGCGGATCGCGGAAGATGTTGATGTTCGGCGCCCAGAAGTCGAGGCCCTCAAAGATATTGCTGTGGCCGGCGCGCACAGCCTGAGCATGCTTGATGCGGCCCTCGATGCTGATGTCGACGGCCATCGAGTGAATCGTAGCCGGGTCGAAGGTCGCGCCCAGGCCGATGGGCTCGGGAAACTCCGTGGTGCCGTTGACGGCAACGCCGTGCAGCGCCTCGCTCCACCAGTCGTAGGCGGGAATGTTGAGGCGGGGAATGGCGCGGGCCTGGTTGACGAGCTGGCTCGCCTTCTCTTCCAGCGTCATGCGGTGAACGAGGTCGGCCGCACGCTGTTCAGCGGGCAAGCTGGTATCGAGATAAGCTGGTTTCTGCGCATCGCTCTGCGCCCACGCAGTGCCTATCGTTCCGCAGCAGGCCAGCGCGGCCGCGGCAAATCGCACTCCCAGGATTTTCATGGAATTCCCCCTCAGACGGATGAGCGCAAACGGTTTCCGAACACGGGAAAACGTTCTCGCCCCACGGCAGCCAAAGCTAATGCGCGGAGCG
>DASZRQ010000206.1:0-16183 GCA_035549115.1 Occallatibacter sp. | reverse complement strand
CGGGTGCGATTGCGGCCGAGAAAGTGCGCGGCAAGCAACGGAATGTCCTCGCGACGCTCGCGCAGCGGCGGCAGATGAATCTCGACCGTGTTGAGACGGAAGAGCAGGTCTTCGCGGAAGTTTCCGCTTCTGGCTTCCTCGCGCACATCGACGCGGCGGGTCTGCGACGAACCAACGCGCTCAAGCTCGCCCGTCTCCAGCACGCGGAGCAGCTTGGCCTGCTGGCGGATGGGCACATTGGCGATTTCATCGAGAAACAGCGTGCCGCCATTGGCAAGCTCGAAGCGGCCCACGCGATCGGTGCGCGCATCGGTGAATGCGCCCTTGACGTGGCCGAATATCTCGCTCTCGAAGGTGCCCTCGGGCAGACCGCCGGCGTTGACGGCGACGAGCGCGGAGCGCGCGCGCGGCGATGCGGCATGGAGCAACTTGGCGACGATCTCCTTGCCGGTGCCGTGCTCGCCGGTGATGAGGACATTGGCGTCCGACGGGCCGACCTGCGCGATCAGCTCCAGCACAGGCTGCATGGAAGGCGCTCCGGCGATGAACTCCGGCATGCCCTCGGCGCGGAGCAGGCGATTTTCCAGCTCAAGCTGGCGGGCGCGGCGCAGGGCCTGATGCAGCTCGGCGTGGACGCGGATGAGGGAGATGAGACGCTCGTTCTCCCAGGGCTTCTGGATGAAGTCGCGGGCGCCGCGCTTGATGCTCTCGACGGCGAGATCGATGTTGCCCCAAGCCGTCATGACGATGACGGGCAGACGCGGATCGATCTCCTGCAGGCGGGCGAGAAGGTCGAGGCCCTCCTGCCCGGAGGTGGTGTCGCGCGTGTAGTTGAGGTCGATGAGCAGCACATCGTAGTCGGCCTGGCCCAGCGCTTCAATGACCAACTGGGGCGAGCGCGCGGTATCGACGTGGATGCCCTGCGGGCCGAGCAGAAGCTCCACTGCCTCCAGGATGTGCGGTTGATCGTCAGCAACCAGAACGCGGATTTTCGGCGTCTTGCGTGCGTCTGTCATTCATGCCCCGGTTCCGTTACTGCTGCGTGTGCACAACGCCGGACATGGCGTCGTCGATGGAGATGCCATAGTCCTCGAGCACCGAGCCCGTGGCGCGGCGCACCTCAATGCGCGCCTTCTCGTAGGCGGTTTCAGCCTCGACCAGCGCGGACTCGGCAACGGCCAGGTCGTGCTCGGCGGAGAGGGTCTGCTGGTTCGAGCCCGCGCCCAGCTTCTGCTCCTTCTGCATGATATCCAATGTCTTGGCGGCAAGGTCGCGGGCCTGGCGCGCGGCGGCCACGCGGCTGGCCCCCTGCTCCAGAGCGTAGCGCGCATTGCGCACCTCGATGCGGATGCGCTTCTTGAGCTCTTCCGCATACACCTGCGACTGGCGGTACTCAAGCTCGGTGCGGTACTGGTCGGCCTTGGCGGTGCGGTTGCGCAGCGGGATATTGACGGCCACGCCGACGCGATACTCCGGCGCGGTGTTGTTGAGGGCATCCTGAATTGTGCCGCCGAAGGAGGTGGGCAACTGCGAAGGAATGTTCGGCCCGGAATACGTCGGGTTGACCGAGCCGCCCGCGCCGGTGCCGGTGTAGAAGCCATAGAGATCGACCGAGGGCAGCAGCGCGTTGCGCGCGGTCTTGCGGCTCAGCTCGCGGTTCCTGAGGTCGAGCGCGGACTCCTGCAGTTCAGTGCGGCTCTTGAGAGCGCGATCGATCATGGCCTGTACGGGCTCATCCGTCGTCTTGAGGTCGACGCCGATGTGGTCCGTGGGCACCACGGGCATCTCTTCAAGCGCGGGATCGTCGAGCGAGCGGGTGATCGCGTTCTTCATGTAGAGCTCCTGCAGCTCGAGGTTGGTGCGGGCGACGGTGAGGTCCTGCTGGCGCGTGGCCAGGTCGCCCTCGGCCTTGAGCACATCCATCTCCGGGATGGCCTGCAGTTCGAGCTGCTTCTTGTCCTTGTCGAGTGTGTCCTGGGCAAAGTCGACGGAGCGCTCGCTGACCTGCTCGGTCTCATAGGCGCTCACCAAGTCCCAGTAGATGTCGCAAATCTGCGTGACGGTGGCGATGACCTGGGCGCGAAAGGCGATGTCGGAGATCTTCTGGTTGGTGCGGGCGATGCGCAGGAAGCGCAGGTTGGGGCCGAGCCCGAAGCCGGCGAGGAGCGGCTGCTGCACGTAGACCTCCATGGAGCTGGAATACGTGGGGCTGAAGTAGTCGTAGATGCCGTTGGTGGTCTCGCGGCTGTTGGACCAGTCGACTTCGAGGCTGGTTCCGGTGGGGAAGGCCTGATCATAGGTGACGAGAGCCGATGAGGTGTTGAACTTGTAGACGGGCACGCCCTCGACCTGCAGGTTGGTCAACTGCTCCGAGGTGTGATCGGTGTAGATGCGCGAGGAGATGACGGGGTCGTAGCCGTTGACGTTGGTGCCGGTGCCGAGGGTGGAGGAGACGATGCCCGATGCGCCTGCGCCCGCGCCGCCCGCGCCGCTCGACGTGCCGCCCGCGCCGGTTCCGGAGCCGGAGCCCGCGCCTGCGCCGCCGGGCGTGCCGCTGACGACGCCGGTGTTGACGCCGCGCACGGAGCCGCCGGCCGCGGTGCGCAGCACGTCAGTCTGCGCGATGGGCAGGTTGTACCGCGCGATGACGAGATCGAGATTGTTTTCAAGCGCGAGATCAATGGCGTCACGCAGCGAGAGGTAGAGCTTGCCATCGCGCATGAGAGAGTAGAGCCGCGCGGAGTTGGCCATGCTGGGCGCGGCAACGGTTTCGCCGCGATAGGCGTTCAGCGGATTGTAGGAGTGGCGCATCATGGCGTTGAAGGGCACCTGGCTGGCCACGGCCGGCTGCTGGGCCGGCGCGGACGCCTGCTGCGCCACGGGCTCAACGGCAAAAGCAAGGTTGGCCTGCAAGAGCAGAATGGCCACGACGGATTGCACGCGCGTGCGAAGCGAAACGGAGGATCGATTCATGACGGAGTTCACCTGAGAGACGTTCACTGTGCGCCGACCTCCGAGGAAGCGGGCTGGAGGGCCTCATCGCGTGTCAGCCAGCCATCGCGCAGCTCGAGGATGCGCGAGCCGTAGCGCGCATTCTCCTCAGAGTGCGTGACCTGGATGATGGTGGTGCCCTGCTTGTTGAGCTCGCGGAAGAGCTCCATGATCTCGCGGGCCTGCGTGGAATGCAGGTTGCCGGTGGGCTCGTCAGCGAGCAGCAGCGCGGGCGCATGCACCACGGCGCGCGCGATGCCGACAAGCTGCTGCTGGCCGCCGGAGAGCTGATTGGGATAGAGGTCCTTCTTGGCGACGATCTGAAAGCGGTCGAGAATGTCGGCGACCATGCCGGCGCGCTCCTTGGACGGCAGGTTCTTGTAGGAGAGCGGAAGGTCGATGTTCTCCGCCACGGTGAGATCGTCGAGCAGGTGATAGCTCTGGAAGACCATGCCGATGCGCTGGCGGGCCAGCTCCGCGCGCTGCTTGCGGTTGAGCTTGTGCACCGGCGTGCCGGCGAACCAGTACTCGCCCAGCCAACTGTCGTCGAGCAGCGCAAGCACATTCAGCAGCGAGGACTTCCCCGCCCCGGACGGGCCCATGATGGTGACGAATTCGCCTTCCTTGATGGTGAGGCCGACGCGGCGCAGCACCCAGGTTTCCGTGTGGCCGGTTTTATAACTGCGTTCGACATTTTTGAGGTCAATCATTGATTTACTCCGATCTCAGCGCGCGCATGGGGTCGACCGCGGCGGCGCGGCGCGCGGGCAGCCATGCGGCAAGAAACGATGCGGCGGCAAGCACCGCGACCACGATCGCGAATGTAAGCGCGTCGTGGACCTGCACGCCGAAGATGTAGCCACGCGCAAGCCTGACGGCAAACCACGCCAGGGTTGCGCCCAGCGTCAGGCCGCACGCGACAAGGATGAACGCCCGGCGCAGCACCAGAGTGAGAATGCTCTGCAAAGGCGCGCCCAGAGCGATGCGCAGGCCGATCTCGCGGGTGCGCTGGGCAACGGCGAAGGAGAGCAGGCCGTAGAGGCCGACGGAGGCGATCATCAGGGCCAGCGCGGCGAAGCCCTCGAGCAGGTGCGCGGTGAGCGTCTCCGACCCGAAGGAGTCTTCGACGGCCTCGTGCATGGTTTTCACGCCGGTGGTGGTGGCGTCGGGCGCAACCTCATGCAGGGCGCGATCGAACTGCGCGCGCAGCGTACCGGCGGGCACGGCGGCACGGATGGCGACCTGCATGAAGGCGCCGGCGATGCCGTAGAGCGGCGTGCCCGGTTCCACCTGCGCGAGGCAGAAGTAGACCTCGGGCGCGGTGGCCTGGGTCACGTCGTACTGCTTCATGTTGCCGATGACGCCGACGATGCGGGCATCCGCAAAGCGGCCCTTACCCATCGAGTAGATGTGGCCGATGGGGTCCTGGCCGGGAAAGTACTTATCCGCGAAGGCCTTGTTGATGACCACGGCGACTGGGGCGGAGGGGGTGTCATCCGCATTGAAGAAGCGGCCCCGCTCCATGGGAATGCCCAAGGCATCGGCCAGGCCTGCAGAAGCCAGGCGGCCATTCGCGACAGGAGCTTTCCCGGCGGGCTCCTTTTTGTGGTCGAGCTCGCCGCTGATTTTCACGGCAAACTCGGCACGCATGGGAAGCACCGAGCTGAGCGCGGCGACCTTTACGCCGGGTATAGCCTGCAGGCGGTCGAGCAGAGGCATGTAGGCGGTGTGCACGATGTTCGGCGCTGTGGACGATCCGTTATTGAGCTGACGAACGCCGGCATTGAGGATGACGCCGCCGGTGAGCACATTCTGCTGCGAGAAGCCGAGCGGCACCGCGCGCAGCGCGTCGATGGTGCGCAGAAAGAGACCGGCGCCGACGAGGAAGACCAGCGTGAGCGCGAGCTGGCCGACAACCAGAACCTCGCGGGTGCGGTTCTGGCTGGCCGAGGCCGTGGTGGTGACGCCATGCAGCGCGGACTGCACGCTGCGGCCCGAGGCGCGCAGGGCAGGCACGATGCCGGTGATGAGCGCGGTGACAAGCGTGAGCGCGACGATGCCCGCAACGACCCGCCAATCCACGTGAATGGCGCTGGTCATGGGAAGCGCGCCCTTGATCTGATGCCAGAGGAGCTTGATGGAGGCCTGCGCGAGGAGCAGGCCCGCAACTCCGCCGCAGGCGCTAAGGATGAGGCTCTCGATGACCGACTGCTGCACGAGACGGATACGGCTTGCGCCGAGAGCGGAGCGCACGGCCTGCTCACGCATGCGCGCGACGGCGCGGGCCAGCATGAGGCTGGTGATATTGAGGCAGGCCAGCGCCCAGATGCCGAAGACCACGGCATAGAGCAGGAGCAGCGGCTTGCGCGCCTCGTGGTTGAGCTGGTCCTGATAGCCGGTAACGAGCAGATGCGTGGGAATGCTGTCGCCGGTTCCCTGTTTGGCGATGATGGCCTGGACGCGGGTGAGGTCGGCCTGGAGCTGCGTGACGGTCATGCCCTGAGGCAGGCGCGCATAGAGCTCGCCGCTGGCGACACGATCGTTGTCCATGGAAGTGTGGTCGGCGGCAGTGAGAGGCTGCGGCGTCCAGATCTGCTCCACTTCACCGAAGGGGAAAGAGAAGCCGCGCGGCATGACGCCGACGATGGTGTAGGCGACGCCCTTGATGGTGAGCGGCTTGCCGATGACGGCGGGATCGGCGTTGTAGAGCCTGCGCCACGTGTCTTCGCCGAGAATCACAACATGCTCGCGGCCGGGATCGTTTTCGCCGGCGCGGAACGCGCGGCCGAGAATGGGCTGCGCGCCGAGCATGGGAAAGAGCGAGGCGGAGATGTTCTGCTGCTGGACCTGCACCCGGCCACCGGGACCGACGATGCTGTCCATCGCGCTGTCAAAGACTCCGCCGATGGGCATGCGGCCGCCGAGAGCATCGCGGAGCTGGAGCATGTTGGCATAGTTCACGCTGGCGTAGAAGCCCGCGGGCATGTTGGCGGACTCGAGCTGGATGGAGACGAGCCGTCCGGAGTCCGCATACGGCAGAGGACGGAGAAAGATGCCGCTGAGCAGCGTGAAGACCGCGATGTTGGCGCCGAGACCGAGCGCAAGCACCGAGATGGCCGTGAAGGCAAAGCCGGGCGCGCGGCGCAACTGGCGCAGCGTGTAGCGGGCATCCTGGAGGATCGAGGTCAGCATTGGAGTCTCCTTTCGTCTCCCGGTTTATTCGGTGCGCAGGGCGCGCATGGGCTCGACGGCGGCAGCGCGGCGGGCAGGCAGCGCTGCGGCCAGCAGAACCATGAGCGCGGTGAAACCGACCGCGCCCACCAGCGTGAGCGGATCGAAGGCGGCGACGCCGTAGAGCTCGCTGCGGAACAGACGCGCGAGTGCGACGGCCGAAGGCAGGGCGATGAGCGTGGCGATGGCGGCGATCAGCGCCATCTCGCGCAGCACCAGCAGAACGACATTGAGGCGGGGCGCGCCGAGGGCCAGGCGCACGCCGATTTCGCGGGTGCGCTGGGCCGTCGAGTAGGCCAGCACGCCATAGAGGCCCACCGCGGCCAGGGTCATGGCCAGCAGGGCAAAGCCGATGGCAAGGAAGGCCAGCGCGCGCTCGTCGGACATGCTGCGATCGATCTGCGCATCCATGGTGCGGAGGCCGTCAACCACCAGCGTGGGATCAAGCTGCTGCATAGAGGCGCGGATGGCGGGCAGCACGATCTCCGGCGGCTGCGTGGACTGCACATAGAAGACGACGCCGGTAGGATGCTTGATCTGCAGATAAGGCTGATACACGGCCGGGCCAAGCACGGTGCGCAGATCGGTGTGGCGGACATTGCCAACGACGCCCACGATCGTGGTGTCGTACTTGATGTTGTCGCCGCCGCCTTCGGTGATGGCGCGGCCGATGGCGTTCTGCGGCGAGCCGTAAAACTTTTTGGCGAAGGCGAGGTTGACCACGGCGACCTTGGGCTGGCCGTTCGCGTCGGCATCGGTCAATCCGCGGCCGGCAAGGATGGGCTGGCGCAGCGTATCGAAGTAGCCGGGCAGGATGCGCGGCTCTTCGTAGTTCATGCTCTCGTCTTCACCGGGCTTGTAGCCCTGCACGGAGAAGTTCGAGGTGTTGGTGTCGCCGCCCAGCTCGGGGTCCGTGGTGGCGGAGACGGCCACCACGCCGGGGATGCGGCGCATCGCGTCGCGCGCGTCGAGCACGATGCGCGTGGTGCGGTCCTCGCCGTAGCCAGAGGTCGAGGGATCGAGGTTGAAGGTGCTCAGATGCGTGGTCTGGAAGCCGACCTGCGCGGCGCGAAGATTGTCGAGCGTGCGGACGAACAGGCCCGCGCCGCTCAGCAGCAGCACGCTGAGCGCGATCTGCGCGCCCACGGCCAGCTTGCGGAAGCGCTGCGAGCTGCGCGATGCCGTGCCGGAGTTCTGGCGCAGCGAATCGGCCAGGTCGGGCCGCAGGAAGTGAAAGACCGGCGCGATGCTGAAGAGCAGCGTGGCGACGAGCGAAACGGCCAGCGTGAACAGCAGCACACGCGCATCGACCGAGGCGGTGTACGGCTCGCTGCCCGGATCGGCGTTGGTCATGAGGCGCACCAGCGCCAGCGCTACGGCGGGCGCAAGGGCCAGGCCAGCGGCCGAGCCGACGAGGCCGAGCAGGCCGCCCTCGATAAGCAACTGCGAGACGATGCGGCCGCGGCGCGCGCCGAGCGCGTAACGCATGCTCATCTCCCGCGCGCGGCCCGCGGCGCGCAGCAACAGCAGCGTGGCCACGTTGATGGCGCAGAGCAGGACCAGCAGCCCGGCCATGCTCATCAGGATGACGAGCGGCTTGGTCAGGTCCTCGCGGTTGGGCGAGAAGCCCTGCGCGTCATCCACCACCTTGAGGCGCGAGTCGTCAACGAAGCGGCGGGCAAAGCGCTCCGAGTGCTCCTTATACAGCGTGAGCTCATTGGCGCGCAGCGCGTGCCACAGCGGCGCGAGGCTCGCCTCGGCCTGGGTGCGGGTAACGCCGGGCTTGAGCCGCGCCACGAGCGTGAGCCACAAAGACTGATGATTCTTGAGGTCGTCCAGAGGAGCACGCCAGGGCATGGCGACAGCCTCCATGCTGAGAGGCATGAAGACGCCGGGGCGATAGCCGCCGATGGCGGAGTCGAAGTTGGGCGGCGCGACACCGAGAATGGTGAAGGGATGGCCGTTGATCAGGACCGTCTGGCCCACCGCATCGCGCTGCGCCGCGAAGCGCGTCTTCCAGTAGTTGTAGCTGAGCACGGCAACAGGATTGGCGTCCTTCGCCGTATCGTCCTGCTGCATGAACAGGCGTCCGGCGGCGGGCTTGAGGCCGAGCACCTGAAAGTAGTTGCCACTGACCACCTCGGCATCTTCGCTCTCAGCCTGGTTATGCCAGGAGATACCGACGCTGCAGCGATCCGCAGCGATCATGCCGCTGAAGACGCTGCTCCGGTCGCGCAGGTCTTTATACATCGGATAGGAGAAGTAGTTGTCGGAGTCGCCGCCGAAGCTGCTCATGGAGCCCTGGAAGGCGCCAGACCAGGTGAAGCGCACCAGTTCGCGGGGCCGCTCGACGGGCAGCATGCGCAGCAGCACCTGATCGAAGAGCGTGAAGACCGCGGCGTTGGCCCCGATGCCCAGCGCCAGCGTAAGAATCACCGTGAGCGAGAAGCCGGGAGCCTTGCGCAACTGGCGCAGCGCGTAGCGAACATCGTGAAAGAATGCCTGCATCGAGTGTCTCCTTATTCGGTGCGCAGAGCCTGCATGGGTTCAATGGCGGCGGCGCGGCGAGCCGGACCCAGGCCGGAAAGAAAGACTGTGAGCAGCAGCAGCAGCGCGGCGACGCCATAGCTCACAGGATCGAAGACGGTGACGCCGAAGAGCATGGAGCGCAGCACGCGCACCGCGGCCACAGCGCCAAGGCCGCCGGCAACAAGGCCGATGAGCGCGACGCCGGCGCTGCCCCTGAGCACGAGCCGGAAGATGCGCCCCCGCGTGGAGCCCAGCGCCATGCGCACGGCGAACTCGCGATGGCGCTCGGTGACCGAGTAAGCCATGACCGCGTAGAGGCCGAGCATGGCCACCAACACGCTCGACAGAGAGTAGACCGACAGCAGCTCGGCGGGAATGCGCGACATCTGATACTGCAGCCCGCTTACCTGCCGCAGCGTGCTCACATCGGCCACAGGCAGCGTGGAGTCGAGCTCCGCCACGGCCTGGCGCAACTGCGCGGCGGCGGACTCCTCCGACTGCGAGCGGACCGCAACGGTCACGAAGCTCTGATAGTTCTGCGTGAGCGGCAGAAAGACCAGATAATCGGGGTCGGTGTCTTGAGGGCTGTGATAGGTGTAGCCGCCGACGATGCCAACGATCTGGCGCGGCTTGCCATCGACGACGACGGTGCGGCCAAGGGCGTTCTCGCGCGGCCAGTAGCGATTGGCGAAGGCGCGGCTCACCATGGCGACGAGCGGCGCGGAGGCTGTGTCCTGCGCGGTGAACTCGCGGCCCTGCGTGAGCGCGATGCGCATGGTGCGGAAGAAGTCCGGCCCTTCAAAGTCCGTGATCACCTCCATATCCTCGCCGCGCGCGGGCACATATCCCGGAATGCTGAAGGACTGGGTGTTGCCGGAGCCGCTGTCGCCCATGGGCAGATGCGAGGTGAAGGTCGCGCCGGAGACGCCGGTTGCGTTGCGCAGGCGCTCCAGCAGAGCCGCCTGGAACGCGAGGCCGCGCTCCTCGTTGTAACCGGAGCGGGCCAGCGAGAGATCGGCGGTGACGACGTTGGCGCGGTCGAAGCCGATGCCGCGGGAGAAGATGTTGAGCGCGGTGCGCGTGAGCAGCCCGCAGCAGACGAGCACCACGAAGCAGATGCCCAACTGCACGCCGAGAAGAACGCGGCCGAAGACTCCGCGGCGGCCGCCGGCAATGGATGCGCCACCGGCGTGGATGGTTTCCTTTTGCGACGTGCGCAGCGACTGCCGCACCGGATGCATGCCGCACACCAGGGTCACGATCACGGCGACCGCGGTGACAAAGAGCAGGATCACGGGATCGGACTGGAGATTGAAGGCGAGGGACATGCCGAAGCTGGGCAGCAGCACATACAGCGCGCGGGAGAAGAGGATGCTTGCGCCCCAGCCGGCAAGCGCGCCGAGGGATGCGAGCAGCGCGGTCTCGACGAACATTTGCGAGGCGATGCGGCTGAGCGGAGCGCCGAGCGCGGTGCGGATGGCGATCTCACGGCGGCGGCGCGCGGCGTGCTGGCCGAGCAGCGATGCGATGTTGATGCAGACCAGCACCATGAGCAGCAGCGATGCGCCGAAGAGCACCGGAATCTGCTCGCCCACCAGGCCGAAGAGACCGCGCTGGAAGTGGGCCGAGTCATCGAGGTTGAGGTCCCAGCCGTTCTGGGGCTTGTGGGCCTGCGCACAATAAAGGCGCGCGATGGTGTGCAGCTCGGCGGCTGCCGTGCTGTCGGGCATATGCGGGCGCATGCGAAGAACCACCTGCAGGCCGGTGTGGGCAAGCGGATCGGCGGGCGGATCAGCGGAAAGCGAGCGCAGCGCGGAGAACGGGACCCACGCCGACTCCGCGAGACCGCCGAAGATGCCTGCGAAGCCGCGCGGCGCAACGCCGATGACGATGAAAGCACGGCGATTGACCTGGATGGTGCGGCCGACGACCGAGGGATCGGCGTTGTAACGGCTGCGCCAGAGCGCATCGGAGAGAACGATTTCGTCGTGCTGGCCGTAGGCGTGGTCCGAGGCGCGGAAATCGAAGAAGCGGCCGGCCTGCGGCTGCAGACCGAGAAGATGGAAGTAGCCCGAAGAGACGAGGCCCGCGGTGATGGATTCAGGGGCCGCGCCGGGACTGGCAATGTCCGCGGTGGTCAGGGTGAAGGCCGCCGCGCCGGTGAACGAGCGGCCCTGCTGACGCAGGAAATCGAACTGGTCATAGCGGACGGAGTAGCCGTTGCCGCCAAGAACGGTGGCGCTCACGAAACGAAGCTGGCGCGGCGCATTGACATGCGGCCAGGGATTGTAGAGAACCGCGTTGGTCCAGGTGGCGACGGTGGTGAGAGCGCCGATGCCGAGCGCGAGCGTGAGAATCACGGTGAGCGTGAATCCCGGAGCCTTGCGCAACTGACGCAGCGCGTAACGCAGATCATCGGCGAGCGAGTGCATGACTGATCTCCTATTCGGTGCGCAGAGCCTGCATGGGCTCAATGGTGGAGGCGCGGCGCGCGGGGATGAAGCCGGCGAAGACGGTGCAGACAAGCAACAGGACCGGAGCCAGCGTGAGCGCGACAGGATCGTAGCTGCCCACTCCGTAGAGGATGCTCCGCATCAAGTATCCGGCATAGAGCGACGCGGGGATGCCGAGGACAAGGCCGATGAGAATCTGCCAGAGCGCGCCGCGCAGGATGAGCGCGATAACCGAGCCGCGCGTTGCGCCGAGCGCCATGCGGATGCCGATCTCGCTGGTGCGGCGAGCGACGAAGTAGGACATGACGCCGTAGAGGCCCACGCAGGCGAGAACGAGCGCCAGCACGCCGAAGAGCGTGGTGAGGCGGGCCACGAGCCGCTCCTGATCGAAGTTGCCAGCCACCTGCGCATCGAGCGAGCGCAGATCAGCCACGGTCAGGTTGCGGTCAATGCCGGCGAGAGTGCTGCGCACGAGATTCTCGACGTTGTCGGGCGGAGCGTTGAAGTCGAGGATGAGCGCGTTCATGTCCATCGACTGCACTTCCGTGCTGCTCATCATCGGTTCCTTGTAGGTTGTGAACTGGGTCAGCGGGCGCAGATATATGGGCCGCACCTTGTCCCGCGGATTGTTCATCTTGAAGTCGCGGAAGACGCCGACGATCTGCCAGGAGCCGGAGTACTGCGGCAGGTCGATGCCGAAGTGCTGGCCGATGGGGTTCTGGTTGGGGAAGAAATGCTTGACGAAGGCCTGGTTGACGAGCACGACCTGCGGCGAGGTTGCCGTGTCCTGGGGCGAGAAGTCGCGGCCGCGGACGATGGGCACGCCGATGGAGTCGAGATAGCCCTGACTCACGCGGACCCAGGTTGCGCCGCAGTGCTCATTGGGGCCCGGCGCGGGATGCCCCTGCTGAATGACGCACTCGCCCCAGTTGTCGCCCTCGAGCGGGCTGTACATGGCGAGGCTAACCTGGCGCACACCCGGGATGGAGCGGAAGCGGTCCTCGATTTCGCGGTAGAGCGCGGGCAGGCGGTCGATTGTGTAGCCCGCGCCCACCGGATCGAAGTGCGCCACGTAACGATTGTGGGTGGCGATGCCGAAGTTCTGGTTTTCGAGCCTGGCCAGAGTGCGGGTCATGAGCACCGCGCCGCACAGCAGCACGACGGAGAGCGCGGCCTGCAGGATGACCAGCACCTTCTGCGGCAGGGAAGAGCGATCGCGCGTCGAGCGGTTGACGCCGCGCAGCGCCTCGGCCGGCTGAGCATGCGAGGAGAGCCAGGCCGGGCCTGTGCTGAAGAGCACGCCCGTGACCAGCGAGACCAGAAACGCGAAGCCCAGCACCGGCAGCGAGGGATTGGCATCCACCGGCATGTTGCGCGCATTGGGGAACGCGAGCGCAAGGATGGTGTGGCAGCCGGCGTAGGCAACGATGAGTCCGGCAAGGCCGCCGATGCAGCTCAGGATCACGCTTTCGGTGACGATCTGGCGAATCAGGTGGCGGCGCGCGGCTCCCACGGCCATGCGCAGGGCGATATCGGCCCGGCGGGTGGTGGCGCGGGCCAGCAGCAGGTTGGCGATATTGGCGCAGGCGATGAGCAGGACGATCGAGGAGAGGATCATCAGCATCTTGAGGCCCGTGCCGGTGGAATCCTGCAGGTTCTGGATGCCGCCGCCGCCCGGCGCGAGCACCACATGCATCTTGGGAATGAGGACTCCGCCGCCGTTCTTCGTCAGCGTCTCGCGGGTCCACAACCACTGGCGCAGAATGCCGCTGATGCGATTCTGCAGCGCGGGAATGTTCTGCCCGGCAGGCAGCCGGCCCACCAGATAGAGCCAGTGCGCGTCGCCATGGTGGAGGATGGAGCCGTCTCCGCGCAGGTAAGGCTCGGTCTGCACCGGCAGCCAGAAGTCGGGCGGCGTGTCCATGACACGATCGCCGAAGAAGCCCGGCGGCGCGACGCCGATGACGGTAAAGGGCCTGGTCTGGATGTAGAGCGTGGAGCCGATGATGGCCGGATCGGAGAAATACTCGCCCTGCCAGGCCTTGTAACTGAGCACAATGGCCGGAGCGGCGGAGGGGGTGTCGTCCGCCTCAGAGAAGACGCGGCCGGACCATGCGCCGATGCCCAGGGTCGAGAAGTAATTGCCGGAGACAAACTCGCCGCGCAGGGTGCGGGGAATCTCATTGCCGCGGCGCACGGACCACTGTCCCTGACCGGCCTGCATGGCGGCCAGAGACTGGAACTCCGGCGTGTTGGCGCGGAGATATTGATACAGGTCGGTGGAGAAGATGCTGAAGTCGCCGGTGTCACCCGCGGAGCCGGGGAAGCCTCCTTCCACACAGCACTCATCGGTATCGCCGATGCGCCAGAGGTGAGCGGGGCTGGCCACGGGCAGCGTGCGCAGCAGGATGCCATGCACCAGCGTGAAGATGGCGGTGTTGGCCCCGATGCCCAGCGCGAGCGTGATGATGGCCGTGAGCGCAAAGCCCGGCGATTTGCGCAACTGGCGCAGCGCGTAGCGGATGTCCTTGAGCAGTTGACTCATCGCATTTCTTCTCCGTGACCGGGACAAACGGAAGGTTCGCGGCGCGCGGCGCCGATGGGTGCAGCGATGCGCCGCGGCCCGAGGGCCACGGTGCGAAGCGGTTGCGGCTTCAGCCGCCTTGCGGTCAGGCTTCGATCTCTTCGGTCAGCTTCTTCAGCTCGTCTTCCGAGACCACCTTGCCGTCGAAGAGGTGCACTTCGCGCTGCGCGTGCTTGGCGAAGCGGGGGTCGTGCGTGACCATGCAGATGGTGGAGCCCTCGCGGTGCAGGTCGGCCAGCAGATGCATGACGGCTTCGCCGTTCTTCGAGTCGAGGTTGCCGGTGGGCTCGTCGGCCAGCAGAATGGAGGGCGAGCCGGCCAGGGCGCGGGCCACAGCGACGCGCTGCTGCTGACCGCCGGAGAGCTGCGCCGGATAGTGCCGCATGCGGTGCGCCATGTTGACGCGCTCCAGGGCTTCCTTCACGCGCTTCTTGCGCTCGGCCGAGGGCATGCCCGCGCGATAGGTGAGCGGCAGCTCGACATTCTCCTCGACGGTGAGGTCGCCGATGAGGTTGAAGCTCTGGAAGATGAAGCCGATCTCCTGGTTGCGGATGCGCGAGCGCTCGCTGAAGCTGAGGTTCTCGACCGGCTTGTTGTTGAGCAGGTAGCGGCCGCCGGTGGGCGTATCGAGCAGGCCCAGGATGGAGAGCAGCGTGGACTTGCCGCAGCCCGAGGGGCCGGACATGGCCACGTACTCGCCGCGCGAGATGGTGAGGTGGATGCCGGAGAGCGCGTGCGTCTCCACTTCGTCGGTGTAGAAGACCTTGGTGAGGTCCTCAATCTCAATCAGCTTGTCATTGGCCATGTTTCTCCCCCTGCGGAATCGGAATTCGGAATGCCTGGCGCGCGAGAGAAACTACTCAAGCCGCACGCGGTCAACGTTGTCGTAGCGCGACATGTCAGACAGAATGACGGTGTCGCCTTCCCTGAGCCCTTCCAGCACCTGGATGTAGTTGACCGAGGCGCGGCCCACCTTGACCGAGACGCGCGTGGCCCCCTTGCCATCGGGATCGACCTTGAAGAGGCTCAGCGTGGAGTTCTCATTGCCCAGAGCGGGGCGGCCGACATAGAGCACGTCTTTCATGCGCTCGAGGTCGATGGTGCCATCCACGCTCAACTGCGGGACCGCGCCCGGAGGCAGGGGCCCATCCAGATCTACGTCAACGGTGCGCGTTCCGTTCACAACGGAAGGATCAATGCGTGTCACGTGGCCCGGAATGATGCCGTTATGCGTGTCGATGGAGGCTGGCTGGCCGATCTGGATGTCGCGGGCCTGAGTCTCGGCAATCTGCAGGGCAGCCTTGAGCTTGTCGCGCTGGATGACCTCGGCCACGGAGGTTCCGACGGTGACATGCTGGCCCACCTGCACCGGGGTGGCCAGCGGCGCCAGCGTGCCGGAGATGGTGGAACGCACCTGCAGGGCGTCCTGCTGCTTCTGGTAGAGGTCGAGCAGCGCCTTGGCCTGGTCGATCTTGGTTTGCGCGGAGGCAAGCTGAATCTCAATGGCCTTCTGGTTGACGCTGAGCTGCTGCTGGCTGAGCTGGTGCTGCGTGGTGAGCTGGTCAGCCGTGTTCTTCGACTTGTTGTAGGCCAGGCCGGAGATAACGCCGAGATCGTAGAGAGCCTTGTCGGTCTGGGCCTGGAGCTGGTCCTGGGTGTAGTCGGCGTTCACCTGCGCGGCCGCCGTCTTCTTGTCCATCAGCGTGCTCTGCAGCGTGGCCTGCAGGCTCTTGTAGTCGGCCTCGGCGGCCTTCAACTGGAGCTGCGCGTTCAGCACCTCCTGCTGGAGCTGCGGGTCGGCCAGGTCCATGATGATGGTGTTGGGCGTGACCTGCGCACCGGGCAGCACGCGGATGCGCACCACGGTGGCGTCGGTCTGCGCCGGGATCAGCTCGATCGAGTCCTCGCGCGGAACCAGGGTGCCCGTGGAGCCGCGCACCTGGCGGATCATGGGGCCGCGCTTGACCGTGTCGGTCCAGATGGTGGAGCGATCGACCGTGGGCGCGGCCGGCTTGAGCCGGGAAACCGCGAACGCAGCGACGACGAGAGCCACCACCCCGATGCCAGCCCAAACGAACAACTGGCGCTTTTTCTTCTTCTTGATGTCAGGCCGGGCGATATCCATTGCGACCTCATAGGTAGCATGCGCCATGCCAAAGACGGCCTGGCGGGGGAAGTTGATTTGAAAGGAGTTAGATTGCCCGCAAAGGCGGGTGCGGCGCGCTGCCGGTGACCGCTGGCGCGGCGGGGTGTCCGATATCGGACAGTCTTACACCCGCTCGATGGCCAGGGCCACGGCATTGCCGCCGCCGAGGCAGAGGGCGGCGATGCCCCTGGTTTTGCCGTAGCGGGCGAGGGCGTGGACCAGGGTGACGAGAACCCGCGCGCCGCTGGC
>DASZRQ010000205.1:0-11001 GCA_035549115.1 Occallatibacter sp. | reverse complement strand
TAGGAGGCATTCAACACCAGCACCGGCATCTGCAGCACCTGGCCGGAGTGGCTGCTCTGCTGGCCCATGGTCTGCTCTGCCAGCGCCGCGGCCCGCGCGGCCGATTTCTGCTTCCGTGCATGAATCATTGCTTTTCCCAATGACATCTCTTGTCCCCTCGTCACAAAGATGGTTGGTTCGCTGCCGTGTGCATGCCTTCCGCGTACAAAGGTGCTGCATAGTCGCCGTTCCCTTGAATCTCGCTCTGCTCCGCGATGCCGCCCTGCGGTGCAAAAAATGGCCGCCGCGCCCGCGCCAGCGTGGCCACCCACACGCTCTTTGTGCCTGCATCCAGCAGCACCTTCGATGCCGCCCGCGCCGTTGCGCCTGTGGTCAGAATGTCGTCGACGATCAGAATGTCCCTGCCTGCAACCGCAGCCGCATCGCGCACCTTGAACGCCGTGCGCACATTCAGCCGTCGCTGCCGCGGTGTCAGTCCGGCCTGGCTCGCCGTGGGCCGCGTGCGCAGCACCAGGCTGTCGGCCAGCGTCAGCTTCCACGCCGGATGCGTCCGGCCGAGCTCCCGCAGCGCCTCTGCCGCCAGCAGCCGGGCCTGGTTGAATCCGCGTTCGTTCAGCTTGCGCCGGTGCAGCGGGACAGGCGTCACCAGCATCTCCGCGGGAGCCTGCCCGGCAAGCTGCGCAACCGCCGCCGCCAGCACCTTCCCCAGCACCTGCGCCGCCGGGTGCAGCCGGTCGTATTTCAGCGCATGGATCGCGTCGCGCATGCGTCCGTCGTAGGGGCCATAAGCCACTGCGCGCTCAAACGGCGGAGGCGTCATCCTGCATGCGCGGCAGAGATCATCCACATCCGGCGCGGCCAGCCCATCGCCGCAGCGGACGCACACGGCATCGCCGCCGGAGCGAATCTCCATCCAGCAGGCATCGCAGATTGTCACAGAGGAAAAGCGCGGCTGAGGGGTGCCGCAGAGGGGACAGGTGGCGGGAAGAATAACACAGCTCACGGCATCCACCGGACTTCGGAGCACGCGCGCCACCGCGCGCCATGCCGATGTCTCCGATGGGGTAACGTCGCTCGTCAGTGAACCGAAGTCCCTGCTGAAGACGCACCTCGCTCGCGGGCGGCAGCGGCCGAGCCCCAATGTTCGCCGCCTCACGACCACTATACCGTGATTGCACCGAATCTGCCACACAGGACCATGGCCCGCGGCAAAAACGGGTGCGCGGCGCAACGGGGGAGGAGTTGCGCCGCGCGGCGAATGTCCACACTCAGCGGCGCGGGCATTCGCAGGTCGTCATCTCGAGTTGTCTAGGAATTGTGGCGCGGGCCGCCGCCCACATGCTCGTGCTGCTCCCGCTCAGCCTCCTCGTGCATGTCGCGCACAGCGTCCTTCACCTGGCCGACCACCTTTTCCGCCTTGCCCTTCACCTGCTGAGCGGCGCCTTCCGCCTGCTGATTCACGTTGCCCGTCCACTCGCCCGTCTGGCGCTTGACCCGGCCCACAACATCGTCGACCGTGCCCTTGACTCTGTCCTTGTCCATCGCTCTCACCTCACTGCTCTGTTGTGCTTCGTTGAACCGGCTTACCTTGCCAGCCATGCCTCTGCGCCCCGCGCTATACCACGGGTCTGCGTCCGCTGATCAACTGGATCAGCAGTACGACCAGCGCGATCACCAAAAGGATGTGAATGAACCCGCCCAGCGTGTAGCTGCTCACAACTCCCAGAAGCCACAGAACCAGCAGAATCACGAAAATTGTCCAAAGCATTGGCTGTACCTCCCGTGCATTTTTTGAACGCATTCTTACCAGCGACGAACGCTTGGACGCCCCTGGAGAGGCCGGGGGTTGTTTGCGGAATCGCGAGATTTCATGCGGGTTTCAGGGCATGCGCGCAGACAACCCGCCGCGCGGGAGCGGCATCGCCTGAGGACTCTTTCGCCGCATGCAGCCCACGCGTGCGGCTCTGCATCCAATCCCGCTCAGGAGTGCAGAAAGGGAGCCCATATGCTCTTGCTCATCATCATTCTCGTGTTGCTGATCTTTGGTTCGGGCTACGGCGGCTACCGCATGGGCCCCGGTTGGGGCTACTACGGCGGCGGCGGACTCAGCCTGCTGCTCACCATCGTGCTCGTGCTGCTTCTGCTCCGGGTTTTCTAGCCCCCGCGACGGCATGCACTGAGTCGGCGGCGCATCATTTCGCCGTGTCGCGCTTCTTCGTTCCCTCGCCGCGGCTGCGCAGCTTTTCATAGCCGGTCTGCAGCGCATCCAGCTCCACGTCGCTCAGCTTCTCCACGTCGATCATCCGGTTCCGCGCCTTATCCACGGCGCGGATCAGCTCATCCAGCTTCAGGTTGATCGCACGCGCGTCGCGGTTCTGCGTGTTCTGGATCAGAAAGACCATCAGGAACGTCACGATCGTCGTGCCTGTGTTGATCACAAGCTGCCAGGTGTTGGAATAGTGGAAGACCGGCCCGCTTGCGGCCCACACCGCAATCACCGCCACAGCCATCAGAAAGGCCCACTTCGAGCCCAGCCATCCTGAGGCATGCGCCGCGAAGCGTCCAAAACGGTCGTTCGGCATTGCGTTGCGCGTCGCTCCTGCCTTGTGCGGTTCCGCTTTCATCGCTCAGCTCCTTGCGCCCCGTGGCCTCTTTTCCTGCTCGCCTTTTCTGCGCTATGTCTTTTCTGCTTAGATGCGCCGCGAGGTTCCCGTCGCCAGCCCTGCGTTTGCGCCGCTACAATACTGGTCATCCGTTGAAGGAGCTTCTTCTTTGCGCCGTCTTCTCTCGATCTCTGCCCTCCTGCTCGCCCTTTCCGCATCCATGGCGCTCGGCGCGCAGCAGGCGCCTCCGCAGCAGGCAGGCCAGCAGGGAGGCCAGCAGGGAGGCATGACCAGCGGCATCTCTTCCGGCGTGGCCGCCGCTCCCGTCTATGACGCGCAGAGACGCCCCATCACAGCCGGCGGCTTTGTCGACAAGGGGCCGGTCATCTTTGAGGACATCACGAAGCAGGCCGGCCTCTCCAACTGGATTCACAAGATGGGCGTACCCGAGAAGAAGTTCATCGTCGAGACCAACGGCTCCGGTGTCTGCCTCATCGACTACAACAACGACGGCTGGCTCGACATCTACCTCGTCAACGGCGCCACCTTCGACTCGCTCGACGGCAAGGAGACGCCGCCCCATGCCGCGCTCTTCCGCAACAACCACGACGGCACATTTACGGATGTGAGCAAGGAAGCCGGCGTACAGAACGACCGCTGGGGCTATGGCTGCTCCACCGCCGACTACGATAACGATGGCTGGCCCGACCTCTACGTGGGCAACTACGGCAAGAACCGCCTCTACCACAACAACCACGACGGCACGTTTACCGACGTGGCCGAAAAGGCCGGCGTCGCCCTCGGCAACTGGTCTCCCGGCTCCACCTGGGGCGACTACGACGGCGACGGCCTGCTCGATCTCTACGTCACCGGCTATGTCCACTTCGACCGCGACAACCTGCCCATCGGCGGCACCAAGGCCGTCGGCTACGCCTCGTGTCTCTACCGAGGCCAGAATGTGAACTGCGGCCCGCGCGGTCTGCAGGGCGAGCCCGATCATCTCTTCCACAACAATGGCGACGGCACTTTTACCGATGTCACGGCCAAGGCGGGCGTGGTCGACAAGGACAAGTTCTACGGCTTCACCACCATCTTCATCGACATCAATGGCGACGGGAAACCCGACCTCGTCGTCGGCAACGACTCCGAGCCCAACTACCTCTACATCAATAAAGGGGACGGCACCTTCGACGACCAGAGCTATATCTCAGGCTTCGCCCTCAACAAGGATGGCCGTGAGATCGCTTCCATGGGCATCGCCGCCGGCGACTACGAGAACGACGGCCAGGTCAGTTTCTATGTCACCGACTTCGGCGACGACTACAAGGTGCTCTTCCACAACGATGGCGATGCCAGCTTTACCGACGTGAGCTACAAGGCCGGCGTGGCCCAGCCCACCATTCCCTTCGTCGGCTGGGGCGATGGCTTTCTCGACTACGACAACGACGGATGGCTCGACCTCTTCGAGGTCAACGGCCACGTCTATCCCGAGGTCGATCAACATGACTGGGGTACAAGCTGGGCCGAGCGGCCGCTTCTCTTCCACAACGTGCCCGATGGCCCGAAGGACCGCAAGTTCGAGCTCATACCTCCCGTCAAAGGCACCGGCCTTGCGGACGTGATTCCCGCGCGCGGCGCGGCCTTCGGCGACCTCTTCAACGATGGCAAGATCGATGTCGTCATCAACCCCATTGACGGGCCGCCGGTTCTGCTGCGCAACGTGAACCCTGACCACCACCACTGGGTGGAGATGAAGCTCGTGGGCGGCAAGGATCCGAAGACCGGCAACAAGAGCCCGCTGGACGCAACCTGCGCCACCGTCTATCTTCGCGCCAACGGCATGCGCATGCGCCAGGACGTGCTCTCCAGCGGCAGCTACATCAGCGCCAACGACCGGCGGCCGCACTTTGGCCTGGGCGACTCGACCGACGCCGGCGCCGCGGAGATTCACTGGCCCAGCGGCCAGAAGCAGATCGTCAAGCTGCCCGCCGTGGACCGCATCTATACCATCGTGGAAGGCAAAGGCATCACCGCGGCCCTCTGCGGCGGCAAGCCCTGCGATCCCATGTCTCCCACCGTCAAGCTGCTGCCGGAGAATGCCGCGGCGCACTAATCCGCCCAGGCACCCGCGCCGGGCGAGCCGCTTCCTCCCGCAAGGGGAGAGGGTTCGCCCGGCGCACGTCGCGGGAGAATCCCGCCTGGGTTAAATCACGCCGGCCAGAAAGTCCTGCGCCACGTGGTGCACGCCATGCTTCACGCCGCACGCCTCCAGCAGTGCGGGCGAGAGCGTCATCACCGGGCAGTGCGCCCGCGCCATCACGCGGTACACCACGCCATGCCGGGTAATGGCCGCAAAGGCCGAGGCCGCCATCGCGCTCAGCACGATCATGTCTGCCTGCTGTGCCCGCGCTTGGTAGAGCAGCTCTTCCGCGGGCTCGCCCGGCACCACCACCGGCTCGATGCTCAGCGGGCCGCGCAGCTCTTCCGGCACAAGCGAAAGCAGTTCATGCTCGATATCGCCCACGCTGCGGCCGGAGAGCACATCCGTCCGCTCCTGCGGCCGGATCACGTATTGCAGAATCAGCCGCGCCTTGTGCTGCGCCGCCAGCTCCGCCGCAAACTGCGTCACCACCGGGCTGGTCTCGGTCAGGCTCAGCGCGCACAGAATCGTCTCCGTCGCGTAGTTGCGGTAGCGGGCGTCCACCGTGTCCGGCCCGATCACGCACACCGGCACGGACGCGGTGCGCAGCACCGCCTCCGCCACTGAGCCCACCAGCATCTTGCCGATCGGTCCCGGCGCATGCGTTCCCATCACGATCCGGTCCACGGAGCGCTCGTTGAGCAGCTTCAGAATCTGGTCGGCGGGCAGACCCGGCCGCACCACGACTTCGCAGTCCACGCCTTCGGCGCGCAGCCGCCGGGCCAAGGGCTCCAGTTGCTGTTGCTCGGTGCGTGCGGCCGCCGCGTAGTCGTAGTAGCAGATGCCCGATGTCTCGGACGCCGCCACCACCAGCGTGTCATAGGCATGAAACAGGATGAGATGCGCACCGCTCTCCCGCGCCTGGGCGGCGGCAAAGTTCAAGGCTTTCTGGTTCGCGGGGTACTCTGAGGCGAAGAGGATGGTGGAGGGTTTGCTCCATCCAGGCTTGATCGTAGAGGTCATGGCAACCTCCTCTATTTACAGTTGTAGTCTTGCACTCATCGTCGCGCGGATGCAGTGTTCGGCATCACATTGGCTTGCGTTGAGGGCTTGCAGGGCGCGTTTGCCGCCGGGGCGTCGCGCCTTGAAAGCGTGGCTGCTTACATGGACGCAGGACGAAGCGTTTCCGCTTCCTGGATGAATCGAATTCTGCGCCTGTTCCCGGCGGATTGCTAGAGGAAATCCTTAAAAATTGAACGCTGCTTCCGCAGGCAGGTGATCGAAATCACAGCCGGAACACCCCGCCCGCTGTTCTCCTTGAGAAGAATCGAAGCGTTCCCCCGCTGGATAGTTGCCGGGCCGGCTCGATTCGCAGGAGGCGTCATGCAGCCAATGCATCAAATTCCCGCCCGCGGCGGGTTGAACTACGACGAAGCCCCGTTCCTTGCCATCTGGGAGATCACGCAGTCCTGTGATCTGGCCTGCAAGCACTGCCGCGCGGCCGCCCAGCCCATCCCCCACCCGGACCAGCTCTCCACCAGCGAAGGCAAGGCCCTCATCGACCAGATCGCCGACATGCACGTCCCCATCTTCGTCTTCACCGGCGGCGATCCCCTCAAGCGCGCCGACATCTACGACCTCGTCCGCTACGCCTGCGAGAAAAACGTCAAGGTCGCCGTCACGCCCAGCGCCACCCCGCTGCTCACCCGCGAATCCATCTTCAAGCTCAAGGAAGCCGGCGTCGTCCGCCTCGGCATCTCGCTCGACGGCTCCTGCCCCGAGATTCACGACACCTTCCGCGGTCTGCCCGGCGCGTGGGCCCGCACCATCCAGGCCATCGAGTGGGCTGGCGAAGCCGGTCTGCCCATCCAGGTCCACACCACCATCAGCCGCCACAACGCCCACGATCTCGACAACCTCTGCGCCCTCTTTGAGAAGCAGAACATCGTCATGTGGAATGTCTTCTTCCTCGTGCCCGTGGGCCGCGGCCAGCTCGACGATCTGCTCTCCGGAGAGGAGTTCGAGCAGGTCTTCGGCAAAATCTATGAGCTCTCCCATCGCGTCAACTTCCAGATCAAGACCACCGAGGCCATGCACTACCGCCGCTACCTCCTCCAGCACAACCTCGAGGAGCGCAAATTCGCCGGCCACGGACAAGCGCATCCCGGCGCCCAGGGTCATCCCGGCGGCCATCCGCACGCTTATGAGCCCGGCACGCCCACGGCCGACCCTCTCGCACGCACCCACGGCTGGGCCACGCGCCGCGTCAACGACGGCAAGGGCTTCGTCTTCATCTCCCACGTCGGCAATGTCTACCCCAGCGGATTCCTGCCCATCCACGCCGGCAACATCCGCCAGACTCCGCTGGCCGAGGTCTACCGCAACGCCCCCATCTTCAAGGCCCTGCGCAACACCAGCCGCCTGGAGGGCAAGTGTGGTGCCTGCGAGTACAAGGAGATCTGCGGCGGTTCCCGCGCCCGCGCCTACGCCCTCACCGGCGACCCGCTCGCCCAGGAACCCTGCTGCATCTACCAGCCCAAAAACTGGCATCCGCTCGCGGACGCGGAACCTGCCGGGAAAAACTACTTCGGCCCCCTCGTCACCCTGTAACTGAATGTCAATTGTGAAAGAGGCCTTGGGAGCATGCTCCCAAGGCCTCTTTCATGCGCTCATCGGCGAAGCTCACATTTAGCGTTCGGGTCGAAGCCACCAGAGGATCTCACTCAAAGAGTCTTCAACGTTCGCCGCAATTTCCGCGTCGTTCAATCGTGCTTTCAACCTCGTGATGACAATGTCCGTATCGAGCCTTCTATGAATCCTCGCAATATGGCTCAATCCTGTCACTGCATTCCAGCGAATCTGCTTATCAGGATGATCGAGATATCGCAAGCAAACGCCCTGCGCCCACTGCCAATCCGAATCGTAAAGTGAAGCACTCAGGATTGCGTGACTCATCGCCTTGCTGTCACCACCTGCGAGATCGCATTCAATCTGCTCACGATTCAACGCGGGAATGGCCTCATAGCGCATGTCTTAAACATCGCATACAACCGAACGATTCCGCATTTCCACTAACCGAAAAAAGGAAATCGCGCTCGCTTCTCAATGCCCTTCCGCATCCGCCTTGCCCTTGAATCGCGAATACACGAACACGTGGTAGCTCACCGCCAGCGCCATACCGAAGATCCACCACACCAGGCCCACCGCCAGCGTATGCGGCCCGCTGATCGCGCGGCTGAGGGTGATGTCGTTCGCCGCGCCCGTCGTTGCCGGCAGCAGCGTGGGATACACGCCCCAGCACGCGCCCGCCAGCATGAAGAACAGATACAGGCTCGACGCCACAAACGCCTTCACCGGCTGCGCCTTGCGGTTGAAGACCCAGACGCCAATGAGCGCCGCCACCACGCCCACCGGCACAATGTATGTCACCGGATACGCCGCGTAGTTGCGCAGGCTCTCGGGCCGCACCGCGATGGTGGCAATCAGGCTCGCCACGGTCAGCGCCAGCAGCACAAACCACAGCGGCGTCACAATCCTGCGCGCCCGCTCTTCCAGCGCGCCGCTCACCTTGATCGTCAGCCACAGCGCCCCGTGCATCGTCAGCGCCACCAGCGCCACCAGCCCGCCGATCACGGTGTACCAGTCCAGAATCCCCGGATATGTGCCCGGCGTCCACGTCGTCCACAGCGGCAGAAAGAAGTAGCCGTCCGGCCCCAGCGGCACGCCACGCAGCACATTCGCCAGCGCCGCGCCATAAAAGATCGTCAGCAGCGCGCTGGCCAGCCCGAACACCCCGTCCAGCAGCGTCTGCCACACGCCCAGGTCGATGTGGTTGCGCAGCTCCAGGCTCACCCCGCGCAGCACCAGCAGCCACAGCACGATCATCAGCGGCAGATAGAACCCGCTGAAGGCCGAGGCATACAGCAGCGGAAACGCGAAATACAGCGTGCCGCCCCCGGCCAGCAGCCACACCTCGTTGCCATCCCACACCGGCCCAATCGACTTGAGCGCCGCCTGCTTCTCCTTTTCCGTCTTCGTCAGGAACAGGTGCAGCACGCCCACACCCAGGTCAAAGCCATCCAGCACCACGTAGCCCACAATCATCACGGCCACCAGCCAGAACCAGAGAAACCCCATCATCGGTAGCGTCCTTTCTCCGCGCTCAGTGAGCGTGCACTGCTTCAGTCGCCTTGGCCTGCGGCCCGTGGCTGATCTCGCGATACACCAGCACCGTGAACAGCAGCCCCAGCAGCGCATACAGGCCCATGAAGCCGATCAGCGTAAACAGCCCGTTGCCCGCCGAGACCATCTGCGAGTAGCCGGCGCTGGTGCGCATCAGTCCGTAGATCAGCCACGGCTGCCGCCCGATCTCCGCCGTCATCCACCCGGCTGTGTTGGCGATATACGGCAGCGGAAAGCTGATCAGCAGCAGCCACAGCATCCACCGCGCCGTGTAAATCTTCCCCCGCCACAGGAGAAACGCCGCCAGCACCATCAGCGCTACAAAGTAGGTCCCCAGCCCGGCCATGATGTGGTAGGCGTAGTAGAGCAGCGGCAGCGCCGTCGGCCACTGGTCCCTGGGAATCTGATCCAGCCCCTTCACCTCGGCCTTGGTCGTGCCGTAGATCAGGAAGCTGAGCACGTTGTTCACCACAATCGGATTGTCGATCTGTCCTGTCTGCTCGTTCGGCTGGCCCACCAGCACAATGCCCGCGCCGGTCTCGGTGTGAAACAGCCCTTCCATGGCCGCAATCGCCGCCGGCTGGTTGCGCGCCACATACTTGCCATGCAGGTCGCCCGTCGGGAAGATGATTGCGATCGTTGCCAGCACTCCGGCAATCACGCCCACCTTCACAAAGATGCGGCCGAACTCCTCGTTCTTCCTGTCCAACAGGTAGAACGCGCCCACGGCAGCCATCACAAAGCTGCCCGTCACCACCGCGCCCGTCATGTTGTGCGCATACTGCAGCAGCCCCCACGGGTTCAGCAGCAACTGCCAGAAGCTCAGCACCTGGAACTGCCCGTCCGGCAGCCGGTCATAGGCCACCGGGTGCTGCATCCATGCGTCCGTCACGATAATGAAGAATCCCGAGATCCACGACCCCAGCCACACCATCACCGCGCTGAACCAGTGCATCCTCTTCGAGATGCGCTTGTCGCCATAGAGAAACAGCCCCAGGAACGCCGACTCCAGAAAGAAGCTGAACACCCCTTCCATCGCCAGCGGCTGGCCGATCACCCCGCCCGAAAGCTCGGAGAACCGCGCCCAGTTCGTTCCGAACTCGAACTCCATCGGAATGCCCGTCACCACGCCGAAGATGAAGTTGATGCCGAAGATCTTTCCCCAGAACCGCGCCGCGCGGTCCCACTGTTCGCTCCCTGTCCGCAGCGCCACGGTCTTCAGCACCACAATCAGCAGCGCCAGCCCCATGGTGAGCTGGGGAAACAGGTAGTGAAACGTTACCGTGAAGGCAAATTGCAGCCGGTGAATCAGTTCGGCGGTCATCTGCGTTTTCTCCCGTGCAGAAGCATAGAACGTCCCGGCCGGTCGTGCGCGCCGGTCTTCCGCGATTGTCAGGGTACCCGCCCGATTTAGCATTGTGTGTGACCGGGATCACTCTCTTCTCCGGCCGGGCAAACGATGCTGAAGCTGGGAATCGCGGATCGGGATTCCCGCGGGGAGCGGCACATGAGGATCGCAATCATCGGCGGCGGCATCGCGGGCCTGGCGGCAGCCTATGAGTTGCAGAAGGCTCGTGCGGAAGGTGCTCCGGTCGAGTACACGCTCTATGAGGCTGCGGCCCGCCTCGGCGGCGTCATCGCGTCTCATACCGTACATGGCGCGGTGCTCGAGGGCGGCCCGGATTCATTCCTGAGCGAAAAGCCCGCAGCCGCCGAGCTCTGCCGCGAGCTTGGCCTCGGCGATCAGCTCACCCCCTCCAACGACGCGGGCCGCCAGACCTTCATCGTCGTCCGCAACCGGCTCATCCCGCTGCCGGACGGCCTCATGTTCCTCGTGCCCACCAAACTTGTGCCCACGGCGCTCTCGCCGCTCTTCAGCCTGCGCACCAAGCTGCGCATGGGCCTGGAGCTGCTCCTTCCTCCCCGCCCCGTCCCGCAGGATGAGTCGGTCGCCGCGCTCGTCGAGCGCCACTTTGGCCGCGAGGCCGTCGACCGGCTCGCCGATCCGCTGCTCTCCGGCATCTACGGCGGAGACGCCGCCCAGCTCAGCGCCCGCTCGGTGCTGCCCCGCCTGGT
>DASZRQ010000204.1:0-28197 GCA_035549115.1 Occallatibacter sp. | reverse complement strand
CGCGTCACGCTACGATGTTACCCACGCAGCCATGGGAGAACCCTTGCCGCAGACGGCAGGGGGCGCAGGCGGGCAAAGGCTTTTGCAGCAAGGCGAAGGCGGCCCGAAGCGGCGATTTCGATCGCGCATCCCGGATGCGAGGGGAGCAACCACGTGAGCGCAACGGAAACGCAGAAGCGGCGGAGCATTGTCTCCGATACCCTGCAGAGCCTGGGCAAGCAGGCGCGGGAGTGGCGGACGAAGATCGATCTGCTGGAAGCCGGACAGCAACTGGACCGCGCGGAGACGCTGGCGGAACTGAACAAGCTGCTGGACCTGAGCCAGAATCTGCGGGACGCGATCCTGTCCGAGGACAGCGGAGCGACGTGGGCAACCAAGACGGAGCTGGACACGCTGGTGTCGCGGCTGGATGAGGTTGCGGCCAAGCGGCAGCGGTATCTGGACCTGGCGCAGCGGCTGCAGGCCGGGCTGGTGACGCACCGGCGCGAGCGCGTGAAGCAGGAACGGCTGCGGCTGCGCGATGAGGCGGTGACCGAGCTGATGGAGATTTCAGGGCAGGCTGCGCCGCCGGAGCTGCCGGGGCCGGAGGTGGCTGAGTGGCTGGAGTGGGCATGCAGCCTGGACGACAGCACGGACGATCCTGACCTGAAGGCGCTGAACGAGCATTTTCCGCGCGTGGACGAGTTTGTGAGCGAGCTGGAGATCGAGTTCTGGCAGGATGGCCCGGCAACGGGCACGCTGAACGGAGCCAGCGGGGCGGCTCGTGAATCGGGCAGCGGGCCTGAGGCGAAGAGCGCGCCGGAGACGGATGGCGGCTCGCATGGCGGCGGCAGCCTGCGGATTGAAGAGGCGAACGACTCGGAGAAGAGCGCGGCCGAAGCGTATGCCGAGGCGGCAGCGGCGCGGACCGGGACGGTCACCACGGCTGTGGCGACCGAGGAAGCTCCGGTTGTGGATGGGACGAAGAGCGAGGTGGAGCCGGAGATGCCGCGCAAGACGCGCGCAGCGGCGGGGCCGAGTTTCTTTGCCGAGGACGAGGTGGAGTGCCTGTCTCTGTATCTGGACAAGGCGCGCAAGGACACGAAGAAGGTGCGGGCGCTGGTGGGCATTGCGCACTGGCTTACGCCGGCGGGACAGAATCCTCTGCTGCATGCCAAGTGCGGCATCCAGGCGCAGATTGGCTATCCCGGCAAGCAGGCGCTTGCGGCGGTGAGCCCGGCCGAGGCGGAGGCTGAGATTGCGGCGGAGGGCGGCCTGCCGCTGATCGCGGGCGGCGCGGACCTGCTGCGCTGGAGCCTGCAGGGCAGCACGAGCGGGCAGTTCGACGCCATGGCCGCGGTGCGGCGGCTGAGCCAGCGGGACCTGCGGGCGTGGTTTGGCGAGGTGTACAAGATCGAGCTGGCCGAGCCGCAGGTGCAGGACATGTACAAGCTGACCTATGGCATTCCGATGCTGGTGGGCGAGCTGCACCGCAGGGTGATTCCGATCCACGACAATCCGCCGACGTGGCTGGGCTATGCGATCTGGACGCGGGTGAAGGCGACCTTCGACGAGCAGATGCCGGCGATGGCGCGGGAGCTGAAGGAAGGGCCGGAGTCTGTGCGGCTGACGGAGCGCGAGATCGCGATCCTGAAGATGGTGGTGGCGGCGAGCGACGACTCGACGCCGGAGACGATTACCAGCAACCTGATGGAGAACTGGCCGAAGTATCACCGGACAGAGCAGGCGCTGAGCTCGGCGGACGAGGCGAGCGTGCAGGTGCTCGAGACGCTGGGCCTGCTGCCGATGCGGAGCGAGTGGGCGTCGCGGCCGCTGAAGGCGCTGCTGCCGGTGGAGGCGGACGATCCGATTCGCCAGCTTGTGAGCTATCTCTAAAACGAGAGACGGAAACAGACAGGGGCGCGGCCAGAAGCCGTGCCCCTTTTCTTTTGCGCAGGGCGGATTCAGTTGGCGCGGAGAGCGACCATGGGGTTGATGCGGGCGGCGCGACGGGCAGGGAGAAAGCCGGAGAGCGCGGCGATGGCGAGAAGCAGAAGCGCCATGCCGACATAAGTGGGCGCGTCCCAGGGCGAGGTGGCAAAGAGCAGCGAGGCGATGAGCCTTGCAGTGGCGAGCGATGCGACTGCCCCGAGCGCGACGCCGATGAGAGCAAGACGGAGGGTGCTGGAGAGGACCTGGCGCTGCACGAGGCCGGCGCTGGCGCCGAGGGCCATGCGGATGCCGATCTCCTGGGTTTGCCGCGTGACCGAGTAAGAGATGACGCCGTAGATGCCGAGGGCGGCGAGCAGCAGGCCGAGGCCGGCGAAGACGCCGACGAGGATCATGAAGAAACGGCGGGGCGAGTTGGCGTGGTCGACGAGGGTTTCCAGGGGGCGGAACTCGGCGGCGGTCTGCTGCGGGTTCAGCTCGCGGAGGGCGCGCAGCACGGAGGTGCCGAGCGCTGCGGGCGGAAGCTGGCTGCGGACGACGAGCTCAGCGCTGGTGGGGGTGGCCTGCGTGGCGGGGTAGTAGATCTGCCAGCCGGTCTGGGCTTCCGTCGACTCTTCGCGGACGTTATCGACGACGCCGACGATGCGGAGGCCCGGCCCAGGGCCGTTGTCGAGGAGCTGACCGACGACGTTGTTGTCGGACCAGTTGGCGAGCCGGGCGAGGTAGTGGGCGTAGGCGGAGTCAATAATGACGGCGGGTGCGCTGGAGTTTGTGTCGTCCCACGTGAAGTCGCGGCCGCGAAGGCGCATGCCCATGGTGTGGATATAGCCGGGGGTGACGACGTAGACGAGCGGGCCAGCCGGGAGTTTGTCGGGCGGCTTGACGCCCTTGGGCAGCGGGAGTCCCCAGGAACGGTTGCGGTCGAGGGGCAGATAGTCGGTGATGCCCGCGGCCTGCACGCCGGGAATGGCGGAGACGCGCTGGATGATCTGCTGGAAGATGGCGGCGCGCTTCGCGGAGCTCAAGGAGCCGTCTTTATCGTTGGGGACGCTGTCGTCGTAGTCGACCTTGATGGCTGCGGCGCGCTCAGGCTGGAAGCCGAGATCGATGTCAACGACTTTGAGGAAGCTGCGCAACAGCAGGCCCGCGCCGACGAGGAGCATACAGGCGAGAGCAACCTCAGAGACGACGAGGACAGCGCGAACACGCTCGTGTTTGCGGCCCATGCCAGAGCCGGGACCGGAGTCCTTGAGGGACTCCTGCAGGTTGCCGGAGGCCATGCGGATACCGGGCATGAGGCCGAAGAGCGCGGCGGCGGCGACGGCGATGAGGACGGTCCAGCCGAGGGCCGCGCCATCAATATGCAGCGTGTTGAGCAGAGGCAGTGCGACCGCGCCCTGATGGGCGAGCCAGCTAAGCAGAACAGCGGCGAGGAGCAGGCCGAAGATGGCTCCCGCCGCGGAGAGCACGAGGCTCTCGGTGAGGAGCTGGCGGACGATGCGCATGCGGCTTGCGCCGAGAGCGCCGCGCATGGCGAACTCCTTGGAGCGGGCGGCGGCACGGGCGAGCAGCAGGTTGGAGAGATTGACGCAGGCGATGAGCAGGATCATGCCGACGGCACACCAGAGCACGACGAGCGAGCGGCGAAGACGACCGCTGATATAGTCCTTGAGCGGAACAGGGATGATGCCGTCGCTATATTCGGTGCCGCAGGTTTGCGGACGGTTGTTGTTCCAGCACATGTGGGGCTCGGCCTGTGCGGCATCTGCGACGGCCTGGGGCAGGGTGACGCCGGGTTTGAGGCGGCCAATGAAGGTGATGATGTTGCCCCAGTTGCGGGGAGGGCCGTAGAGGTTGAGGGGGGTGATGGCGTCGACCTTTGCGCCGGGCTGGAAGACCGCGCCGAAGTCGAAGGATTCTGGCAGGACGCCGATGACAGTGGTCTGCTGGCCATTGATGTCGAATGCCTTGCCGACGATGCTGGGATCGGCGTTGAACTGAGTGCGCCACCAGGCGTTGGAGAGCACGATGACGGGGGGCGCGCCGTTGACGGCGTCGGCGGGCTTGAAGAGGCGGCCCATGGCCGGCTGCACGCCGAGGACGTTAAAGAAGTTGGCGATGACATCGATGCCAGTGGCCGGGATGGGCGCGCCGCCGCGGTTGAGGCTGAGATTGCCGGGGCTGGAGAAGGCGAAATAGCCGGTCACGTCCTGATAGGAGCGCGTGTACATGCGGAACTCGTCATAGGCGTCCGTGGAGTAGGTGGCGCAGGAGAGGCCGCATTTGCTGGGCGGAGGTGCGATCCAGACGAGCTGCTGCGCATTAGGAAATGGGAGCGGGCGCAGCATAAGCGTGTTGACGACGCTGAAGACGGCGATGTTGGCGCCGATGCCGAGAGCGAGGATGAGGACGGCGACGGCGGTGAAGCCACGGTCGCGGCCCAGAGTGCGGAAGGTGTACTTGAGATCCTGCAGGAAGATATCGAGACTCATAAGACCTCGCGCTTCGCGTTGTTTTTCCCGAGCCTGCTGCATGCCGCCGAAGTGAACGAGCGCGGCGCGGCGGGCTTCCTCGGGAGAGAGTCCGCGCTCGATGTAGTCGTCGATGGCCAGATCGAGATGGGCGGCGAGCTCGGCCTCCAACTCGCGGTCGAGCCGGCGCTTGCCAAAGAAAGCACGGATGCGGCCGAAGGCGCGGCGCAGGCGGCTCATGCGGGATTGCCCTCGTCTGCCGGATCGCTGCTCATGGCGAGGACGCGATCCATGACGCCGGTGAGGCGCTGCCAGTACTGGGCGTCGGCGGCGAGCTGACGCCGGCCGGCGCGGGTGATGGCGTAGAACTTTGCCTTGCGGTTGTTGCCGGAAATGCCCCAGGAGGAGGCGATCCAGCCGCGCTGCTCGAGGCGGACGAGCGAGGCGTAGATGGTGCCTTGATTGAGGAGGACCTCGTTGCCGCTGACCTGCTCGATGCGGCGGGCGATGCCGTAGCCGTGAAGCGTGCCCATGGCGGCGAGTGTCTGGAGGACCATGAGGTCGAGGGTGCCCTGGAGAAGATCGAGTTTTTCGGGGCTCATCGGGGCTCCTGTGGTGCTGCCACAGGAGAATACATGAGGTCCCTGTGGGATTACCACAGGAAAATGAAAATGTGCCGAAGCGGCAGGGAGATGTGGCGAGACGGGAGGCAAAGATGCGCGCGGCGCTGTAACCTGTGCGCGGCATGGCGTATCAGAGGGTGTGTCAGAGGGTGTGTATAAATCTTTGCGCGGCGGTTGGCGGGAAGCGGAGATGGGCTGTGGCGGCAGGCATGTTGCTGGCGCTGGGCGCATGGCAGGCGACGGGACAGGGGGCGCCGGAGAAGGGACGCACGCCGGTGCTGGTGGAATTGTTCACGTCAGAGGGCTGCTCGGACTGCCCGCCGGCGGATGCGCTGCTGGAGCGGCTGGACAAGACGCAGTTCGTTCCGGGGGCCGAGGCGATTGTGCTGAGTGAGCACGTGACCTACTGGGATCGCCTGGGATGGCAGGACCCCTTCTCGCTGCTGGAGGCGACGGCACGGCAGCAGCACTATGCCGAGCAGTTTGACCTGAACGATGTGTATACGCCGCAGGCGGTGGTGGATGGAAGCGCGCAGATGGTGGGCAGCAGCGCAAGCAAACTGACGCGCGCGGTAGCCGAAGCGGCCGCGCAGCCCACGATTGCCCTGCAGATTGAGAACGCGCACTGGGAAAATGGCGTGGCGTCGTTCTCTGTGCGGGGGCAGGCGCCGGCGCACAGCAAGCTGGTGGCCGCACTGGCGGCGGATGCGACGCACAGCGAGGTGACACGCGGCGAGAACGCCGGGCGCACGCTGCACCATGTGGCGGTGATGCGGGTGATCAAGGAGTTTGACGCCGAGACTGCCGACGGCAGGCCGCTGCACCTGAAGGGCAGCCGCGCGATGGAGAAAAAGGAAGCCACGGGCCCGGTGCGGCTGGTGGTGTTTGTGACCGACGGCAAGAACGGGCACGTGCTGGGAGCGGCGGAGCAGACACTGCAGTAGCGCTACTCCGCGCGCAGGGCGGTGCTGGGCTCGATGCGCGCGGCGCGCAAAGCAGGAACGAGCGAAGCGGCGCTGGCAATGAATGCGAGCACGGCGACCGAGGCAAAGAGCACCCAGGGATCGCGGGCCGAGGTGCCGTAGAGAAACGCAGTAAGCGCGCGCGCGGCGAACCAGGCAACAACGAGTCCGGCGAATGAGCCGCAGAGGGCGATCCAGGCATTTTCCCGGAAGATGAGGCCGACGACCTGCGTGCGCCTTGCGCCGAGGGCCATGCGGACACCGATTTCGCTGGTGCGGCGTGCTGTGGAGTAGGCGAGCGTGCCGTAAAGGCCGATAGCGGTGACGAGCAGCGCGCAGAGGGCGAAGAAGACGGCCAGCATGGCCATGATGCGTTCGGCGGCAATGGAGCCATCGATATCCGTCATCATCGGCGTGAGAACAGGCGCAGGAATCTCCGGAGCCATTCTGGAGGCGAGCTGGCGCGCAGCAGCCGCGAGCGGCGCGACCGGGCCCTCGACCCGCACTACCGCAACGTAGCTCGGCTTGTGACTGGTGTCCTGCGTGATGGGGAAATACGCTTCAGGCGGCGCCTCTTCGCGCAGGGAGGCGTAGTGGATGTCTCCCACGACGGCGACGACCTGATAGGCCTTCTTGCCTTCGGTGATGGATTGACCGAGAGCATTCTGGCCGGGGAAGAGATCGGCGGCGGCGCGCTGGCTGAGGATGATCTTAAGGCCGGATGCGGTGGTGTCGCTCCACTGGAAGTCGCGGCCAGAGAGGATGGGGATGCGCAGGACGGAAAAGTAGCCGGGTGCGACGGAGTTCATGTAGATATCCTTGTCGCCATGGCTTAACGGAGTCTTGAAGTCATAGGTCATTGTGGAGCCGCTCATGGGCGTGAGATCGGCATAGGAGACGCCGCGGACTCCGGGAAGATGGCCGAGCGCATCGGCGTACTGGCGATACCAGGCGAGGAGCGCATCCCCGTCGCGGCTCTGCTTGCTCATTTCCAGGCTGAGATTGACGATGCCCTTCGGCTGGAAGCCGAGGTCGATGCTGCGCAGCCGCTGCAGGCTTGTCGCCAGCAGGCCGGCGCCGAAGACGAGGATGAGCGCGAGTGCAACCTGCATGCCCATGAGCAGGCGCGGCAGCAGGCGGTGCTGGCGTGCATGGACGGAATGAGAGCCGGACTTGATCTGCTCGTTGAGGCTTTTTGAGGTGGCGCGCAATGCGGGTACGAGACCGATGACGATGGTGGAAGCAATCGCAACCAGGACGACGAATGCGAGGACGCGCAGGTCAGGGGATGTGTCGAGCATGACGTAGTCGCCGTTGCCGCCGATGAGCACGGCGGCAAGGAAGCGGCTCACGGCGGGCGCGGCGATGAGCCCGGCCGATGTGCCGAGCAGCGCGATGAGAAGGCTTTCGACAAGAAGCTGCTGAACGAGGCGTGCACGGGATGCGCCCATGGCGAGGCGCGTGGCCAGTTCGCGCTCGCGCGCGGCGGCGCGGGCCATGAGCAGGCTGGCGAGGTTGAGGCAGGCCAGCAGCAGCATGGCGCTGCAGAGAACAAATATGACGACCAGCGGTGCACGAAAGGCGGCGCGCAGGAAGGTGTAACCGCGTGAACCGGGCTCGGCAGCGAAGCGGAAGTTGTGATCGCGGGCATCCTTGATCCATTTGGCGTCGGGAATCGTCTCAGCGAGGACGGCGCCGGAGACCGAAGCGAGCGCGGCATTGGCCCTGGCCAGGGAGACACCGGGGGCGCGGCGGCCAAGCATGCGCAGCCACCAGGAGCGATAGCCCGAGGCGATGGAGTTGTAGGGCGCGTCGATGATGGGCTCGGCCCAAACGGGCACGTAAATTTCGGGCCGGAACAGCGGGTCCGCGCCGACGAAGCTGGGGGGCATGACGCCGACGATAGTGAAGGGCTTGTTGGCGATGGTGAGCGTGCTGCCGACGATGCCGGGGTCGCGATGGAAGCGGGTCTTCCAGTAGCTGTCACTGATGACAGCCACGGCCGCCTGTCCTTCGCGGTCGTCCCGCGGGGTGAGCCAGCGGCCGAGGAGCGGCGGAGTCTCCAGCATCTGGAAAAACTCGCCGCTCACCATGGCGCCGGGGACCCGTACATTGGCCGATTCGCTGCGAACCTGAAACGGACGCACGGAGTAGCCGGCAACCGATTCAAAGCCGTCGTGATGCTGCTCCAGGCCGCGCAGAAACGGCGCACCGAAGGCATAGTTGGGGCCGTTAGCGCCGTCGTCGCTGCGGTCGGCGCGGAGGACGGCGAGCTGATCGGCATGGGGCGCGGGGAGCGGACGCAGCAGGACGCAGTTGAGCAAGGAGAAGACGGCGATGTTGGCGCCGAGACCAAGAGCGAGGGTGAGAACGGCGGTGAAGGTAAAACCGGGAGCCCTGCGCAACTGGCGCGCGGCATAGCGGAGGTCGCGCACGAGCTGTTCGAGCCTGGGAAAGCCGCGCTGGAGGCGGTAGGTCTCGCGGGTCTGGGTAACGCCGCCGAATTCACGCAGTGCGGCGGTGCGGGCGGCCGCGAAGGACAGCCCACTCTGCATGTGCTGCTGAACCAGGAGATCGATGTGGGCGGCGAGCTCGTCGTCGAGGTCGCGGTCACGGCGGGGACGCGCGAAAAGCGCGGCAATGCGGCTGAGAAGAATGCGGACCCAGTCCATAGCGGCTCCTTGAATGGCGCTCTAGTTGGAGGGCGCGAGAAAACGCGCCATGGTCGCGGCAATGCGCTCCCAGTTCTCGGTCTGCTCGGCGATTTTTTTGCGGCCGATACGGCTGAGGGAGTAGAGGCGCGCGCGGCGGTTGGTTTCCGACGTGCCCCACTCAGACTTGATCCAGCCGCGCTGCTCGAGGCGGAGGAGCGCCGGATAAATGGTGCCCTGATTGAGGCTGAGCGCGCCGGCGCTCACCTGCTCGATGCGGCGCGCGATGCCATACCCGTGCAGAGGGCCGAGCGCTTCAAGGGTTTTGAGCACCATCAGATCAAGGGTGCCCTGCAGAACGTCGGATTTCGATTCGCTCACGGTGTCTCCTGTTGGTTATCTACATGTTGATTCGATATAGGTTGATTGTCAACAGGAGCAAGGCGAGAAAATGAAAACGGCGGGCGCAGTTCACAGGCGACGATGCGTGGGCGATGGCCTATCATTTCGATATGACCGATCGCATGGCTCTTTCCCTTGCCCAGGCAGACCCCGAGGTGGCCGCGGCCATCGACCACGAAACGCTGCGCCAGCACGAAGGGCTGGAGATGATTGCCAGCGAGAACTTTGTCTCCGAGGCGGTGCTGGAAGCGGCGGGCTCGGTCTTTACGAACAAGTATGCAGAGGGGTATCCGGGCAAGCGCTACTACGGCGGCTGCGAGTATGCCGACGTGGTGGAGAACCTGGCGCGGGACCGGGCGAAGCAGATCTTTGACGCGGAGTTTGCCAACGTGCAGCCGCACTCGGGGTCGCAGGCGAACGCGGCGGCGTATATGGCGGTGCTGCAGGCGGGGGATACGATTCTGGGGCTGGACCTGGCGCATGGCGGGCACCTGACGCACGGGCACAAGCTGAGCTTCAGCGGCAAGCTCTACAAGACGACGTTTTATACGGTGCGGCGCGACACCGAGGTGATCGACTACGACGAGCTGGAGGCGATTGCGGTGCGCGAGAAGCCGAAGGCGATCATCGGCGGCGCGAGCGCGTATCCGCGGCTGTGGGATTTTGCGCGGATGCGGGCGATTGCCGACAAGGTGGGCGCGCAGTACATCTTCGATATGGCGCATATCGCGGGACTGGTGGCGGGCGGGGCGCATCCCTCGCCGGTGCCGCATGCACACATTACAACAACGACGACGCACAAGACGCTGCGGGGACCGCGCGCGGGATTGATTCTGGCGGGCAAGGATTTTCAGGTGGGCGCGAAGCCAGAGCAGACGCTGGGCAAGGCCATCGACATGGCGGTGTTTCCGGGGCAGCAGGGCGGGCCGCTGGTGCATATTGTGGCGGCGAAGGCGGTGGCGTTTGGCGAAGTGCTGCGGCCTGAATTCTCGACCTATGCGGCGCAGGTGGTGGCGAACGCGAAGGCGCTGGCCGAGGCGCTGAAGGCAGCGGGATTCCGGCTGGTCTCCGGGGGAACGGATAATCACCTGATGCTGGTGGATGTGTTCGAGAAGGGCATTCTGGGCTCGGAGGCCGAGGCTGCGCTGGGCAAGGCGGGCATCACGGTGAACAAGAATGCGATTCCGTATGACACGAATCCGCCGCTGAAGCCCTCGGGCGTTCGCGTGGGCACGCCGGCGCTGACGACGCGCGGGATGAGGGAAGCCGAGATGCGGCAGATCGCGGTGTGGATCGGGCAGGCGCTGGAGAAGCGCAACGACGATGCGGCGCTGGAGCGCATCCGCGGCGCGGTAGCGGAGATGGCGAACCAGTTTCCGCTGTATGCGTGGCGGCGGCAGCCGGCGACGGTAGGCGCGTAAACGATTCTTAGTCCAAAAACAGATGCACTTTTATCTGGCATCTTTCATGGAAGATAGATTTGCGCCTAAGGTGCGCCTTATTTTCGCCTGCACAACTTACGGGATGTTAGCGGGTTGCATCTCAGTGTAGTATGATGACGCCCGCAGAGGGCTGCCGCAGATGGGGATGCGGAGCACCTGCAAGGACGACTGTGCAAGGACGACTGGAGGATACGATGAAACTCTTCAAAGTTGCATTTGCCGCATTGCTTCTTGCCGGGCTTCCGGCGCTGGCGCAGAGACCCGAGGGGCATCCGAAGCCTCCGGCGCATGGGCCGCAGGCCTTTCACGGCACGCCGCATCCGGCTCCGCAACAGGGCCAGGTGAGGCACTTCAACGACAAGCCGGGACACCCCGATGCGCCGCACGTGGACGGCAAGAAGTGGGTGGGCCACGACACGGGACGCAACGATCCGCGGTACCACATGGATCATCCGTGGGAGCACGGGCATTTTACGGGCGGCTTTGGGCCGTCGCACCACTGGCGGCTGGCCGGCGGCGGACCGGGACGGTTCTGGTTCAACGGCTGGTACTGGAGCGTAGCTCCGGCGGACATAGGCTACTGCGACGGCTGGCTGTGGGACTCGGATGACATCATCATCTACGACGATCCGGATCACCCGGGATGGTATCTGGCATATAACGTGCGCCTGGGCACTTATGTGCATGTGGAGTATCTGGGGTAAGTTCGAGCAGCACGAAGAAAAGGGGCGGGCCTTGGGGCTCGCCCCTTTTTGCTGCGCAGAGCAATCCCGCTGAGAGGAACGCACGGTATACAGGTGCAGAGTCCAGGCGGTAGCATGTCGGGTGCGAAGCAAGACGAGATGAATCTGCCGGGGAGTGTGCGATGAGAGTTATGGGATTACGGATGGTTGCGACGGCGGTGCTGGCGGCATGCACGGCGATGGCCGCGGCGCAGGCGACGGAAGGCACGATTGTGCTGACAGGCGCGGACCGCAGGCCGGCGACATCGCTGAATGGCGAGTGGGCGTCGATTGTCGATCCGTATTTCTCGGGGCTCTACAGCTTTCATCACGAGATCAAGAAGAACGGGTGGTTTTTGAACTACAAGGCCAAGCCCGGCGATCCATTTCCGACCGAGTATAACTATGCGACCGCGCCGAAGCTGAAGGTTCCGGGGGACTGGAACACGCAACGCGACTCGCTGTTCTATTACGAAGGGCCCATCTGGTACGAACGGGACTTTACTTACACGCCGAAGGAACATACGCGGGTGTTCCTGCATGTGGGCGCGGCAAATTATCAGTCATTCTTCTGGGTGAATGGCAAGAAAGTGTGCGAGCACGAGGGCGGCTACACGGCCATCAACTGCGAAGTGACGGACGCGGTGCATGCGGGCGACAACTTTGTGGTGGCGGCGGTGGACAACACGCGGCACGAGGATAATATGCCGACGCTCGAGACCGACTGGTGGAACTACGGCGGGCTGACGCGCGAGGTTTCGCTGATCGAAGTGCCGGAGACATTTATCGACCAGTACGATGTGCACCTGGAGCGGGGCGAGGGCGAGACGATTGCGGGCTGGGTGCATGTGAAGGACGCGGCAGCGGGCGCGAAGGTGGAGATTGCGATTCCCGAACTGAAGGCGAAAACGGAAGCGGAGACGGATGCGGATGGGCGCGCGGCGTTCACGATGGCGGTGAAGGGGCTGGAGCGGTGGTCGCCGGAGACGCCGAAGCTCTACGACGTGAACCTGAGCGCGGGCGCGGACGCGATTCATGAGCGGATCGGATTCCGCACGATTGAGACGCGGGGGACGGAGATTCTGCTGAACGGCAAGCCGATCTTCCTGCGCGGCGTGTCGATCCATGCCGAGGCGCCGTACCGTACAGGGCGCGCGTGGAGCGAGCAGGATGCGGAGACGCTGCTGGGCTGGGCGAAGGAACTGGGCTGCAACTATGTGCGGCTGGCGCATTATCCGCACGACGAGACGATGCTGCGTGCGGCGGACCGCATGGGCATCCTGGTGTGGAGCGAGAATCCGGTGTACTGGGCGCTGGAGTTCGACAACCCGACGGTACTGAAGAAGGCCGAGCAGCAACTGGACGAGGAGATTGGCACGTCGCGCAATCATGCGTCAATCATTTTGTGGTCGATGGCCAACGAGACGCCGAATACGCCGGCGCGCACGCAGTTCATTGAGACGCTGGCGGCGCGGGCGCGGGCGCTGGACCCCACGCGGCTGATTACGGCGGCGCTGCTGGTGCGGGCGCAGGGCAACACGAAGATTATCGACGATCCGCTGGGCAAGGCGCTCGACGTGATCGGGTTCAACGAATACATCGGCTGGTACGAGGGGCATCCCGAGTCGCCGGACACGACGAAGTGGGAGATCGATTATCAGAAACCGCTGATCGTGAGTGAATTTGGCGCGGGCGCGAAGGCCGGGCTGCATGGCGGCAAGGACGAGCGCTGGACGGAGGAGTATCAGGCGAATGTCTTCGAGCATCAACTGCCGATGCTGAACAAGATTGCGCAACTGCGCGGGATGAGCCCGTGGGTGCTGATGGATTTCCGCTCGCCGAACCGGCCGCTGGCAGGAATTCAGGACGAGTTCAACAGAAAAGGACTTATCTCAGAAAAAGGCCAGAAGAAGGAAGCCTTCTATGTGCTGCAGAAGGCCTATCGCGAAGGTACAATTGGGAAGGCTGACTAAGGTAAGTTGCCTAAGTTCATGGAAAGCGGGTTAAGCTGTACCTATGAGTATTGAATCTATCGTCGCAGAGATTGATGCGGAGATCGCACGGCTGACACAGGTGCGCACATTACTGGCCTCCACCGGAAAAGTGAGCGCGAAGCTTGCCGCTCCCAAGACGCGCAAGAAGCGCGTGCTGAGCCCGGAGGCGCGCAAGCGCATTGCCGATGCGCAGAAGAAGCGCTGGGCCGCGGTGCGGGCCAAGGCGCGCAAGAGCGCTTAAAAGCTCGCCGCGGCGCCGCCGCCTTTAACTGATTCCCGCCATTACCAGCATGCGCGGCTCGGTCATCTCCTCGATGGCCGAGCGCACGCCCTCGCGTCCGAGACCTGAATCCTTGACGCCGCCGTAAGGCATGGGGTCGAGACGCCAGCTTGGCGTGTCGCCGACGATGAGCGCGCCGACCTCAAGCTCGCGATAGGCGGTGAGGATGCGGCCTGCGTCGCGGGTGAAGAGGCCTGCCTGCAGGCCGTAGCGCGAGTGATTCACGTCGGCGAGGGCTTCCTCGAAGTCCTCATAGGGCTCGACGAGCACAACGGGCCCGAAGACTTCCTCGTCACGAATCTTCATGCCGGGCTGGGATGCGGTGAGGATGGCCGGAGTGAGGACCGAGCCCTCGCGCTCGCCGCCAGTGACGAGCTTGGCGCCTCCGGCGACGGCTTCCCTGATCCATGTCTCAACGCGCTCGGCTTCGCCGGGGCGGACGAGCGGACCGACTTCGGTGGCTTCAAGGGCCGGATCGCCCGAGGCCATGTGGCCTGCGATCTCGACCAGCTTCCAGACAAAGGTTTGAAAGATGCGGCGCTCGACGAAGACGCGCTGCACGGAGATGCAGGACTGCCCGGCGTAGCCGAAGGCGGCATGGGCGATGCGATGCGCGGCATCGTCGAGGTCGGGCCAGTCGCCATGGAGAACGAGCGCGGCGTTGCCGCCGAGCTCGAGGAGGACGCGCTTGCGGCCGGAGCGGGCCTTGAGCTGCCAGCCCACCTGGGCCGAACCGGTGAAGCTGACAAGCCGGATGCGATCCTCTTTCTCGACCAGCCAAGCGGTGTCGGCGTTAGCGAGGGGCAGGACGGCGATGGCTTCTTCCGGCCAGCCCGCCTTGAGAATCACCTCACCAAGAGCGAGCGCGGTGAAGGGCGTTTGCGGCGCCGGCTTGAGGATGATGGGGCAGCCAGCGGCGAGTGCGGGCGCGGCCTTGTGGGCGACGAGGTTGAGCGGGAAGTTGAAGGGCGTGATGGCGAGGACGGGGCCGACGGGAAAACGCTGCACCAGGCCCCAGCGATTTTCGTTGCCTTCGGTGAGGTCGAGCGGGATGGACTCGCCGCCAAGGCGCACGGCCTCTTCCGCGGCGGTCTTGAAGGTGAGCACGGCGCGGTCGACCTCCGCGCGGGCCAGGCGAAGGGGCTTGCCTGCCTCGGCGACGATGAGCTTGGCAAAGCGCTCCTTTTGCTCAATGAGCGCGGCGGCGATGTCTTCGAGGATTTCGCGGCGCTTCCAGCGCGGCAGGGCGCGGGTGCGGCGCATGCTGGCGACGGCGTGATGGACAGCCTGGCGCGCATCGTTGCGCGTTGCCACGGTTACGCGACCCACAAGGCCCTGATCCCACGGCGAGCGGACTTCGATGGCCTCGCCATCGGTCCACTCCTTGCCGCACAGCAAAAACCCGGTCTGCGTTCCCGGACGCATCTTCATGGGGGAAGACTCCTTCAACGTTTCTCTGCAGTTGATGGTACTAGGGCGAGGCGGGGGTGGCGGCAGTTCAGCGTCCCGTTACGAAGGATGGGCATGCGCCGCCGGGGGCGCGTGTTTGCGTGCTATAACGGCCCTATGGAAGACGCCACGCCCATGTCCCCTGCAGACGATGTGCTGCGCGTGCCTCCCTCGCTGCTGCGCTGGCAGACGTGGCGGGCGCATGTGCAGATTGCGCGCCTGGACCACTGGGTGAAGAACGTGTTTGTGCTGCCGGGCATCGTGGTGGCGCTTACGCTGAATCATCTCCCGCTGAACTGGGAGCTGCTGTGGCGATCGCTGCTGGGGCTGCTGGCCGTTGGATTGGTGGCATCGAGCAATTATGTGATCAACGAAATCTGCGATGCGCCGTTCGACCAGTTTCATCCGGTGAAGCGCAGCCGGCCGGTGCCCTCGGGCGCGGTGATTGTGCCGCTGGCCTATGCGGAGTGGGTGCTGCTGGGCGCGGCGGGGCTAGCGCTGGCGTGGCGGATTTCACCATGGCTCGGCTGGGACCTGGCGGTGCTGCTGGCGATGGGCTGCGCGTATAACCTGAAGCCGCTGCGCACCAAGGACGTGCCGTATGTGGATGTGCTGACCGAAGCGGTCAATAATCCGCTGCGGCTGCTGGCGGGATGGCTGATGGTGACGGCGACGATGCCGCCGGTTTCACTGCTGCTGAGCTACTGGCTGGTGGGCTGCTACTTCATGGCGCTGAAGCGCTTTGCCGAGTACCGGAGGCTGAAGGAAGACGGCAGCGTGGGCAAGTACCGGCGGTCGCTTGCATACTTCACGCCGGAGCTGCTGCTGTACTCGGTGGTGTTTTATGCCGCGTCATCGATGCTGTTCTTCGGCGCGTTCCTGATGCGCTACCGGCTGGAGCTGGTGCTGTCGTTTCCGCTGGTGGCGGTGGTGATGGCGGTCTATTTCTCGATGGCGTTCAAACAGGACAGTCCGGCGGAGCATCCGGAAAAGCTGTACCGCGAGGCAAAGCTGATGGTGGCTACAACGGCGTGCGTGGCCTGCATGCTGGTGTGCCTGACGGTAGACATGCCGTGGCTGGAGAAACTGTTTCCGCCGACCGCGCCGGTGACGGGAGCGTATCAGCAGACGAAGTAGGCGCGCGGTACACTGGGTGCCTATGACTCATCCCGGCCGCACGCGCAAGCCAGCTTTCGATGCCGACGAGGCGATTGCGCATCTCAAGAAAAATGATGCAAAGCTCGGCGCGCTGATCGATCGCGTGGGCGCTTTCACGATGCGGCTCGACAACTCCGCGTCGCCGTTCGAGTCGCTGCTGGAGGCGATCCTGTATCAGCAACTGCACGGCAAGGCTGCGGCGACGATTCACCGGCGGGTGCGGGAGTACTTTGGCGGCGATCCGACGCCGGAACAACTGCTGGCGGTGCCGGACGATCCGCTGCGGGCGGCGGGGGTCTCCGGCAACAAGATCAAGGCGATGAAGGACCTGGCGGCGAAGACGCTGGACGGCACGGTGCCGGGGCATGCGGCAATCAGGAAGATGCCGGATGCGGATATCGTGGAGCGGCTGACCGAGGTGCGCGGCATTGGACCGTGGACGGTGGAGATGCTGCTGATCTTCCGGCTGGGACGGCCGGATGTGCTGCCGGTGACTGACTACGGCGTGCGCAAGGGCTATGCGCTCACGTTCATGAAGCTGCCGAAGACGCGCGCGATTGAGGCGGCCGATCTGCCCAAGCCGGACGTGGTGGAGCGGCGCGGGCGCAAGTGGACGCCCTTCCGCACCGTGGCGAGCTGGTACCTTTGGCGGGCATGCGACACGAAAACGATCGGCGATGCGTGAGCGGCGGACTGAAGATAGGGAATAGGGAACAAGGAATCGAAGGATGGCGGCGACGAAACGGTTTATCTGTATTCATGGGCACTTCTATCAGCCTCCACGGGAGAACCCGTGGCTGGAAACCGTGGAGACGCAGGACACTGCCGCGCCGTATCACGACTGGAACGAGCGGGTGTGCGCGGAGTGCTATGCGCCGAACGGGGCGGCGCGCATCCAGAACGGCAAAAACCAGATCACGCGCATTGTGAACAACTACGCGCGGATGAGCTTCAACTTCGGGCCCACGCTGCTGAGCTGGCTGAAAGACAATGCGCCACGCACGCATCGCATGATCGTGGATGGGGAGCGGCGGAGCCGGCGAAGCTTCAAGGGGCACAGCTCGGCGATGGCGCAGGTGTACAACCACATCATCATGCCCCTGGCCAGCCGGCGGGACCGCGTTACGCAGATCCGCTGGGGCATTGCCGACTATAAGTATCACTATGGCGCGCCGCCGGAGGGCATGTGGCTGGCGGAGACCGCGGCGGACACGGAGACGCTGGAACTGCTGGCTGAGAGCGGCATCCGGTTTACGCTGCTGGCGCCGCACCAGTGCAAACGGATTCGCGCGCTGAAGCCGGCGGCGACACAAGATGGCGCAGCGGCACAGGAGGAGTGGACGAACACGCCGAATGCGAGCGTGGACACGACACGGCCGTACCTGGTGCGCTTTGCCTCGGGCAAGTCGATTGCGGTTTTCTTTTATGACGGGCCGACTTCGCGGGCGATTGCGTTTGAAGGGCTGCTGAACTCGGGTGAGAACTTTGCCGCGCGGCTGAAGGCGGGCTTGAAAGACACGACAGCGCCGCAGATCGAGCATGTGGCCACGGATGGCGAGTCCTACGGACACCACCACAAGCATGGCGAGATGGCGCTGGCCTATGCGCTGCGGCTGCTGGAGGCGGACGAGAGCGTCCGGCTGACAAACTACGGTGCGTTTCTGGCGCAGTTTCCGCCGGAGTATGAGTGCGAGATTGTCGACGATACCTCGTGGAGCTGCGTGCACGGAGTGGAGCGGTGGCGTTCCGACTGCGGATGCAACGGCGGGCGAGCCGGATGGAACCAGAAGTGGCGCACGCCGCTGCGGCAGGCGCTGGATGCGCTGCGCGATGCGCTTGCGCCGCTGACGGAGGAAGAGGGCGCGAAGTTCTTCCGGGATGTATGGACCGCGCGCGATGGGTACATCGATGTGATTCTCGACCGGAGAACAGAGGCGGCCGACAGGTTTTTCGCGACGCACCAGGCACGCGCGCTGGAGGAGGCCGACCGCGTGCGCGCGCTGGAGATGATGGAGATGCAGCGGCACGCGCAACTGATGTACACGAGCTGCGGCTGGTTCTTCGACGACATCTCCGGCATTGAGACGGTGCAGGTGATTGCGTATGCGGCGCGGGTGCTGCAGCTTGCGCAGCGGCTGTTTGGCGAGCGGGCAGCGGGGCTGGAAGCGGCATTTACGGAGAAGCTGAGCGAGGCGAAGTCCAATGTGGCCGCGGCGGGCAACGGCGCACAGATTTACCGCGCGACGATCGAGGCGAAGAAGCTGAGCCTGGAGCAGGTGGCCGCACACTACGCCATCAGCAGCGTGTTCTCGTCCTATGCGGAGGAGACGGAGCTCTACTGCTATCGGGTGCGGCGCATCTCGTATGAGATTGCGACCTCTGGCCGGGGACGGCTGGCGCTGGGCCGGGCGCAGATTGCGAGCACGATTACCGGCGAACAGAAGAGCTTCAGCTTTGCCGTGCTGCACTTTGGCGACCAGAACATTACCGCGGCGGTGAAGGCTTATGCGGCGGAGGATGCGGAGGCTTTCGAGAGCTTTGCAAAAGACGTGGCCGACCATGTGCAAAAGGCGGATTTTCCGGAAGTGATCCGGCTGATCGATCGCTTCTACGGGCACACGGACTACTCGCTGACTTCCCTGTTTACGGACGAGCAGCGGAGGATTGTGCAACTGATTCTGAATTCGACGCTGTGGGATATCGAGAACTCGCTGACGACAATCTACGAGGATCACGCGAGCCTGCTGCACTTCCTGTCGCAGTCCGGGCTGCCCAAGCCGCCGGCGCTGACGCTGGCCGCAGGGTTCGCGGTGAATGCGGGGCTGCGGCGGGCGCTGGAGAACGATCCGATCGACGTGGCGCTGCTGCGCTCGTATCTGCACCTGGCCAAAGCGGACCAGGTGGCGCTGGAGACGGCGACGCTGAGCTACCTTGCCGACCAGCGGATGAAGCGCTCCATGGTGGAGCTGCAGTTAAGCGCTGGCTCGCTGGAGATGCTGGACCGCGCGCTGACACTGGCGCGCACGCTGGGCGAGATGCCTTTCGACCTGAACCTGTGGCAGGCGCAGAACATCTGGTATGAGATTCTGCGCAGCTCGGGGTATGCGCTGACGGCCCTGGAAGACGAGGACCGGCCGCGCTGGGAAAAAGACTTTGCGGAGCTTGGGCAGTGCCTGTCGATTGATACGGAGACGGTGACGGCGCAGGAGCCGCTGGCGGAGACGACGGGGGATTAAGAGCCTGTCTTACGAGTGCAGCGCGTTTCGCAAAAGGGGCAGATCGCGCTGAATCGTATTCCACACGGTATCCCAATCGACAGCGAAGTAGCCGTGAGCAAGCTGATTGCGCATTCCGTAGATAGCTGCAAAGGGTATCTCTGGATAGAGCACTGTCGCGTCCGGCACCGCGTCGAGCACCTTGCGCGCTGCTTCTCCCATGATCTCGAAGTTGCGTGCAACCGCGTCCTGGAGAAGCGAGGAGCGAGCAAACTCCGCAGAGCTTTTCCCTCCGGTGTATTGCAGGATGCGCTCGATTGCATCCAGCATGTGCCCGAGATAATCGCGCACCCGAAGTGGATGAGGGGTCATACAGGAACAGCTTCGCTCAGAACTTTCTGACGGAGCGGCTCAGGGAAAAAGCCGGGAGTGCGGAGATCGATTTTAACTCCTACTGTGCTCTCGATTGCGCTTTGCAGTTTGGCAAGATCGAGCAAACTGGTCTGCGGCGAAGGATCGACAAGGATATCGAGATCGCTTGCATCAGTATCGCTGCCATGGACGACCGAACCAAAGAGACGCGGATTCGCCATGCCCGATTGAAGCACCATGCGGCGGATAGCATCGCGATGCTGCGGCAGAAGGTCCGACGGTCTCATGCGGACGATTCTACCGCAACTCTTTAGTCCTTGCGCACAACGCGGATGTGGAGCTCGCGCAGTTGCTGTTCGGTGACGGTGGTGGGCGCATCGGCCATGAGGTCGATGGCCTTGGCGGTCTTGGGGAAGGCGATGACTTCGCGGAGACTGGGCGCGCCGGTGAGCAGCATGACGATGCGGTCGAGGCCGAGAGCGATGCCGCCGTGGGGAGGCGTGCCAAACTCGAGGGCGTCGAGGAAGAAGCCGAAGCGGTTCCGGGCTTCTTCGTCGGAGATGCCGAGCGAGGCGAAGATCTGCTGCTGCACGTCCTTGCGGTGGATGCGGATGGAGCCGGAGCCGAGCTCGAGACCATTCATGGCGAGGTCGTAGCAGTCGGCGCGGACGCTAGCCGGGTCGTTGACGAGGTTGGCCATGTCCACTTCATAGGGCGCTGTAAAGGGATGATGCGCGGGCACCCAGTGGCCGGTGGCCAGGTCGTACTCGAACATGGGAAAGTCGACGATCCAGATGGGGTGGAATGCGCTTGAGCCGTCGAGCGTGTTGCCGCTCTGCGGGTCGGCGGTCTGGACGATCTCATCGGTGACGCGGAAGGCGCCATGCTTGCCGGCGTACTTCTTCGCCAACTCGGTGCGGAAGTTGCCCGCGGCGGCGTAGACGTTGATCTCGCGCTCGGAGAGGCGGCCGGGGAACTTGGTGTCGCTGGCCTTGATGTGGTGCGCTGGGTCGCCGGCGACGACGATGACAAAGTCGCCCTCGGCCGCGCCGGCGAGCTCGAGGATGGTGTCGACGGCGGCCGGGAAGGTTTTAGCGAGGCGCTTGAAGTCGTCGATGAACTTTGCACCCTTCTTCTGGTCGAAGAGGGGGTGGTTGTCTTCGCGCTCCTTGCGGCTGAGCTCGCCGACGCCGGGGATGCGCAGGGCGACGACAGGCAGAGCGGGATCGATGGCCAGCTTGCCGAGATCTTCGTCGCTGAAGGCGCTGCGCACATCGGTGAGGCCGGGCAGGCGCAGGTCGGGCTTGTCGGTGCCGTACTGCTTCATCGCATCGTCATAAGTGATGCGCGGGAAGGGCGTGGGCAGTGTGACGCCGGCCGCGGCCCAGGCGGCGGCGCAGAACTTCTCGACGACGGCGAAGACATGCTCGCGGCGCGGGAAGGACATTTCCAAGTCGATCTGCGTGAACTCAAGCTGGCGGTCGGCGCGGAGGTCCTCGTCGCGGAAGCAGCGGGCGATCTGGAAGTAGCGGTCGAAGCCGGAGATCATGAGGATCTGTTTGAAGATCTGCGGCGACTGCGGCAGGGCATAGAACTCGCCTGCGTGGACGCGCGAGGGAACGAGAAAGTCGCGCGCGCCCTCGGGCGTGGACTTGGTGAGGATGGGGGTTTCGATTTCGAGGAAGCCCTGGCTGGAGAGGCTTTCGCGGACGGCGAGAGTGATGTCGTGGCGCAGGCGGAAGTTGCGCTGCATCTCGGCGCGTCGGAGATCGACGTAGCGGTATTTAAGGCGGACTTCCTCGTTCTGGATGGCTTCCTCGGCAGGCGAGAAAGGCGCGAGGCGGGTGTCATTGAGGACGCGCAGCTCGGTGGTCTCGATCTCGATTTCGCCGGTAGGCATCTTGGGGTTGATGGCATCTTTGTCGCGCAGGCGCACCGTACCGACAGCGGCGACGACGTACTCGGGGCGGACCTGCTCGCCGCGCGCGTGGCCTTCGGGGGTGAGCTCGGCATCAAGGACGACCTGGGCGATGCCGCTGCGGTCGCGCAGGTCGAGGAAGATGAGGTTGCCGTGGTCGCGGCGGCGATTGACCCAGCCCATGAGGACGACCTGTTGACCAGCGTGGGCGGCGCGCAGTTCGCCGCAGAGGTGGGTGCGTTCCAGATTGCCTAAAAAGTCGAGCACGACACATTTCCTTTGCTTGCATTGTGCCGCGCAGCGTATGTACGCGGGCACGGCATCTTGAGATCGAGACCGGTCAGGGTGTTTCTCCGCGCACGTAGAGCGCAGGGCCTCCATGATGGAGTCCCTGGGCAAGCCTTGCGGCTTCCCCGGCGCTGACCTGAGCGACGGTGATGGGCGAGGCGAGATAGAAATCCACCTGCGCCTCAGCGGGGACGACGATTCCCGGCCCCGGCGACACCGCGGAGACAACTGCGCCGACGCCGGCGCCAACGACTGCGCCTGCGGCCATGCTGGCGGTGCGGCTGGAGGCTGTGACTTCGCCGTTCTTCTCACTGACGGCAGCCGCGCCGACGACCGCGCCGATGGCAGCGCCGCGGACGGTTTTGGTCTCCGTGGGCCTGGTCTTGCTCATGCCGGTCATCTTGAACAGATAAGTGTAGAGCGGATACGTGCGGCCTCCGAGATCGAGCGAGACGAGCTTGAGCGTCAGTTCGGGGCTGCCGGTGAGCCTGCCGGATTTCTTTGAGCGCACCACGACGCCGTGGACCAGCGCTCCGCGCGGAATGGCCACGGCACCGTCGACAACAACATCGTCGCTCACGGTAAAGGAGAGCGGTTCGCCGGTTTCCGCGTGGCGGGTGGTGATGGCCTCATCAGTGATTACGCGGATGAGGGTGTCTTCGAGCACGGTGTGCTCGGCCGGCGCGGCGGGTGACACGACGTGGGCGCGCGGCGCTTCAGGCAGCGCGGAAGAGTCCGACTGGGCGGCCGAGGCTGACACGAAGACGGCAACCGCAATCCACGGCGAAGCGCGCAGCACATGCCTCCAGCGGATTGGGTGCATCATCGGTCTCCGTCTCCATGCTCACTTGGTTGACAGGTGCGCAGCCAGCTCCGCGCGCGGAACCTTGGACTGAACGCCGGTGGAGAAGTCCTTCACTGTCAGGATACCGGATGCGAGCTCGTCCTCGCCGAGGATGACGATGCGGCGGGCGGCTTTGTCCGCGGCGTCAAAGGACTTTTTAAGGCGGAAGGAGCCATCACCCAACTCGATGCTGAGGCCGGCGCGGCGCAGCTCGCGGGCCAGCGCGAGGGCAGCGGCGTTGACGGTTTCGCCCAGTGGGGCAATGTAGGCATCGACCTTTTGCGGTGGGGCAGACTCCTGGGCGAGCAAGGTGAGTACGAGGCGGTCTTCACCCATGGCGAAGCCGATGCCGGGAGCACGCGGGCCGCCGATGGCTTCGGAGAGGCCGTCGTAACGGCCGCCGCCGAGCAGGGCGTTCTGCGCGCCGAGGCCGCCGTGGGTGAACTCGAAGGTGGTGCGGGTGTAGTAGTCGAGGCCGCGGACGAGGCGATGGTTGCGTGTGTAGGGCACGCCGGCGGCGTCGAGCGCGGCGGTAACCGCCGCGAAGTGGGCCTTCGTCTCTTCGTTGAGCGAGTCGGCGATCTTGGGCAGGGCCTCGATGTAGGGCTGGTCTTCGGGCACTTTGCAATCGAGGACGCGGAGGGGGTTGGTGCCGGCGCGGCGCTGGCAGTCTACGCACATTTTTGGCGCTACCGAGGCGAGGGCCGCGCGCAGCACCTCGTTGTAGCGGGCGCGCTCTTCCGAGGAGCCGACGGAGTTGATCTCGAGGGCCCAGCCGGTGATGCCGAGTTCGTCGAGGAGGGTGGCGAGCATTTCCAGCACTTCGGCATCTCTCAAGGGGCTTTCGCTGCCTGCGGAAGGCGGGCCGATGACTTCGGCGCCGATCTGGGAGAACTGGCGGTAGCGGCCGCGCTGGGGGCGCTCGCGGCGGAACTGCGGGCCGATGTAGAAGAGCTTCTGAAGCTGGCCGGTTTCGCCGAGCTTGTGCTCGATGTAAGCGCGGACCACGCCGGCGGTGTTTTCAGGGCGGAGGGTGAGGGACTGCGACTTTTCGCTCTGGGCGCGGGCGCGGTCCTCCCAGGTGTACATCTCCTTGGAGACGATGTCGGTTTCTTCGCCGACGCCGCGGGCGAAAAGCGAAGTGTCCTCGAAGATGGGGGTGCGAATTTCGCCGAAGTTGTAGCGGGCGAAGACGCGGCGGGCAGTGGCCTCGATGCGGTTCCAGAGCGCGGTCTCCGGGGGGAGCAGATCGCGGGTGCCGCGGACGGCTTTCAGGGTGGTCATGACCCTTTCATTCTAAATGTCGCTTTGTGTGCGGTCAGTCCTGGTCGGCCAGAACAGCTTCAAGATCACGGTGGCCGTGGATTACATGGACGATCAGAACAGATGCGTCAGGCGTGGAAACGCGAAAGAAGATCAGATGGCGCGGGAAATCGGGCACCGCGATCCAGCGAAGACCGGAAAGTGACGCATGCTGGAAGCTGCAGAGAGCGCCACGCTCAGGAAATTGCAACAGTGAGCGAATGGCCGCATCGACAGCGCTTTCCCATCGTTCAGCGAGCGCTGGGCTGGCGGCCTCGCAGTAGTAATCGGCCTGCGCGACAATCGCGAGCATGGCGGTTTCCGAGATGCGCAGGCGCATCACCGCTCAGCGAGCTTCTCACGCAGAACCGCAACGAGATTGCGGCCCTTCAGCTCATCAGGAGCAAAAGAAAGCTCAGGGGATTGCAGTGCATCGAGCAACTCCGCCTCAAGCCGCGAACGGTGCTGCTCCTTGTCCTGGCGGATGAGATTGCGGATGAATTCGCTCGGCGTGCCGAAGTCGCCAGATGCGACCCGCTCTTCGACGTAAGCCTTCAGCGGATCGGGCAGAGAGATATTGAGAGAAGTCATGGCCACACCTTTATTTTATGCCATTTTTTGCCACATGAAGACAGGTAAAAGGGCATTTTTTCTTCGGATACCTCTACGTGGAGTTAAAGCAAGATCAAAGCACAGAACAACTTGCATCTGCGTGACGGCTGGCGCATCCTAAACGGCATGGAATACAGACTGCTGGGAGGCTCGGGCCTCAAGGTTCCGGTGTTGAGTTTTGGCGCGGCCACGTTTGGCGGCGGCAACGAGTTTTTCAAGGCGTGGGGATCGACGGATGTGGCCGAGGCGAAGCGGCTGATCGATGTGTGTCTTGAGGCGGGTGTGAACCTGTTCGACACGGCGGACGGCTACTCGGATGGGCGCTCGGAGGAGATTCTGGGCGAGGCGCTGAAGGGCCGGCGGGACAAGACGCTGATCTCGACGAAGACCTACTTTCGGATTGGCGACGGGCCGAACGATGCGGGCACGTCGCGGTGGCGAATCCGGCGGGCGGTGGAAGCGAGCCTGAAGCGGCTGCAGACAGACACCATCGACATCTACCACATGCACGCCTTCGACGCGCTGACGCCGATCGAAGAGGTGCAGGACACGCTGCAGTCGCTGGTGCGCGAGGGCAAGGTGCGCTACACGGCGGCATCGAATTTTTCGGGATGGCATTTGATGAAGTCGCTGGCCGTGGCGGACCGCTATGGATGGCCGCGGTTTGTGGCGCATCAGGTGTATTACTCGCTGGTGGGCCGGGACTACGAGTGGGAGCTGATGCCGCTGGCCGAGCAGGAGAAGGTGGGCGCGCTGGTGTGGAGTCCGCTGGGCTGGGGACGATTGACGGGGAAGATTCGGCGCGGGCACCCGCTGCCGGAAACGAGCCGGCTGCACAAGGCTGCCGATCCGGGGCCGCAGATGAGCGACGAGTATCTCTACACGGTGGTGGACGCGCTGGATGCAGTGGCGGCGGAGACGGACAAGACGGTGCCGCAGGTGGCGCTGAACTGGCTGCTGCAGCGGCCCACAGTGTCGTCGATCATTCTGGGCGCGCGCAACGAGGAACAACTGAAGCAAAACCTGGGCGCGGTGGGCTGGAACCTGACTGCGGAGCAGGTGGCGAAGCTGGATGCGGCGAGCGCGGTGCAGCCGGCATACCCCTACTGGCACCAGAGGAATGCGCAGGAGAGAAATCCGCTGCCGGTGTAAGGGCAGGGATCAGTCGTCAGGGGTCAGTAATCAGGAAAAACAGGGGCGCGGCGCGGGCTGCGCCCTTTTGATTTTCAGTCGTGGCGATGCCGGTGGACGACGTAACGGCCGATCATCCAGCCGAGGGCACTGCCGACGAGCACGTCGGAGGGAAAGTGCTGCTGGGCGAGCACGCGGGTAAGGCTGACGCCGGTGGCGAGGCCGTAGGCGCTGATCTGGGTGAGAATGCCCGGATACTCCGAGGCGGTGACAGCGGCCGAGGACCACGCGACGATGCTGTGGTTTGACGGGAACGAGGAATCGAAGTTGACGCCGGACTGGAAGAACTTGCCTTTTGCGCCATCAACGGCGGGCCGCTCGCGGCGGGAGACGATCTTGATGACTTCGTTTACGGCGAGGCTGTCGAGAATGGCTTCGCCGCCGAGGATGCCGGTTTCCGAGGCATGATCATCGCGGTGCAGACGGCCCATGCCGTAGAACAGAGCGGGCGCGGCGACGAAGGCTCCGGTAAGGCCCTGCGATGCGGTGTCTGCATGATCATTGAGCGTCGTGTCGTGGCTGACGACGGAGGACATGGCCTGGTGATCCGCGGTGATGGCGACGGCGGTGGCCAGCACGAGCAGCACCGGGCCTGCAGCATTGGTGGTGCGCAGGCGGATGGGACTGGTCCAGATGGCTTCCTGATCGTGGAGGATGTTGTGCGGCGTGGCGCGGATCGTCACCACGGGCTGCGGAGCGTCAGGCAGCGAGGGACTTTGCGCGCCTGCGGCGCATGCCGCCGCAGCGAGTGAACTCACGGTGCAAAACCGTAGCCATTTCACCTCACCACGATAGCGCACAACTTGATGCAGGCGTTGAAGATGAACGATTCGTCATCTTCAAGTTCATTGGCCGGCTTCGGCGAGGTACATGGCCACGTAGTCAAGGTAGTTCTGGGCGTATTCGAGGATGAGCTTGCGGTCGGCCTCGCCGAGCTCGCGTCGCTGTTTGGCGGGCACGCCGGCCCAGAGGGTGCGCGGCGGGACGACGGTGTGCTCGGGGACGACAGCTCCGGCAGCGATGATGGAGCCCTCGCCGATGCGGCAGTCGTTGAGCACGCGGGCACCGATGCCGATCAGCGAGCCGTCTTCGACGGTGCAGCCATGGACAGTGGCGTTGTGGCCGATGGTGACCCAGTCGCCGACATGGACGGAGTAGAGATTGCGCTGGCCGTGGAGCACGGCGCAGTCCTGCACATTGGAGCAAGAGCCAACGCGAATGGCGTTCACGTCGCCGCGGAGAACAGCGCTCATCCATACGGAGGAGCGGTCGCCGAGCACAACATCGCCGAGAAGCTGGGCGGAGGGATCGATGTAACAGCCATTGCCGATGCGCGGTGTGTGGCCCTGCCAGGTGCGGATCATGAATATGCCTCTGAGCGTGCTCTACGAGCAGTGTATCCGCCCACGGGGGAGGCTTGGAAAAGCTGCAAAATCAGAGCATTTTCCCGGAGATTTTCCAGCCTACAACAAAAGTAATGGCGGTTTTTTCCTGTGGGACGGGGCGGCTTGGCCGGTGGAAGACTTTCCGATATGATGAAAAAGCCTATAGGCAGGTTTGGAGGTGGACACTTTTGGCAGAGGTTCGCGTACAAGAAGGCGAGCCGCTTGAGAATGCACTGCGCCGTTTTAAGCGGAAGGTACAGCAGGAAGACATCATCAAGGAAGTGAAGCGTCACTCCTACTACCTGAAGCCAGGCGAAAAGCGCCGCGTGAAAGCAGCACTGGCGCGCAAGCGGAACCGCAAGAAGGCTCGCAAAGAGCAGGACTAACTCCAACCGAAGAATCAGCACGGACCGGTCCCCGGCGCAAGCCGCAGACCACAGGAATCGAGGACCGGTCCACAGCCTGCCGCAATCAGTTCCCTCCCTCAACCGGCGCAGAGGACCAAAACGCCGGCATCAACTCCGTCCAGCGCGAGGACGGAAGCAAGCAGTTGCCGCTTAATTTGTCGCGGTCCGGGCCCTTGCAAGTGAAAGAAGGACGAAGAAGGGAAACGGGACCGGCGAAGGCTCTAGGGCATGATGGCCGACGTGTTTCCTTTCCATTGGGAAGCCGGCATGGCGTTTACCGATCGAGTTTTGACGTGTGTGGATTGCGGCGCAGAGTTTGTGTTTACCGCGGGTGAGCAGCTTTTCTTCCACGACAAGCAGTTTTTGAACGACCCCAAACGGTGCAAGGCCTGCAAGGCCAAACGCAGCAGCGGGAGCTCGCGCGTGCGCGCCGAAACGCGCACAACCTGCTCGGAGTGCGGTGAAACGACCACCGTTCCCTTCAAGCCGACGCAGGGCCGCCCGGTGCTGTGCCGGTCGTGCTTCCAGAAGCAGCCGCCGAAGCCGCCTGCGCCTAGCGAAGGGCCGAGCTAGCGATGAG
>DASZRQ010000203.1:0-5846 GCA_035549115.1 Occallatibacter sp. | reverse complement strand
GCGGCCGTAGCGGTCCGCAAGCATGCCAAAAAGGACCGCTCCGACGGGCCGGAAGGCCTGCGTGAGAAAAACCGCCCCAAGCACGTCCGAGGGCCTGCCGTGGAACTCGGTGGCAATGGCCTTCACGCAGAAGACCAGCAGAAAGAAATCGAGGCTGTCGAGGGTCCAGCCCAGAAACGACGCCACAAAGGCGTGGCGCTGGGCCGAGGTGAGTCCTTTGAAGTCGCGGGCGAAGGACATTCCCGGAGCATACCAAACCACTCTCCGCGCCGGACGGCATAGCCGTCGAGAGGGGCACCGGCGCGCCGAACCGGATACCATGGATATATGACTTCTCCGGGCTCGACGCCCCGTCCTTTGCTCACGCGCCGCAGCCTTCTCAAGATGAGTGCGCTGGGCGCAGCCGGCCTTGCCTTGTACTCGGGCGAATTTGCGCGCCACGAGATCGAGGTCGTCCATCGCGATATCTATCTTGACCGGCTGCCTCCCGCCTTTGAAGGCGTGCACATCGTGCAGTTGAGCGATATTCACCTTGACGAGTTCACCGAGCCGTATTTCCTGCGCCGGGTTCTTGCGCGGGTCAATGAGCTTCGCCCGGACTACATCTTCCTTACCGGTGATTACGTGACAGCGGGCGTCGGCCGCAAACGCATCGGCGAGCACGCTGCCTGGCAGTGCGGCGGCATGCTTCGCGAGCTCACCTGCACGCAGCGCTACGCCTCGCTGGGCAATCACGATCACGGCGTTGGCGACGACCTGGTGACTGAGGCTCTTGCATCCAATGGAACGCCTGTGCTGCGGAACGCTTTTCTGCCCATTGAGCGCAACGGCGCGCGCATCTGGCTCGCCGGGCTTGCCGATCCTCTCGAAGGCAAATCGGACCCGGAGCGTGCCGTGCCCGCCTCCATCCGCAACCAACCCTCCGAGCCGGTAATCCTGCTGTGCCATGCCCCGGATTATGTGGACCGGCTGCTGAAGCACCCGGCGGCTCAGTCCATTGACCTGATGCTGAGCGGCCACACGCACGGCGGCCAGGTGCGTCTGCCGCTGGTGGGCGCGCTGGCGCTGCCGCACATGGGGCGTAAATATGTGCAGGGCGCCTTCCAGTTTGGCCGGATGCAGATGTACGTCAACCGCGGTATCGGCGCCGTGGGCGTTCCCTTCCGGCTCAACTGCCCGCCGGAGATTACTTCCTTTGTGCTGCATGCCGGGCCGCACCCGCAGCCGGCGGCCCTGCAGGGCTGACAGTCCCGCAGAATATTTGTTGCAACAAACAATTGCCTGCCCGCGTCTATAAAACAGCATAGCCGGAACACTTGTACCTGCATTCCGGCCGCTTGAATGCGGCGTGACCGCTGCATGGAAAGGATTTATCTTTGATGAAGCGTTGGACCCTGCTCGCTGTGTTCGCGGCCCTCGCAGCCCCCCTGGCACTGGCCCAAACCACCACCTGGATTCCCGACAAGCCACACTGCGAAGTCGACTTCGCCATCCTGCACATGGGCCTCGCCAATGTGCGCGGACACTTTGGCAACATCGGCGGCTCCATTGTGCTGAACCAGGCAGACATCACCAAATCGACGGTGAATGTGACCATCGACGTGACCACCGTGGACACCGGCACCGCCGCCCGCGATAATCACCTGAAATCGGATGCCTTCTTCAACGTGGCGCAGTTCCCAACCGCGACATTCGTTTCCACCAGCGTGGCCAAAAGCGCCGCGGGCCTGACCGTGACGGGCAACCTGACCCTGCATGGCGTCACCAAACCGGTTGTCCTGCAGGTCGATGGGCCCACCGGGCCAATACAAGGGATGGATCACAAGCCGCACATGGGCTTCTCCGCCAGCACCACGGTCAACCGCACGGACTTCGGCATTGGCACCAGCTTTCCCGTGGCGGTCATTGGCGACGACGTGAAATTGACCATTGACCTCGACGTAGCCGAGCAGTAAGCATGCAACCGGGGCGCGTGCCGGTCTCAAGGCCGGTGCACCGCCCATGGATTGCGCACGGAGCAGATGCACATGGCCGCACTGAAACACGAGATCGCCCAGGAGCGGCCTTTCACCAGCGCCCAGGAGGAAACCCTGCTGAACCTGATGCGCACCGCGGACTGCCTGAATCGCGCCTTTCAGCATGTGGCGCGCGAGTGGGGCATCACCGGCACGCAGTACAACGTCCTGCGCATCCTGCGCGGCGCGCACCCACAGGGACTGGCCTGCTCGGCCATCGGCAACCGCATGATTACCGCCGAGCCCGATGTGACGCGGCTGCTTGCGCGCATGAAGGCCATGAAGCTGGTGCGCCAGCAGCGCGACCGCAGCGACCGCCGGGTGGTGTTGAACTTCATCTCTGAAACCGGCCTGAAGCTGCTGGAGCAGATGGACCCGGTAGTGGAGCGCATGCCCAAAGAGCTCCTGGGCCATCTGCGCGCGGAAGAAACCGCCGAGCTCACGCGCCTGCTGGAACTGGCGCGGCTGGGCTGCGGCGACCCGCTTGCCGAACCAACCTGTGATGGCACAGGCCGCGTGACCTGCGACGGCTCCGAAGCTCCGGCCGCCGCGCACAAGGCATAAGAAAGCCCGGCGAACTTCGCCGGGCTCCCTTGCTGAACCACAAAAGCCTGTTTAGCGCGTAACCACTTTCTTGGCCACCGATTCCTCGTTCTCATCGGTCTGGATGATCTTGTTGTGCAGGCAGTAGAGCGCCAGCTCAAGCCGGTCGCTGACGCCAAGCTTGTCATAGATCTTGCGCAGGTAGTTCTTGATCACCTGCTCGGTCGTGCCAAGCTGGAAGGCGATCTCCTTGTTGCGCTTGCCCTGCGTAATGCAGGTGATGATGGCCATCTCCTTGGGCGAAAGACGCGGCTGGGTGCGCGGGCTCACCAGCGCGGCGGCCTGTGCGCGGTAGGCATCGATCACCCAGTTGACCGACTGGTTGTCGATCCAGGTTTCGCCGGCGGCGATACGCCGCACGCAGCGCACCAGCAGGTCGGGCGAGATGGAGCGGGAGATGATGCCGCGGACGCCGCGGCGGTACAGCTCCACGGTCTGCGACTCGTCGGCGCCAATCGCCTGAACGATCAGCTTCACATCCGGGGCCAGCCGCAGCAGGTCGGAGATGGCGTTGGACACGCCCATCACCAGACTGCCTTCGAGCAGCACCACGTCTGAGGGGTAGCGTTCAATGGCCGCCCGCAGGTTGTCGAGAGAGTCAGCCTGGGCCACTACGCGCAGGTCGTCTTCGAGCGCAAAGATCTTGCGTATCCCCACGCGATAAATCGCTTGTGAGTCCGCGAGAATGATTCGGATTGCGTCTGGCTTTACCGAACTGTCCAGAACCTCGCCATCAGGCGTTTCGTCCACGAATTCCATAATATTTAAGCCGTATCGCCGCGAGGGCAGTAATCACTGCTCCGCAAACCGGTACTCATCAATTGTCGCGGCAGTTTGGTACTGTCCGTGACTTACCGAGCAGCGTACCACACGGCCTGTGCAGCGAACCAGAACGTCGCTGGGAGCGCCAAGGTAATCGCCGGGCATGCGAATCGAAAAATCGATGCCCTCGCCTACCTTGTGCGGGTCGTGGGTTTCAAACAGCACGCCACTGGCCGAGACGTTTCGGGTCAGCACCTCATGCTCTTCGCGTCCCGAGGAAAGCACAGCCGGAAGCGACAGAGGAAAGCGCACAGCGCACCGTACTTCCTTGTGTTGCGCGCCAGAGGAGACAGACCGCGATGATGAGCTCGGCTTGGAAGTGTTCATATATTCATTTCGAGGGCCCGCATGGACCCCCTCCACCACACACTCTAACCGACTTTGGCCGTTAAACATAGGGCACGAAAGTTTTTTATGGGGTAATTCTTTGGGAACCTCGGAACTGTCCATCAGCCCCTGGCCCGGTTCAAATCTGTGCGCGGATCGAACAGCGCCGCCGAGGCCCCCACCCATTCAAGATCCCGGTTATGGTCCACGCCCATCATCCGTCCCCGCCCCAGCCGGACCAGCGTAATTGCCGGTGTGAGTGCGCCGCCATCCGGCCAGACGTACAGAATGCGAAACTCCGCCTGGGTCAGCCCGCGGGGCGTTTCCACTGTGGAGACAAATTGCATTCTTTGCTGGAGCAGGTAACCTTCCCGCTCCTCGGCAGGAATTGCCTCCAGTTCCGCCTGGCTTGGCTCAAAGACGATACCCTTGCCCGCAAAACTGAACAGCGGCTTGAGCAGAAGCTGGCGATAGATTGTCTCCGAGCCAGAAGTCTCCGGCAGGTCTACACCGGCCGCAGCAAGCCGCTCCCGGCCCGGCCCGGCGAGAAAGTCCCCCAGAAACACCGCTGGCGGCACTACCCCTCGCCCGGCTGCTGTGCCGGCAAGGTAGGGCACGGAAAACTTGCTGATCAGGAAATACCAGTTCGGATGCCCTGCCCATTCCACCTCCCACGGATGAGTAAGATCAAACGGCAGAGAGATTTGGCGGGCAATCAGTTCGTCGGCAATAGCGCGGTTGTAGATGCGGTGGATGGGCACCAGCCGGCCGGAGGCATCGCGGTAGTGAAGCCGGTTGCCCACGGGCTTGACCTGGGCAATGTCGACCACGGCAATCCCCAGTTTCTGCGCCATGACCCGGAAATCCGGCAGGGTCTTCTGATGCTGCGGATCGACCTCGGTAAGAGCCACATTTTCCGGATCGTGGCGGCCCGCGATTGTGCGGCGCAGCAGCTCCCAGTAACCTGCCTCATCCAACCCGCTCAGAAGAAAACCAAGCTCGTGCGAAAGGCCAAAGGCTTCACGATAAGCCGCTGCAAAGACAGCCTGGAAACCGAAGACCGAGGGAAATGCCTGCAGTTCCACCAGACGCGGCGCAAGCTCGCCGGAAGGCTCTCGAACCAGGGCAAAATCGGCCGTCATGAAGTGGGGATGCGGAGTCTCTCCCGCCACCACGTAGCCTGCCGGAATCGCCCGGCGCGCGGCAGCCAGGTACCCCTTGTCGGCCAGAAGGGCTCGCGTGAGCTCCGCCCCCTTGTCCGCGAGCAGGGTCAGGAACCCTTCCTCGACAAAGACCGGCGTCTCTGCCACGCGAAACCCGATCGCGGTGCCAGTCTTCGCTTCCAGCCGCCTCTTCAGCGCCGCGTAGGCTTCTGCGGTGAAGCTCTGGTTGAACTGCCTCCGCAACGCGGGAATCATCGCCACTCCTCAGCCGTGCAGCAGCCAGCTCCACAACAAGATACCCCGATTTCCGTATTCGACTGGGGATAGGGCATTTCACATGGCGGTGCGACTTGGCGGAGCACGCGATGCGCCGCGCCCGAAGCGCTGGCTGAGCCTCAATTTTTGTCCTCTTCGCAGTCACTCGAATGCCAGATTCTGTGCTTCAGGTTTTACCTGGATTTCATGGATATTCTCCGGGGTTTACCGGACTATGCAGGTATTCGGCCGCAAGGGGATGACGCAATTTGACGCAAAAGTGTCTGCTATCTCTCAGATTTTTTTGATTCCCGGTACTTTTGTTGTAGATTTCGTGCACCTTTTGGGGTAGGCTTTCCTTGCGAGCAAAACCTGCCCGCAGGAGTTGAAGTTCATGCGCATCCATTTGTCCAAAGTTTCGGCCGCAATTCTTGGTGTGGCCTTCGCGGTTTCGTCCAGCGCGGTGTTCGCGTATCCCACCAGCCCCTTCCCGAGCAACGGCAAGAGCGGTAAGCTGGCGGCGTATCCCACCAGCCCCTTCCCGAGCAACGGTAAGAGCGGTAAGCTGGCCTAGTTACTGTTTTCTAGGCATTTGAAGTCGAGCCAGAAGAGCGGTGCTACACTCGATTCATCGCGAACTTCTCTGATGGTTTGCTTATGA
>DASZRQ010000202.1:0-4473 GCA_035549115.1 Occallatibacter sp. | reverse complement strand
GGTGAACAACGAGGACGCGGCGGCGGCGGTGCCGCACATCGTGGAGGCGCTGGACAAGCGCGGCATCCGGGTGCCGATTGTGGGCGACTTTCACTACAACGGGCACATTTTGCTGAAGAAGTATCCGGCAGCCGCGAAGGCGCTGGCGAAGTACCGCATCAACCCCGGCAATGCGTCAATCGGCAAGAAGGACAACGACAATTTCCAGGTGATGGTGGAGTGCGCGGCGGAGAACCAGAAGCCGGTGCGCATTGGCGTGAACTGGGGCTCGCTGGACCAGGCGCTGCTGACGCGGATGATGGACGAGAACAACAAGCGGCCCGACCCGCAGCCGGCGCGCGACGTAATGATGGAAGCGATGGTGGTGAGCGCGCTCGAGTCCGCCAAGGCGGCGGAGCACTACGGACTGCGGCATGACCAGATCATCCTGTCGGCGAAGGTCTCCGGCGTGCGCGACCTGATTGACGTGTATACGAACCTGGCGGCACGGTGCGACTACGCGCTGCACCTGGGACTGACGGAAGCGGGCATGGGGTCGAAGGGGCTGATTGCCTCCACGGCCGGCCTTGCACCGCTGCTGCTGGCAGGCATTGGAGACACGATCCGGGTGAGCCTGACGCCCAAGCCGGGCGGCGACCGCACGGAGGAAGTGCTTGCAGCTCAACAGATTCTGCAGTCATTGTCCATCCGGAGCTTTATGCCTCAGGTAACGAGCTGCCCCGGCTGCGGACGGACGACGAGCACCTACTTCCAGGAGCTGGCGGAACAGATTCAGAACTACCTGCGGACCTCGATGCCGGAGTGGCGGAAGAAGTATCCGGGGGTGGAGGAGCTGAAGCTGGCGGTGATGGGCTGCGTGGTAAACGGGCCGGGCGAGTCGAAGCATGCCAACCTGGGCATCAGCCTGCCGGGAACGTTCGAGGAGCCGAAGGCGCCGGTGTATGTGGACGGCAAGCTCTACACGACGCTGCGCGGCGACACGATTGTGGCCGAGTTCAAGGAGATTCTGGACAACTACGTGGTAAGCCACTACGGGCAGGGCGCGAAGAGCGAGGAACTGGTGGGCGCGCGGTAGTTCGAGCGGGTTGGGCGGGATAAGGGCTGCGCTGCGGCGCGGCCCTTTCTGCTTATGCGGCGAGAAAGGGATTCTCGATGCGGAGGCCTTCGATCAACTGGCCGTGCTGCAGGTCTTCGGTGTAGAGGGTGGTGCAGCGGGCGTCGAGAGCCGAGGCGACGATCATAGCGTCGTAGATGCGGAGGTTGTAGTGGGCGGCAATGGCGAGCGCCGTCTGGTGCAGCTCGAGGGTCAGGGGAAGAGCGCGGCCGCAGAGCATCTCGACAAAGTGGAGAGAGCCCGCGATCTGCGGCCAGGTCAGTTTCAGTTTGCGGCTGGCCGCGTCGGTGTATTCGTTGAGAACCTGGATGCTGACGAGGCCGCCATGCTCCAACAATTGCATGGCCCGGTCCGGACGCGGATCGCTGGAACCGATGCGCGGATCTCCCAAGGCATACACCAATATGTTGGTGTCGAAAAAGACGCTACTCGTCATAGATATCTGAGCGGCGGAAGACGTACCCCTCCGGCAGCGGAACACGCAACTTCTTCAGCGCTTCGATGGCTTCGACACGGCGCTGCTGATCGCGGCGAATCTCGATGACATTGCCGGCGGTGAGCGCGATGGAAGCCTCATCGCCTTCCTTAAGCCCGGCCTTCTCGGCGATCCCGGCGGGAATGCGGATGGCGAGACTGTTTCCCCACTTGGCGACTTTCATTTCCCCCTCCCTCCGGATATACATTCATCATTGTATATCCGATCGGATGCGGATATACAGCTACTGTGCAAATCTGTTCGCAGAGGGGTCCGCTCAACTCTCAAGTTCTTCTTGATAAATCAATAATAACCTACACAATTTGAGTGGTTTTTCTGAATTACCAGCTTCCGGCGTTTCTGCGGAGGATTGCGAGCGGGTAGAAGGTGCCGCGCCAGCGGATGCCGCCGCGCATCAGAGCCAGGGCCATGGAGCGCAGGAAAGCATAGGCAACGATGGCGGTGCAGGGGCAGAAGAAGAGCGCTGCCCAGAGGCCGGTGCGGGTAAGGCGGCGGTTGGCCCAGTAGGTGAGGCCGATGCCGAGCCACAGGATGGCTCCGGCGATGGCAGCCCAGCGGCCGGCGAAGAAGGCGGCGAGGGGCAGGATGGCCTGGAGGACCAGGCCAAGGCTGGCGATGAGATGCAGGGCCAGCCGGAAGCGATAGGTAGCGAAACCGTTCTTTTCGATGAGGCGGATGACGGAGAGAGCCCCGGCGATCCAGCGGATGCGCACGAGGCCGGGACCGAGGACGACGAGGGAGCGATTCCCTGTCCGCTTCAGCTTCCAGCCCATGCGCATGTCGTCGAGGACTTCCATGCGGAGGGATTCGAAGCCGCCGGCGGACTGGTAGGCCTCGCTGCGCATGAGATTGAAGCCGCCGACGCCGATGAAGTCGCGGGCGCGGGGATCGGCGACTTTCCAAAGGCGCACCGCCCACTGGGCGAGCACCTGCATGGCGGCCTGCATGGCCTGTTCGGCGCGGGAGTGAACGATGAGGGTGGGGACGAGGACGAGATGATCGGCGCGGCCGGCTTGAGCGAAATGGAGAGCGCGGGCGAGGGCGTCCGGAGCGAAGAGGACATCGCCGTCGGTGAAGAGGAGCCACGGTGCGCTGGCCTGCGCGGCGACCGTGGCCATGGCATGGGGTTTGCCAAGCCAGCCTTCAGGAAGATCAGCGATGTGGAGGATGCGCAGCGTGTGCGGGCTGGCGGATGAGGCAGCCTCGCCGGCGGCCTGATCCATGATTGCGCCGGTGCGGTCGGCGGAGCGGTCGTTGACGGCGAGGATTTCAAGGCGCAGGCCGGTGGAGGCGAGGAGCGAGCGCAGGGTAGCTGCGATATTGGGCTCTTCGTTGCAGGCGGGAACGATGACGGTGAGGTCAGGAACGTCGGAATCCGGGGTGGTTGAAGGTGGCGGGTCGAGTTGCGTGAGGTCGGGCAGAGTGGGCATACCGCGCAGGGCCGCGATGGCCTGACCGAGCCACAGCAGGGCCAACAGTCCGATGAGAAAAAGCAAAAGTCCCGCGGCCAGAGACATGGGTCCAGTATCGCCGAAGGCTGAAGGGTCAGGCGGAAGGCGGGATGTTGTCGAGGCGCGGCGCAACGCGCGCGCCAATGAGCAGGATGACGCAGGAGACGACCAGAGCAATGAGCGTGGCGCCGAGGCCGGTGCGGAGACTGGTGCGGTCGCTGACAGCGCCGATGATCTGGGGCGAGAAGGTGTCTCCGAAGGCGTGGATGATGAAGAGATTGAGCCCGACGGCGGTGGCGCGGACCTGGCCGGAGACCGAGTTGACGATGGCGGTGTTGAGCGGGCCGGTGTTGAGGAAGAGGAAGAATTCGGCGGCGAAGAGAGCGGGCACAGACCATCGGGCGGGGCCGAAGAAGAGCAGCGCGCCGCAGGGGATGGTGAGAGCGACGGACCAGAAGGAGAGCAGGTAGAGGGCGCGATGGTTGGTGCGGAGCCATCGCTGGGCGATCCAGCCGCCGATGAGGGTTCCAAGGATGCCGTCGATGACGGTGCTGGCGCCGACCATCTGGCTGGCCGCGCCAACGGAGAGACCGGCGGAACGGCGAAGGAACTCCGGCACCCACGCGGAGATGCCGCCCATGGTGAAGGTAAGCGCGGCCAGGCCGAAAGTGCCGGTGAGGAAGGCGGCGTTGGTGAAGAGGCCGAAAAAGGTGGCGCGGTCATGGGTGGCGCGGAGGTGGTCGGTGGCGCCGCGCTCCGGTTCCCTGCCCAGCCAAAGATAGAGAGCGGCGATGACGAGGCCGGGAATGGCGCAGATAAAGAACGGAGCGCGCCAGCCCCAGTGCGAGCCCATCTGGCCGCCGGCAACGTAGCCGAGGGCCGCGCCGACGGGAATGGCGATGTAGAAGACGGAGAGAATGCGGTTGCGTTCGCGCTCGTCGTAGAAGTCGGCGAGCACGGCGGGGGCGAAGATGCCGAATGTGGCCTCGCCGATGCCGACGATAGCGTGGCGGATGTAGAGGGTCTGGTAGTCGTGGACCCAGTAGGTGGCAAGAGTGGCAAGGCTCCAGAGGACAGCGCCGAAGACGATGAGGGGCTTGCGGGGAAAACGGTCGCCGAGCCAGCCGGTGAGCGGCGCGGCAAACATATAGACGAAGAACATGGCGGTGGTGAGCGCACCCATCTGCTGGTCCGTGGAGTGGAACTCGCGCTGGATAAGCGAGAGCTCACCGGGCAGGATGTAGCGGTCGATGTAGTTGAGCAGGTTGAGCGCGAGAAGCAGGAGAAATGTGCCCAGGGCTGGGTGCAGGCGGGGGCGGGCTGGAGATGCGGCAGTCAATCCGATAGGCATCCGGCGGAGATGGGCGGCGGACTCAGGAATACCATACCGGGCGGAGGCGGACACAGCCCGC
>DASZRQ010000201.1:0-6233 GCA_035549115.1 Occallatibacter sp. | reverse complement strand
CTCCCGGCCTGTTCCAAGCTGCATCACCGTAACTCCCTGCTTTGCCGGCACATCGGCCAACGTGATCGTCTCCGCCTTCGGCTTGCCCAGCACGGTTACATAGAGATCGTCGCCCTTGCGGGTAAAGCGCAGATCGTCGCCTTCGGCGCTCTTGCCTTCTGCGCGCGTCCACGGCGTGGTGTCGTAGATGGCCTCGCCATTCTGCGCCAGCCATGCACCCAGCGCCTTGAGGCGCTCCATCTGCACCGGAGGAATGGTGCCATCCGCCTCTGGCCCCACGTCCAGCAGCAGATTGCCGTTCTTGCTGATGATATCGACCAGCAGCGCAATCAGGTCCGCGGGCGCAATGGTCTCCGCCTCGCCCTCCGCCCGGTTATACCCAAAGGAACGGCCCAGACCGCGGCACTCCTCCCACTTCTTCTGGCTGATCTTGTCCAGCTTCGCGTATTCAGGCGAAGTAAAATCGGCGTGCTTGATGCCAAAGCGGTCGTCGATCACGCCGTCCGGCACGGCGTTGTAGTAATCGGCCTCCACGCCCAGCGCGTCGCCGGTCTTCGGCCAGTCAATGTCATTCCACAGAATGGAAGGATGGTAGCGCGCGATCAGCTCGTGAATCTGTGCGTTGGCATACTTGCCGTAGGCGGTCGTCTCCGGCTTCACCGTCTGGTAGTCGGTATTGGTTTCAATCGGCCCGGTGTTGAAGGTCCAGTCGTATCCGCCCGAGTAATAAAGGCCCATCTTCATGCCCTGTTTGCGCACGGCCTCGGTCAGCTCACCCACAATGTCTCGTTCGGCGTGCAGTTGATCCGGTTTCAGGCTTGGGTTCGGATTCGGGGTCGTGCTGGGCCACAGCGTAAAGCCCTCATGATGCTTGCTGGTGAGCACCACGTAACGCGCGCCAGCCGCCTTGAAGATCGCCGCCATCACGTCCGGATTCCACTTCTTCGATTCACGATTGAAGATCGGCGCAAAGTCGTAGTAGCCAAAATTCGCGCCGTAGTGTTCGCGATGATAGGCCTGGGTCGGCGAGCCCGGAATGCGCATCGTGTTCAGGTACCACTCTGCGTAGGGGTCGTATTTGATGTAGTCGTTCGAGGAAAAATCGTGATCCGGATGGGTGAGCGGCGCCCAGCCCGGCACCGAATACAGGCCCCAGTGAATGAAGATGCCCAGTTTGGCTCCCGCATACCACTGCGGCAGTGGATGGCTGTCGAGCGACTCCAGGGTCGGGTCATAGTGTTTCGGCTCTTGTGCCACGCACAGGCAGGCGATCGAAATCAGCATCGCCAGTGTTCCCATCATCAATAGACGTTTGCGCACTCGTTTTCCCCGTTGGCGGTTTCCCCCGCATCATAGTCATCGCAACGCCGGCTGCCAACCTCGCTGCGAAAGTTATTTCCGGCTCAGCAGTGCTTCGACGAGCGCAGTCCACTCATCCTCAAGGCGGTCGCGGCGCAAGGTGTGTCCGGCGCGGTCATACCAGTAGTTGGCATTCGACTCCGCACCCTCTTTGCGGTGCAGATAGGCATGCACGGCCATGCCCTCGCGCGTCTCCAACTCGTCGACAAGCCCGTGTGCGCGTGCCCAGTCACCCTTGGCATCCCACCACAGCGCCGCGAGCGGAGCACCCAAATCCTGCGGGGGAACCTCGTAGCTGAGGCACTCGCGAAATTCTTCTGCCGTCATCGAATTATCTCCGCCCCGATTGTCGCGCAAGGCGTGATCCAAGTCACATCGCGGCCGACGTGCGCAGACCAGAATAAAGCTCAAAGCAAAGCTGTTCACGGCTGAATTGCAGCGTAGCCGCGATGGTTATGAGAAGCAAACGGGGCATGGGGTAATCTGCCTGCTGCCTCCGGAGGTTCATGATGGCAGCGCGTGCTCCGCGGAAGAACCAAAGGGATGTTTGCAACTCAGACCGAAACGGTCCTATACTGAACTCAGACTATTCCGGTCGCAGTTTCAGGCTGCGATTCAGGCGGCTTTCGGGAGTCCGGCGGTTGAGCGTGCTGAGCGATTTGAAGATTGGCGAGAGCGGGACCCTGATCGGGCTTGACCTGCCTGAGTCCGTGCAGAACCACCTGATGCATATGGGCTTTGTTCCCAACGCGTGCGTCACCGCCCTGCGCCGAGCCCCGGCCGGAGATCCCACGGTTTACGGCGTAGACGGCCTGGAAATTGCCCTGCGCATTGAGACGGCCCAGGCCATCCGCGTGCGCGAGGCCCAGGCTTCACAAACCTATAGTACAGAAGAACGGGAGCTGGCCGGGGTCGGACAATGAGCGCATGCTGTGACACGCCGGCCTTTGTCCCGCCGCCGGCACCTTCCCCAAACGGACTGCGCACGGTGGTTCTTGTGGGGCCGCCCAACTCAGGAAAATCCACTCTTTTCAATCGGTTGACTGGCCTGCGGCAGAAAGTGGCCAACTACCCCGGCGTTACGGTGGAGCAGCGCATGGGCGTGATGGCCGGTGTGGGGCGCGACGACCTGACCCTGATTGACCTGCCCGGTATCTACTCGCTTACCCCCTACTCCGAGGACGCTCGCGTTGCCGTGGACGTGCTGCGCGGCAAAATGCCCGGCACACCCAAGCCGGACGCGGTTCTGCTGGTGCTGGATTCGCAGCACATGACCCGGCAGCTCATGCTGGCCGCTCCGGTACTGTCTTTGGGACTTCCCACGCTGGTGCTGCTAAACATGAGCGACGTGATGAAGGCTCGCGGCGGCAGCGTGGACACGCTGCAACTGGCCCGCGAACTGTGCGCGCCGGTAGCCCAGATCAGCGCGACCCACGGCTCTGGCCTTGATTCGATTCCGCTCTTTCTCAATCAGCCGGGCAACGGCACAGCGGCTCAGCCGCTCATACTGCCAGTGCTGGGCAATGCGGCCAGCGCCCATACCTGGGCCGCGCAGGTCAGCCGGCGCACCGGCTACCGCGCACCGCTCTCGGCGGAGACGAGCCGCCGTCTCGACAACATCCTGCTGCACCGTGTCTGGGGACCGCTGCTGTTTCTCGCTGTCGTCACCGCGGTTTTCGAGGTGGTCTTTGCCATCGGCCAGCCCCTCTCGGATGGCTTTGGCAATCTGCTGACTGCCGCCGGAAATATGATCCGGCCTCTGTTGCCGACCGGATGGCTGCAATCGCTGATTCTCGATGGCGCCTGGAAAGGCATCGCGTCGGTTCTGGTCTTCCTTCCCCAGATTCTGCTGCTCTTTCTGTTCATCGGTGTGCTCGAGGACTCTGGCTACCTGGCCCGCGCCGCGCTGATTGCCGACCGTGTAATGCGCACCATCGGGCTCAATGGCAAAGCCTTCATCCCGCTGCTCTCGGCCTATGCCTGCGCTGTACCCGCCATCATGGCCACGCGCACCATTGAGAACCGGCGCGACCGGCTGGCGACGATTCTCGTCACGCCGTTCATGACCTGCTCGGCACGCCTGCCGGTCTACATCCTGCTCATCGCGGCCTTCGTTCCCAACATCTCCTACCTGCATGGATTCCTGGGCCTGCAGACGCTTGTGATGCTGGGGCTCTATCTGGCAGGTTTTGTTGCCGCCATGACTACGGCCTGGCTGCTCAAAAGCTCGATTCTCAAAACCAGCGAGACACCGTTCATTCTGGAGCTGCCCCAGTACCGCATGCCCACGCTGCGCTCGCTTGGGCTGCGGCTGGTAGATCGCGCCCGCGTCTTCCTGCGCAATGCTGGCACGGTGATTCTGATGGTCACGCTGGCGCTCTGGGTTCTGGCGCATATTCCTCCGGTACACGAGGCCAATGGGACCTACACCGCGCCGGAGCTGGCCGACAGCATGATCGGCCACCTGGGCCACCTGATCGAGCCGGTCATTGCACCGCTTGGCTTCAACTGGAAGATCGGCATCGGCCTGCTCTCCAGTGTGCTGGCGCGCGAGGTGATGGTGAGCACCATGGGCACGCTTTATGGTGCCGATCCGGACACCCAATCGCTAAACCTGCAGACAGCACTGCATCACGACATGGCCCTGGGTGGCGCGCTGGCACTGATGATCTTCTTCGCCTTCGCCATGCAGTGTACTTCGACCATTGCCGTTGTGCGCCGCGAAACCAACAGTTGGCGCTGGCCGGCGCTGCAGTTCACCTACATGCTGCTGCTCGCCTATGGCGCAGCCTTCGTCGTGAACCACATCACGATGATGCTGGTGCACTAACACTTGGTTCTTTCCCTGCCCGTAAGACTTGTTTTCCCTATGCGCCGCTTGTGAGAAACTAAACGTGCAGCTTTCCTTTTCCGGCCGCGCGACGACTTCGCGCCCATGGCCGGCCAAAAGTTTCAAAGCCATCTCTCTCTGGCTGCACCCGCGCTTATGCGCCGCAGCCATATAACAGGATTTCGTCCGAATGATCAGCGTCAGCAATGTCTCCATGCGCTACGGCTCGAAGGTACTTTTCGAGGAAGTGAGCACGACGTTCACTCCGGGCCGCCGCTATGGCCTTACCGGTCCGAACGGTGCGGGCAAATCGACCTTTATGAAAGTGCTCACCGGCGAGCTCGACGCGCAGAAAGGCACCGTCGTCCGTCCGCGCAAGCTGGGCGTGCTACGCCAGGACCAGTTCGCCTTCGACAACTACCGTGTGCTCGACACAGTCATCATGGGCAACAAGCCTTTGTGGGCCGCGCTGGAAGAACGGGACAGGATTTACGAGAAGGCCGAGATGACCGACGAGGACGGCATGAGGCTCGGCGAGCTTGAGGGCGTCATCGGCGACGAGGATGGCTACTCCGCCGAGAGCGATGCTGCCGTGCTGCTGCAAGGTCTCGACATTGCCGACGAGCTGCACGAGCGCAAGATGGGCGAGTTGCAGGGCGGTCAAAAAGTGCGCATCCTGCTTGCACAAGCGCTCTTTGGCAAGCCGGAAGCGCTGCTGCTGGACGAACCGACCAACTACCTCGACCTCGACTCGATCCACTGGCTGCAGGATTTCCTGCTCAAGTACGACGGCACGCTCATCACCATCTCGCACGATCGGCATTTTCTGAACAGCGTGACCACGCACACGGCCGACATCGACTACCAGACGATCATCACCTATACGGGCGGCTATGACGACATGGTGATGGCCAAGACACAGGTGCGGTCCACGCTGGAGTCGCAAAACGCACAGCGCGAAAAGAAGATCGCGCAGTTGAACGAGTTCATCGCGCGGTTCGCGGCCGGCACGCGCTCCACGCAGGTGACCAGCCGGCGCAAAGACGTGGAACGCCTGCAGACTAACGAACTGGCGCGCTCGAACATCCAGCGCCCCTTCATCAAATTTGACCAGGTGCGCCCAAGCGGCAAGCATGTGATCGAAATCAAGGGACTGATGAAGTCCTACGACAGCCTGCACGTGATCGACAACTTCAGCGCCAATGTTCTGCGCGGCGAAAAAATCTGTCTGATGGGCCGCAACGGCGCAGGCAAGACCACGATGCTGAAGAGCCTGCTGGCAAACTATCCGGGCCTGGCCGACGCAGAGTTCACACTCGACAATGGCACAGTCTTCTGGGGCCACGAAGCGCAGGTCGGCTACTTCCCGCAGGATGTGGGCTCAACCATCGAGCACGGGCTCACTGTAAGCGAATGGCTGCATCGCTGGAATCCCGCGGCGCACGTTGAGGAGATACGCGGCATCCTCGGACAGATGCTCTTCAGCGGCGAGGAGGGCGCCAAGCCCACCAAGGCCCTCTCCGGCGGCGAGCAGGCGCGGCTCATCTTCTGCAAGCTGATTCTGACCAAGCCGAATATTCTCATTCTCGACGAGCCGACGAACCATCTCGATCTCGAATCCATCAATGCGCTCAACATCGCATTGCAGCGTTATGAAGGCACGGTGCTGCTGGTGACGCACGATCACGACCTGATCGACGAAGTCGCGACGCGGCTGTGGCACTTTGACGGGAGCGGTATCGAGGATTTCCAGGGGCCCTACGAAGAGTGGAAGGGCAAGCACAACTAGCTTGCCCGCGCCTTACTGCTTCCGCGATACATTGACAGCGCATTGCACGCGCGGGTGTAATGGAGAGAGTGGTGATGGAGTTCACCCTTAACCGCTGCCCCATCCAATAGGCCGGGCGGCTGATGACTCCTGCCAGGGGTTCCCGCGGCGGAGTCATGTCCCACGCGATCCCTGCAAAATCCCACAAGCCGCCGATGACGGTGTGTGCCGTTGAGCGGCTCTGCAGGATCAGGGAGGACGGATGCAAAAATACCT
>DASZRQ010000200.1:0-14619 GCA_035549115.1 Occallatibacter sp. | reverse complement strand
GAACCCCCATGACCGCAAGGGCCGGCGGATTTTGAGTCCGCTGCGTCTGCCAGTTCCGCCATCCCGGCCAGGGAAAACGCCTGAATCCAGCGCTTGTTGCATTGTAGCAGTTGCGCAATTTGCCAGCGCCTTCCATGCACCCAGCGCACACCCTGGCTCGCGTCCTCTGCACACAAAAAACCGGGAGCGCCTTTGCGCCCCCGGTGGAGTGACTCATATTTGCCCGCTCAGAACGTAAAGCGCGAGCCGAACTGGAACTGCCGCGGCGTGTTCGACGAGCTGAACACCTGCCCGAAACCCGCCATGTTATCCGGCGTCGGATCGGGATTCCAGAACACATTCGGATAACCGTACTGCACCGTGTTCGTCAGGTTATAGACCGAGGCCTCGAACCGCAAGCTGTGTTCCTTGCCGATTGGAAAGCTCTTGTAGAACGACATGTCCAGGTCATGCGCGCCGTCGGTGCGCACGCTGCCCAGCAACGCAGGTGCAGAGCCGGGCACAAAATTCGACGCCGGATCCGCAAAGCAACTGTAGTTGAACCACTGATCGGCCGTATGCGGCGCGCCTTTGCCCGGATCGCAGGTCATATCCACGCGCTGGTTGAAGTAAGGGTCGCCCGTGCCGGTTGGTGAGTTGATCGGCACGCCGGTGCTCAGGTATGCGATTGCATTTACTGTCCAGTTGCCCAGCACAGCATTGGACAGCCCATTCAGGTTTACTGCGCGCCCGCGGCCCACCGGAAGATCATACGAAGCGGACACATTGAACTGGTACTTGATATCCTGTGAGCTCAGCGAATGCTCCAGGCGCAGGTCGCGCCAGTCCTGAGGCGAGGCGCCATGATAGCCCACAAACGCCAGCGGCGGAGCCGAGTCGTCCGTGATCAGCTTGCCCCACGTAAAGGCGCCCAGCATCGTAAAGTGGTGGGTCAGCTTCTTCTCCACCTTGGCCTGCAGCGAGCTGTACTCCGAGTCGCCACCACCGAAGCCATTCACGTTCACACCATTGCCCGCACCGTAGCCGCCATTGCCGAACTGCGGGAATGGCTGCAGTGATACCCACAGAGGCACTGTATCCGATCCATAGTTCGCATTGGTTGCCGGCTGAATTGCTTCCCACTGGTTCGGCACCATGTCCGTCAGCAGTGAGTCTCCGTATTGCGCAATCGTTTCGATTGAAAGCGCGTTCAGATCCACGGCGCCCAGCGGCAAAAACAGACCGCGGCTGCCAACATAGGCCACGCTGAATACCGTCTGATAGGGGAACTGATATTCGAGGCCGAAGTTGTAGTTGTAAGTTGTCGGTGTGTTTTGTGTGTGCAGCACGGTCGAGAGCGTGCTGCCCAGGTTAGTCGCCGCGCCCAGCGAGGAACCCGTCGGCTGAACCACGCCATCCGGGAAGGGGTTGCTCAGCGAGTAGCAGCCTTGCACATCGCCGTTGTTTGCGCAGGTATTCGAACTATTAAAGACCGAATTGCCTTCCGGAATCGCATTTGGATTGCCGTTGTCCGCGGCTGTGCTGTCGCCGTTGTACTCGGTTGCGTTCCAGTTGGTTATGGTGCCAAAGCCGTCGCTGTTCAGCGAGGGGTTGGCCACCATTTCCGGGCTGGGTCCGTAGTAGAAGCCCGCGCCGCCACGCACCACTAGATTCTGCACTGGCTGCCACGCAAATCCAATACGTGGGGCGAGGTTTTTCAGATTCAGGGCAAATGGACTGCGCCCATTGCCGCTGGTACCGGCAAACCGCTCCCCGCCGATAAGCGGAATGCTGCTTTCTGTGAACTGCAGATTCGGATCGAAGTACTCGAGCCGGTCGTGCCGTTCCGTGCGCCCTCCAAAGAAGTCCCAGCGCAGGCCGAGATCAACCGTGAAGTTATGCGTGATGTGGTATTTGTCCTGGACGAAGAACGCCCAATACGGATTTGCCTCAGCCGCAAATACATCCTTGGTGAAGTTGTAGCTTTCGGAACCAGGCTCCGTGCCCATGCCGATCAGGAACGATGCAAAATCGCTGCCATCGCCCGCATATGTCACCGAACTCGTCGCTGTGTCATCAAAGGAGTACGCCCCGGCTGGCGACGGCGGCTGGCCGATGTTCATGAACAGCTTCTGATACTCGAAGCCCAGGCTCAGTTCGTGTTTGCCTTTTACATTCGTGTAGGTCGCGCTCGCATCACTGCTCTCACTGGCAAACAGAAAAGTATCCCAGTTGCCCGTGCCGCCGACGGTCGTCGTTGTACTGAAGCTCATCGTCGGAATCTGCTTGTACAGCACCTGGTCAGCCAGCGACTGCGGGAAGCCAACCGACGTGATATCGAAAGCTCCCTGGCGCGGATCGCCCGTCTGGTCTTCATAGTGCCGTGTGAACGAATAGCGCAGTTGCAGCACGGAAGTGGGCGTGATCGAGTAGTCATCCGCCAGCAGAATGTTCCGCGCATTGGTGATGTTCTGGTAGTAGAGCGGGTCGTATTCGTTGCTGCTGCCATACAAGTCCGCGTTGCCAAACTTGAGCCGGGCAAATGAGAACCGGCTGAACAGCCGATGCTTCTGCCCCAGCATGTAGTCGCCGCGAATATCGAACTTCTGCGCGTCATTCGGATCGAGCCCCGACGCCGTGTAGTTGTTCACGTGATACTCGCCTTCGCCATCATTGTTCGGCTCAGGGAAAAACGTGGCGAACTTGAGCGCAATCGGGTTCAGATCGCCCTGCGGAATCATATTGCCGTCAAAGGGCTGACGCATTCCTGTCGTCGGATCGTCGGCAACGAGCGGGTTGTAGACGGTAAAGCTGTCCGCGGAAAAATCACCGGTGCGCTCGGCATCCGTAGGAACAGTAAAACCGCCGGTCTCAAGCGAGGCCTGCTGTGTCGCTTCGTAGTCGGCAAAGAAAAACAGCTTGTTATGCAGGATCGGTCCGCTGATCGAACCACCTTCCTGGTAGCGATGGAAATCCGGCGTCTCGTTGGGCAGCCCCTGTGAAATCTGGTTCTGCTTGTTGAACCATTCGTTGGCTGCCAGCACATTCGGACGGATATACACAAACCCGCCGCCGTGGAAGGTATTGGTGCCCGATTTGCTCACAAGGCTGATCACGCCCGCGCCGCCGCTGGCATAGGTAGCCGGCGTATTCTGCGTCTCCACGCGATACTCATCCACACCGTCTTCCGGCATCTGGAAAGCGGGCAGCATCGTCGCTGCATTGTTCTCCGCCACGCCCACGGGGCTACCGTCAATCATGTAATACACCGTGCCTTGCAGTGCGCCGTTGATCGTGTACGACGAAACATCGATGCCCGAGCGCGCATTGAAGATCCCCGGTGTGCTGGATGAATTCGGGCTGCCGTTCGCCGGGATCACGCCCGCGCTTAACTGCACCAACTCGTACACATTGCGCGTCAGCAGCGGCACGCGATCAATCGCCGCGGAGGAGATCAGTTGGCCCACGGTGGAGTTGTTCTCATCCACCAGCGCACTGGTCTCGTTCACCGTTACCACTTCGCTCACGCTGCCCACCTTGAGCGTGATATTGACGGATGTCGTCTGGTCCACGCTCACGGTCACGTTCTTCAACACTGCCGTGTCGAAGCCCTTGGCGCTGGCCGTCACGTCGTAGGTGCCCGGCGTGAGTGAGACAAACGAGTAGAGTCCCGCCGCCGAAGAGACGGTAGTGATTTTCACGCCCGTGCCCGCATCCTGCGCGGTTACGGTTGCGCCGGGCACAATCGCGCCGGTCGGATCTGATACCAGTCCATTAATGCTGCCGCGTCCTGCCTGCGCAAGCACCGCCGCCGCGCAGCACAGCAGCAGTGCAAAAGAGAAGAGGGGCCGCGCGAACCGCGCAACCTTGGCGCTCCGAGTGGTCATGACTCGCTCCCGGGCCAAAAGCCCTTATTCAAACGTTTGAACCTCTTGACATGTGACTGTATGATTGATTTTTCCGAGTGTCAAGGGAAAAACTCCCGCCAACAGGGCAGTGCTTGAATCGCATTGCCAGCGGTGCAGAGTCAAACAGAGCACACGGGATTCGCACAGTTCACGGCAGCCGGTACGGCGCCGCAGGAGACGGCTTCAGTGGGTCAGCGCAAGTCCGGCCACGTTACGCTGCACGATGTTGCCCGCGCCTGCGGCTACTCGGTTTCCACTGTCTCCATCGTGCTCAGCGAGGCGCCGCTCTCGCAGAATGTCGCTGCCTCCACCCGCGCGCGCATTCGTGAGGTTGCCCGCCAGCTCGGCTATCACCCTGACGCATTCGCGCGCTCCCTGCGCCGCCGCCGCAGCCAGACCATCGGTGTGCTCGCCTACGATCTCTCCGACCCCTTTTGCATCCCCACCGTGCAGGGCATTCAATCCGGGCTTCATCCGGCGAATTATCTGCCGCTGCTCATGGATGCGCAGACCCACCGCAAGCTCTTCGACAGCTACCTCAAGATGGTGCTCGAGCGCCGTGCCGAAGGTGTAATCGTCATCGCTAGCTGGGTCTTTGAAGAAACCAACCTACTTGCCGACATCGAAAAGAATCATGTGCCCATCGTCATCCTGGGCCGCGATCTCACCAGCCGCAGAATCGACTCGCTGCTCATCGACAACGAGGCAGGCGGTGCCATGGCTTTGCGCCATCTCGTTGAGCTCGGCCACCGCCGCATCGCTGTCATCCGCGGCCCGGAAGAGCTCTTCGACAGCGAGCCGCGCTGGGCTGGCATTCGCCGTGCCGCAACCGAGGCGGGCATCAAGCTCGATCCCAGACTGGTTTTTCAGTTGCCCGGCCTCGCCGGACCCACTGCCGGCTTCGAGGGAGGCCGCGCACTTGCCCGCAAAATGCTCGAGTCCGGCATCCGCTTCACCGCGGTGCTCGCCTTCGACGATCTCACCGCACTGGGTGTCGTGCGTGGCCTGACGGATGCTGGCCTGCGCATTCCCGAAGATTGTTCTGTCATCGGTTTCGACGACGTGCTACCTTCGGTCGTCGCCACGCCCGGCATCACCACCGTGCATCAGCCCCTCAAGGAGATGGGCCTGCTCGCCGCCAGGTGGGTGCTCCGCGCCATCGATGCGCACGAAGGCACATCCTCCTCCAATATCCAGTTGCATCGCGCCAGCCCAGAGCTGGTTGTGCGCGGATCGACCACGCGTGCTGCGCAAAGCCGGGTCAGAACGGCATCGCGGCGCAAAGAACACGCTTGACAGGGAGCTTGAGCATGAGAAATAGTCCCTTTATTCAAACGATTGAACCGCTGCGTTCCGCCCGGTTCTCGTTTCCCCAGGCCGCTGCCGCCAGGGCCCGCATTCTCCGCATCGCCGGACGAGGAGTGTGATTCCGATGAAACGCGCGTTGTTCTCTCTGGTGCTTGCCGCGGCCGCGGCGGCCCTTCCCGCTGAAACCGTCACACATCTCCACGAGGGCTGGAGTCTTCAGTCCGCCTGCAAGCTGCAGGCATCGGGCGATGCCATTGCCGCGCCCGGCTTCAACACCGCGGGCTGGCTCAAAGCCTCCGTACCTTCCACCGTGCTGGCCGCGCAAACCGCCGCCGGCGTTTTGCCCGATCCCTACTACGGCGACAACATCCGCCATCTGCCCGGCGTGAACTATCCTCTCGGCCACAACTTCTCCAACCTGCCCATGCCCGCGGACAGCCCTTACGCCTGCGGCTGGTGGTATCGCACGGAGTTCACCGCGCCCGCCGCCGCGCACGATGGCCGCTTCTGGCTGCACTTCGGCGGCCTCAACTACCGCGGCGACATCTGGCTCAATGGCAAAAAAATCGCGGGCAGCGATCAGGTCGCCGGCGCTTACCGCACCTATGATTTCGATGTAACCGATGTGCTCAAACCCGGCAAGACAAACGTGCTCGCCGTGGAAACCTTCGCGCCCACGGAGAAAGACCTCGGCATCAACTGGGTCGACTGGAATCCTTGCCCGCCGGACAAGGACATGGGCCTGTGGGGCGCGGTCGATCTCGTCGCCACGGGCCCGGTCACCGTGCGCTCGCCTGAGGCCGTAACCCATCTGCCCAACGGCGCCACCGATCTCGCCGATCTCACCATCTACGCTGAGCTGCACAACGCAGCCGATCACTCCGTCAGCGGCATCGTCTCCGGCACGGCCGCGGGCATTCACTTCGAACAGCCGATGGAACTCGCCGCGCATGAAGATCGCACCGTCGTCTTTTCGCCGGAGAAGTTCCCGCAGCTCCGCATCAGCAATCCGAAGCTCTGGTGGCCCCGCCAGATGGGCGAGCCGCACCTTGAGCACCTGACCGTCGCCTTCACCCAGCAGGGCCGCACTATCGACGAAGCCGAAACTGATTTCGGCATCCGCGAGATCACTTCCGAGTACACCTCCAACGGCAGCCGCCTCTTCCGCATCAACGGCAAACGCATCCTCATCCGCGGCGCGGGCTGGTCCCAGGACATGCTGCTCCGCACCGACGAAAAACGTCTCGAGGACCAGTTCCGGCTCGTCGAAGACATGCACCTCAACACCATCCGTCTTGAGGGCAAGCTTGAAACCGATGACTTCTTCCGCATCGCCGACCACGACGGCATCCTCATCATGCTCGGCTGGTGCTGCTGCGACCACTGGGAACACTGGCGCGACTGGACGCCCGAAGACCTCACTATCGCCACGGCCTCGCTACGCTCGCAGATGCTGCGCCTGCGCCAGCACCCCAGCCTCCTTGTCTGGCTCAACGGCAGCGATAATCCTCCGCCGGCCAACGTTGAAAGCGCCTACCTGAAGGTCGAAGCCGAGACTCACTGGCCCAACCCTACGCTCTCCTCCGCCTCCGGCACGCCCACCACCGTCACCGGAGACAGCGGCGTCAAGATGACCGGCCCCTACGACTATGTCGCGCCCAGCTACTGGTATGTCGACAAGACCAACGGCGGCGCATTCGGCTTCAACACGGAGACCAGCCCCGGCCCCGCCATTCCCTCTCTCGCCAGCCGCAGAAAATTCCTCACCGACCCCAACGCCTGGCCCGTGGGCCCGGATTGGAGCGTCCACTACGGCGGCGGCGAGTTCGTGAACCTCAAGGTCTTCAATGAAGCCATGGACGCCGTCTACGCGCAGCCAACTTCGGCCGCCGAGTACGAGCGCATCGCGCAGACCATGGAGTACGACTCCGAGCGCGCCATGTACGAGGCCTACTCGCGCAACAAATACGACTCCACCGGCGTCATCCAGTGGATGTTGAACAACGCGTGGCCCTCGATGATCTGGCATCTCTATGACTACTATCTCGACGCGGACGCCGGATACTTCGCCACCAAGAAAGCCTGCGAGCCGCTGCACATCCAATACTCCTACGATGACCAGACCATCGACGTGGTCAACAGCACCTATGCGCCCGCCCCCAGCCTGCATGCCACGGTCAAGGTGCACGACATCAACTGGAAGCCGCTCTACGAGTCCGAAAACACCATCGACGCCGCGCCGGACAGCGTGCAGCGCGCTTTTGCCCTGCCGGAAAATCTCTTCACTGGCACCGAGCGCATCTTCTTTATCGACCTCACCCTCACCGATGCCGCGGGTAAGGTCGTGAGCCACAACTTCTACTGGGTGCCCGGCACGCTCACTACCTTCAACTTCGCGCGCACCGACTACACCCACACTCCGGCCTATCGCCACGAGGATCTGACCGCGCTCACGCATCTGCCCGAGGCCAGCGTCACGGCGCATGCCGAGATTGTCTCCACGCCCAGGGGCCGCGAGCTGCGCCTGCACCTCGCCAACAGCGACGCCGCGCTCGCCTTCCAAGTCAGCGCTGCCATCCGCACCGCCGGCGACGATCTCATCGCACCGGTCTTCTGGTCCGACAACTGGATCGAGCTCACGCCCGGCGAATCCACTACGCTCACTGCGCTGCTGCCCGGCGATGCACCGGCCTCGCCCGTCGTGCACATCGAGGGCTGGAACATCGCCGCACAAACCATCACGCCCGCTGCGGCAAACTAAGGACAGCCCATGGCCGCCGACACCGCTACCGCCGGGAGCATCGGTCTCAAGCGCACGCTGCGCTTCTGGGATCTGGTGCTCTACGGCATCATCCTCATCCAGCCCACGGCGCCCATGCCCAGCTTCGGCGTCATTTATACCGAGGCGCGCGGCCACGCCGTCACCGCCATCCTGCTCGCCATGGTGGCCATGCTCTTCACCTCCATCAGCTATGGCCGCATGGCGCGCGTCTACCCCCACGGCGGCTCCGCATTCCTTTACGTCGGCAAAGAGATTCACACCAGCCTCGGCTATCTCACTGGCTGGTGCCTGGTGATGGACTACATCCTCAATCCGCTCATCTGCACCATCTGGTGCAGCCGCGCGGCTATCAACTTTCTGCCCGGCGTTCCCTACTTCGTCTGGGTCGTCCTCTTTGCCGCGCTCTTCACGCTGCTCAACTGCAATGGCGTTGAAACCTCCGCGCGCATCAACGCGGGCATGGCCGCAGCGCTCGGCGTAGTCATTATCCTCGTGCTCGCCGCCGCCGTCCGCTGGCTGCTCCACTTCGCGCATCCCACCACGGCTTTCTTCACCCTGCCCTTCTACGATCCGGCCACATTCAACACCGGAGGCCTGCTGCGCGGCACCTCCATCGCCGTGCTAACTTACATCGGCTTTGACGGTATCTCCACTCTCACCGATGAGGCCAAAGACCCTGCGAACAGCGTGCCCCGCGCCATCGTGCTCACCTGCTTCATCACCGGTGTGCTCGCCAGCATTGAGGTCTACGCCGCGCAGCTTGTCTGGCCGCGGGGCCTCGCCTTCCCGGACATCGACACCGCCTACGTTCACGTCTCCGGCCGCATGGGCGGCCCTATCCTCTTTATGATCGTCAACGCCACGCTGCTTGTCGCCAACATGGGCTCCGGTATGGCCTCGCAGCTTGGCGCCGCGCGCCTGCTCTACGCCATGGGCCAGGATGGTGCGCTGCCCCGCAAATTCTTCGGCGCTGTGCACCCCAAAAGCCGCATTCCCCGCAACAACGTGCTGCTCATCGGCGCCATCTGCCTCGTAGGCGCGCTCCTCTTCAGCTATCAGCTCGGCACGGAGCTGCTCAACTACGGCGCGCTGCTCGCCTTCATGGGCGTCAACCTCGCCTCCATCCTGCGCGGCTGGCGCACCGGCCGCCTGGCGCAGTGGTTCCCCATGCTGCTCTCGCTCGGCGGCATGCTCACCTGTGCCGTGCTCTGGTGGAACCTCGGCCCGCTGGCCAAATCCGTTGGCACCGCGTGGGCCTTCATCGGCATCCTCTTCTGGATCGTCCGCCGCAACACCACCGTGCTTCCCGGAGAAGCGGCATGACCTCCGGCGATACAAGCCGCCGCTTTGACGTTACCCTAGCCGGCGACGCCAACCTCGATCTGCTGCTCTACGGCCTGCCGGAGGAGCTGCCCCTCGAACATGAATTGCTCGCCAGCGGCATGGCCGTGCGCATCGGCGGCTCCGCAGCCATCACCGCGCACAACCTCGCCGCACTCGGCAACTCCGTCGGCCTCATCACCGCCTCCGCGAGAGATGACTTCGGTGCGCTCTGCCGCGCGGAGCTTTCCCACGCGGGCGTCGATCTTTCCCACTGCATCCCCGCCGCCGATCGCACCGGAGTCACCGTTCACCTGCAGCACGCACAGCAACGCCACATGCTCACTTACGCCGGCGCAACCTTCAGCCTCGACTTCGACCGCCTCGACCTCGGCTACCTGGCCAGTGCGCGCCACTTCCACATGGCGTCTTACTATCTCCAGCGCGCGCTCACGCCGCGCATCCCGGAGCTCTTCGCGCATCTCAGGCAATCCGGCGTCAGTCTCTCTCTCGATCCCAACGACGACCCCGATGGCACATGGAATGGCGGCATCCTCGACGCGCTGCATTACATCGACATCCTCATGCCCAACGAGCGCGAGGCCTGCCTGCTTGCCTCCGAACCCGGCTTCGATCGCGCCGTCGCATTTCTCCGGACGCGCGTTCCGCTCCTCGTCGTCAAGCGCGGTCCCGCTGGAGCTTCCGCTTATACCGCGACCCAGTCCTGGCATGCGCCTACGCCTCCAGTCACGGTCGTCGACGCCATCGGCGCGGGCGACAGCTTCAACGCAGGCTTTCTTCACGCATGGCTGCGCCACTGGCCCATCGAGAAAGCGCTCGCCTACGCCAACCTCGTCGCTGCATGGTCCACCACGGCCAGCGGAGGCACCACCGCCTTCCGCGAGCCGGACTCTCTCGCGGCCCTGGCTGCCGCATGGCAGCGGGAGCACGCCGCGGCCGCAACGTAGAATGAACCTCATCCGGTTCGCCGCGCACGCTGCCGGGCACATCAAACGCAGGGAACCAGAGCCACATGCCGCCGTACATCGCCTCAGTCTCCAGTGCACCCGCCGCGCCCGACGCTCCTGAAAAACGTGGATACAACTTCTTCCTTCTGCTCGTCGCTGGCCTCGGCGGCCTCCTCTACGGCATCGACGTGGGCATCATTGGCGGCGCGTATCCCTATCTCGAAGCCACGTCGCATCTCTCGCCTGCGCAGCTCTCGGTCATCGTCGCCGCCGTGCTGCTCGGCAGCGTCATCTCCACGCTCTTTGCCGGTCTGCTGGCCGACTGGATGGGCCGCAAAAAGCTGATGCTCGTCAGCGGCACGGCCTTCGTCATCAGCATTCCCATCATCGCGCTCTCGCAGGGCTACACGCCGCTCTTTCTCGGCCGCCTGCTGCAGGGCATCAGCGCCGGCTTCATCGGCATCGTCGTCCCGCTCTATCTTGCCGAGTGCCTCTCCGCCGCCCACCGCGGCAAGGGCACAGGCGTCTTCCAGTGGCTGCTCACCCTCGGCATTGTCGCCGCCGCGCTCGTCGGCATCTACTACAGCTACCGCGTGCAGGATGTCACGCGCCTCGGCGACGCCGCCGCGCTCTTCCGCTTCAAGGACCAGGCCTGGCGCCGCATCTTCTGGGTCTCGCTGCCGCCCGGCTTACTCTTCGTTCTTGGCAGCCTCTTCGTCACGGAGTCGCCCCGTTGGCTCTTCCGCCGCGGCAAACGCGATCAGGCCCTCGCCGCGCTGCTCCGCTCGCGCTCCAATGAACAGGCCGCCCTTGAGATCCGCGAGATGGATGAGTCTGCGCACTCCGCCGCGCAAAAATCCGCCGCATCCGCTGTGCGCGAGTCGCTGCTGAAGCGCAAGTACGTCATCCCCTTCATCCTTGCCTGCACGGTGCTCGCCTGCAACACCGCCACCGGCGTCAACTCGATCATTGGCTACAACGTGGGCATTCTGCTCCAGAGCGGCCTTTCCGACCTCGCCGCGCACTGGGGCTATGTCCTCTTCACCTTCGTCAACTTTCTCAGCACCCTTGTCGGCATGCTGCTCGTCGACCGCAAAGGCCGCCGCTTCCTCTTTATCCTCGGCACCAGCGGCATCATCGTCTCCACGCTTACGGTGGGCATGCTCTTTCTCGTCTCAGAGCGGCAGGGCATCAACTGTGCCGCACAGATCCAGCCCATGGTCGACTCCGATCAGCATCTTTCCCTGCACTTCGATCAGGCCATGGCCCAGCGCCTGCTCGCCGCGTCCGGCTCGCAAATCGACAGCCGCCGCGCCTCGCTCTCCATCATCTACTCCTACGGCGACTACACCTCGGCCACCAGCTTTGTCCGCGCCGACGATCCGGCCGCGCCCGCCATCGAGATCGACCGCGCCGCCAGTCTGCCCACCAGCAAGGTGGACTCCTTCTTCAAGAATCCTTTTGCGAATCTCGACACCGCACGCACCGCGCCGCTCAAAATTCAGAAAGCCATCGTCGGCGTCGTGCCCAACGCCCGCCATGGCTGGCTCGTTGCCCTTGGCATCTACGCTTTCATGGCCTTCTATGCCGTCGGTCCCGGCGTCTGCGTCTGGCTTGCGCTCTCCGAGCTCATGCCCACGCGCATCCGCTCCAACGGCATGAGCATCGCACTTGTCCTCAACCAGACCGTCTCCACCACGCTCGCGGCCATCTTTCTGCCCTTCGTCAGCAAGCATGGCTACTCGTCCATGTTCTTCCTCTTTGCAGGCTTCACCGTCATCTACTTCATCGTCGCCGCTTTCTTCATGCCGGAGACCAAAGGCAAGACCCTCGAAGAGATCGAAGCCTACTTTGAAGGCAAGACTGCCAAAGCCTGAACACGACCCAAATACAAAAGGCCCGGATCATCGCGATCCGGGCCTCGCCGTTTCCGCGCGCTTTGTCTTATCCCGCCGCGTGCTCCACCACGGCCTTTGACAAGTTGCGCGGCTTGTCCACGTTCACGCCATGCTCCAGCGCCATGAAGTACGAGAAAAACTGCAACGGAATCACCTCGGCAATTGGCAGCAGATGCTCCTGTACCGGCTGCACCTCCACGCAGTCGCTCACCAGCCGCTTCACCGTCGCGTCGCCTGCGTTCGCAAGGGCAATCACCTTCGCACCCTGCGCCTTCATGTCTTCGAAAAGCTGCAGCGTCTTCTCATACCGCCGCACAGAGTCGGCAAGCCCGCGATCCACCGTAGCCAGCACCACCAGCGGCACCGTATCGCTCACCAGTGCATTCGGCCCATGCTTCAGTTCGCCCGCCGGATACCCCTCCGCGTGAATGTACGAGGCTTCCTTCAGCTTCAGCGCCCCCTCGCGGGCAATCGCGTAATGCACGCCGCGCCCCAGGTATAGAAAGCTCGCCGCCTTACGATACTTCTGCGCCAGCACATACATCTGCGCCCGCCAACCATCCAGTTGCGCGGCAATGCTCGCGGGCAGCGCACGCACCTGCGCAATGCGCGCCGCAATCTCCGCCGCGTCCATCTGCTTCAGCCGCGACGCCTCATACAGCGCCAGCAGGTAGAGCATCGCAAGCTGACAGGTAAAGCTCTTCGTCGCCGGCACGGCCTTCTCCGCGCCCGCCAGCAGCGGCATGGAAGCATCCGCCTCCTGCGCCATGGTGGAGTTCGCCGCATTCGTGATCGCCAGCGTCCGGTGTCCGCGCCGTTTCGCCTCGCGCAGCGCGGCCAGCGTGTCGCTCGTCTCGCCCGATTGCGACAGCACGATCACGCTCGGATGCCGGCGTTCGCTGCCGCCCCGGCAGCTATACTCGCTCGCGTATTCCACATCCACCGCCAGCCCGCACAGGTCTTCGAGCATAATCTCCGCAGCTAGACCGCTGTGCCGGCTCGATCCGCTCGCCGCAATCAGCACCTCGCCCTCGGCATTGGCCCAGCCAGCCACGGCTCTGGCAATCTCCGGCTTCAGTCCACCCGAATCCAGATAGGCATTCAGCGTTCTCTCCAGCGCCTCGGGCTGTTCATACATCTCCCGCAGCATTGCGTGCGCAAATTCGGGCATACGTGCACCTGCTCCCCATCCGCGGCGGCCGATTTCCACCGTCAACTTTCATGATCATACAGCGCTTAAATGCTCATTTCTATGCAAAATCAAGTGTCAAATTTTGCCAAATGGATAAAATTTGTGTTCAAATCCATTCACCACATTGCTTCACACGTGTAGAATCGCTCCGACATGTCCGACTCGATCAACCAGCGCTCCGAGCAGATCATCAAGTTTCTCCTCTCCGTCGGCACTGCGTCGATCGAGGAAATCGTCGCCGTCGCCGGCTCCTCTGCCCCCAGCATCCGCCGCGATCTGGCCCGGCTCGAGAACCGTGGCCTCATCCGCCGCACTCATGGCGGAGCCACGCTGGTTGAGCCGCTGCTCTATGAGCCCTTCCGCTACGACAGCTCATTTCTCGCCCGCGAGCAGCGCTATGCCGTTGAGAAACGTCGCATCGGCCTCGCCGCCGCGGAGCTGATCCAGCCCAACGAAACCGTGGGCCTCACCGCTGGCACCACAACCACGCACATCGGCCGCAGCCTGCGCCACCGCGAGAAGATCAAGGTCATTACCAACGCCATCAACATCGGCATGGAGCTCTGCAATCAGCCCGGTATCCGCACCTATCTTACCGGCGGCGTCATTCCTTGGGCCTGGTCCTTCTCGCTCACCGGCAACGCGGCGCTCACCTTCCTTGACGATGTTTACATGGACAAGGTTTTTTTGAGCGTCACCGGCCTCGACGCCGAGCGCGGCGCCACCACGCTCGAGACCGACGAGGCCCTCGTCTACCGCAAGATGCTCAAGCAGGCCAAGCAGGTCATCGTCGTCATCGACGCGAGCAAACTCGGACAGGTCAGCCCGGCCTTCATCTGCCCCGCCAGCGAGATTCACATCCTCATCACCAACCGTGAAGCCTCGCCGGAATCCCTCGCACCCTTCGAGCGCCAGGGTGTGCGCGTCATTCTGGCGTGAAAACCGGCCGGCATCTTCGCTTGTTGCACTAAGCCTAAGTTTAACAACTATTTGCCTCCGTCTCCGGCCTTCGCGCTACAGATTGCGCGGGAAAGGGCCATTCCGGCCGCATGGAGCCCTCTCAGAACATTCCGCCACAAAATTTCCCTATATTTTGTGCATATTTACAGGCTTAGGCTCACCGTTTTGATCATTTTTGGCAGTTTTGTTCATTTTTCCTCTTGTAATTTACGCAAACACCTCCTATTGTTTCAGAACGAAGAACGACTCAGTTTTCAGCCGCACATCGAGCCAAGACAGACATCCAGGCTTCGGTGGCGGCTCA